>NZ_CP054925.1:10045540-10354648 GCF_013364075.1 Amycolatopsis sp. Hca4
TGCTCCGCGACCGCTGCTTTACTGCCGGGTAAAGCTCGGAAGGCCAGCACGACAGGTGGAGGACACGCTTGACGCCCCGGTACAACGGTCACCAGCTCGCCACCGCCGCCCGGCGCCCGGCCGACGACGATCTCCGAAGACCGGCTCAGGCGCACGAGCTCGCCGGGCTGATGCGGCCGGCGCTGCCCCAGCTGGTGGACCGGATCGTCCGCGAGGTCCGGCGGGCGGTGCCGGTGTACGCCCGGCCGGACGAGGGCCGGTACAACCACGTGACCCGCGAGGGCGTCGACTGTGCCGTCCGGCAGTTCGTGGACCTGATCGAGGACCCGTCGACCACGCGGGACAAGCTGCACGAGACGTGCCGCCGGCTCGGTGCCCTCGAAGCGCGCGCGGGCCGCACCCTGGACGACCTCCACGCCGCGTACCGCGTGGGTTCCCGGGTCGCCTGGCAGGGGATCATGCGGCTCGGGCAGCGCCACCACCTGTCGTCGATGGCCATGGGGCGGCTGGGCGAAATGCTGTTCGGCTACGCCGACGAGCTCGCGAAGATGTCGTTCCAGGGCCACCGCGAAGCCCAGGTCGAGCTGGAAGGCGCCCGCGAGGGCCTGCGCCGCCGGCTGCTGCAGCTGGTCCTCGATCGGCCGGCCGTCCCGGCCGAAGTGATCGCCGACGCCGCGCGGGCCGTCGGGTGGCCACTGCCCGACACCGTGCTCGCGGTGGCGGTCGAGCCGCACACCCCCGTGAGCCGGGCCGCGGTGGCCTCGTGGGGACCGGACGTGCTGAGCAACCTGGAGCTGCCGCACCCGCACCTGCTCCTGCCGGCCCCCGTCGAGCGCGAGCGCCTGCAGCACATCGCCGCCGAGCTCGGGGTGCGGATCGTGGTCGGGCCGCCGACCCCGCTGGACAAGGCGGCGAGCTCGCTGCGCTGGGCCCGCGCGGCCGAACGGCTCGTGGCGGCGGAGGTGCTGCCCGGGACCCGGATCACCTGGTGCGCCGAGCACCTGACGACCCTGTGGCTGCTGTCGGACGAGGACCTCGTCGACCAGCTCGCCCGGCACGAACTCGGTCCGCTGGCCGGGTTCCCGGAGGCCACGCGGCTGCGGCTGGCCGAGACGCTGCTGTCGTGGCTGGGCCACGGCGGCAAGGTCCCGAAGATCGCGGCCGAGCTGGTGGTGCACCCGCAGACCGTCCGCTACCGCCTGCGCCAGCTCGAGCAGGTCTTCGGCGACCGCCTCCACGACCCGAAGACCCGCTTCACCATGGAGATGGTGCTCCGCGCCATGGCGCTGCGGCGGACTTCACCTTCCTGAGAGAACGCTGAGTGCGCACCGGAGTTTTGTCGATCGATCACTGCGTCAGGCCCCCGCCGATGTCCTACACTCCGCAGCCTCCGAGGAGAGGAATCCCGCTGCGATGCGTGCGTCCTGGCGCCAGCGCCTGCTGCAACCGATCCGGGTGCGGTTGAGAGACACCGTGACCGAAGCCGTCACACCGCTGATGGTGCGGCAGCACCGGGAACTCGCCGAGCTGCGGGCCGAGAACCGGCGGATCTACGACCGCCTCATCGAGTTCGAGATCCGGACCCGGCGCGACGTCGTCTACGCCGCCGACCGCCGGGCCGCCCTCGAGTCGGCCGAGTTCGTCCGGTCCCACATGCCCGACGCACCGCGGTTCGACCACCCGCAGGGCACGCTCGAACACGCCCTCTCGCTCGCGCCCACCGGGGGCATGGCACTCGAGTTCGGCGTCTACACCGGCGCCACCCTGAAAATCATCGCCGCCGCACGGGCTTCCGGCGGTGTCTTCGGCTTCGACTCCTTCCAGGGCCTGCCCGAAGACTGGCGCATCGACTTCCCGGCGGGGACGTTCAGCGTCGAGAACCGGCCCGAGGTCGCCGGAGCCGAACTGGTCGTCGGCTGGTTTTCCGACACCCTGCCCGGTTTCCTGGCCGCCCACCCGGGACCGGTCGACTTCGTCCACGTCGACGCGGACCTCTACAGCTCGACGAAGACCGTGCTGGACCTGGTCGGCCCGCGCCTGCGCCCGGGCTCGGTGCTGGTGTTCGACGAGTTCTTCAACTTCCCCGGCTGGCAGGAGCACGAGTACCGGGCGTGGCGGGAGTACCTCGACCGCACCGGGATTTCCGTGAGCTACGAGGGGTATTCCTACGCCGACGAGCAGGTGGTCGTCCGGATCACCGGATAGCCGCCTCCGCGCGACCGGCCCGCCGATCCGCACCACCCGAAGGCCTTGGCGCGCGGCCTGCGGTTCGACCTCGCACGTCGAGAACACCTCGACGTGCGAGGAACCGCCCCGCTCCGCGTGGACCGGAACCGGCTGAGCCCCGCGGCCGGCCGGTCCCGGTGCACCCCGCTGTCCACCTCGTCGCGAGGCGGACAGGATCCGGAAAGGGGGCACTGGTTGGCTGTGCCGCATGCCTTTGGACCTGCTCTTCGCGACCATGCCCGTGCCCGGCCACGTCGGCCCCCTGCTGCCCATCGCCCGCACCCTCGCCGCGCGGGGGCACCGGGTGCGGTGGTGCTCCGGTGAGGTGTTCGCGGAGCGGATCCGCGCCACCGGTGCGGAATTCGTGGCGATGGACCCGGCCATCGACCACCGGGGCCGCAACGTCGATGAGCTCTTTCCGGAGCGCACCCGGCTCAACGGGATCGCGAAACTGCGCTACGACATGCGTTCGGTGTTCCTGGAACCTATTCCGGCGCAGGTCGCGGACCTGCGCCGGGAGCTCGGCCGGCGGCAGGCGGACCTGGTGCTGCACGACGCCGCCCACGTCGGCGCCGCGGTGCTCGAGCAACTGGGCGGCCCGCGCGCGGTCAGCGTCGGGGTCACGCCGCTGATGCTGCCGGCGCCGGAGGTCCCGCCGTTCGGGCCCGGGCTCCGGTACCGGCGCGGGGCGCTCGCCCGCCTGCGCAACGGCGTGGTGCGCCGGCTGCTGGACGACGTCGTCTTCAAGCCGGTGTACGACCACCGCGACCGGATCCTCGCCGGGCTCGGCCTGCCGGCCGGGGAACGCGGGCTGTCCGGGGTCTCGCCGCACCTGCACCTCCAAAACGGTGTCGCCGGGCTGGAACACCCGCGCGAGCAGCTGCCGCCGCAGGTGAAGTTCGTCGGGGCGCTGGTCGACCCGGCGCCGGCGACGGAGCTGCCGGAGTGGTGGGACCGGATGATCGCCGCGGGCCGCCCGATCGTGCACGTCACCCAGGGCACGGTCGCGGACACGGACCTGGGACAGCTCGTGCGGCCCGCCATCCGCGCGCTGGCGGACGAAGACGTCACCGTCGTGGCGAGCACCGGCGCGCACGAGCTCGGCCCGTTGCCCGGCAACGCGTTCACCGCCCCGTTCCTGCCCTACGACCGGCTGCTGCCGGAACTGTCCGCGATGGTGACCAACGGCGGCTTCGGCGGGGTGCAGCTGGCCCTGGCCCAGGGCGTGCCGCTCGTCGTCGCCGGGGCGACCGAAGACAAGCCCGAGGTCGCCGCCCGGGTCGAGCGGTCCGGCGCGGGCCTCAACCTGCGCACGGCGACCCCGTCGGAGAAAGCACTGAAGACGGCGGTGCGCAAGCTGCTGGACGGCGAGTCCCACCGGCGGCGGGCGGGGGAGCTGGCTGCGGAGTACCGCGGGCTCGACGCGGGAGAGTTGTGCGCCGACCACGTCGAAGGACTGGCTCGCGTGCGGGTGTGAGCGCGCGGTCGGATGGGGGCGGCGAGCGGTGTGCAGACCGGCCCGCCTGGTGGCGGTCGCCTGAGGTGGGTCATTCCGGTCGGTTGGTGGAGCGGTACGCCGAGCGCGGTCAGACGAGGGCGGCGAGCGGTGTGCAGACCGGCCCGCCTGGCAGCGGTCGCCCGAGGTCGTCCACTCCGGTCAGTTGCCCGAGCAGCACGCCGAGCGCGGCGCGGTGCAGCGGGTCGGGGATCCGCCCCACCGCCTCCTCCGCCTGCGGCTTCCACCGGGGACCCGCCAACGCGGTGAGGTGCGCGGCGGCCACCGCGGTGCGGATCGGCAGCGCCCGCTCGGCCGCCACCGCCTCGAGGAAGCACGTCACCGCACCGGTTTCGTCGCGACGGCGGACGTGGGCCAGCCCGAGCAGGTTCGCGGCCGCGGCGCCGAGGTCGGCCGCGGCGAGGGCGGCCGCCTCCGCCCGGATCCGGTCGAGCGCCGCGACCGCCGCCGGGAGATCGTCGTCGAGGTCCAGGTAGGCGAGGCGCAGCTCGGCGTACCCCCGCTTGACCGGCGCTTGCCCGGCTCGCGCGACCTCCCGCGCCCGCGCCCACCGCGCGCGGGCGCGGGCGCGGTGGCCGGCCTGCTCTTCGGCGTCCCCGAGCCGCAGGTGGGAGAAGACGACGCCGAACCGGTCGTCGATGCCCTCGAAGTACCGCAGGTTCGCCTCCGCCGCGGCCACGGCGGCCGCGAGGTCGCCCTCACGGCGGTGCTGCTCGGACCACACCGCGTCCAGGATCGCGCGCAGCCACGGGTGGTCGAACTCCGCCATGACCTCTTCGGCTTCGTCGAGGCAGGCCCGCGCCTCGGCGCCCGGGCGCAGCTGCACGGCCACCGCCGCGACGGCCGGCAGGGCGATGCGGACGCCGTCGCGGTCCGTCGTGGTGCGGTAGAGCGCGCGCACCCGCTCCGCCGGCGCCCACGGATCGGGCAGCACCCCGGACGCCCAGCCGAGGTAGCTGTGCCAGGCCAGCGCCACGGCGAGCGGTCCGTCGCACCCGGACCGCGGGCCGGCGTCGAAGCAGCCGATCGCCCGGCCGAGCCACCGCGCGCCTTCCGCCTCGCGCCCGCACACGTACCAGAGGTAGCCGAGCAGGCCCTGCAGCACGAGCGCGCGGGGCCCGTCGCCGCGTCGCAGCAGCCAGGTCGTCACCGCCCGCACGTTGGGGAGCTCGGCGAGGAAGCGGGCCGGCAGTTCCTGCTGCCGCGGGGAGGACAGCCCGGCGTAGACCTCCCGGCCGAACGCGATCCGGACCTCGGCGTGCCGGTCGTGGAACACGGTGGTGTCCGTGGTGGACGCCGCGTAGCCGCGGACGGTCTCCAGCAGCCGGAACCGGCCGTCGTGGCCGGCGACCACCAGTGACTTGTCCACCAGCGCCGCGAGCACGCCGGCGGTGGCGCCGCACACGCGTTCGGCGTCGGCGAAGGTGCAGCCGTCCCGGAAGACCGAAAGCCCGGCGAACACCCGGCGTTCGGCCTCCGACAGCAGCGCGTGGCTCCAGTCGAGCAGGGCGCGGACCGAGTGGTGCCGGGCCGGCGCGCGCCGGGAGGCGTTCGCGAGGTCGTCGAGGCGGGCTTCGATCTCGCCGAGGGAGAACAGCCGGGTACCCGCCGCGGCCAGTTCCAGCACGAGCGGCAGCGCGTCGAGCCGGGCGCAGAGCCGGCCCACGGCGGCGTCGCCGTCCCGGACACCGGGTGCGCGGTCGCGGAACAGCCGGATCGCGTCCGGCAGGGCGAGCGGCGCCAGCGGAACCGGGCGCTCGCCCTCGATGTTCAGCGGTTCGCGGCTGGTGGCCAGCACGGTGAGCCGCGGGCACTGCCCGAGCAGCAGCTCCGCGGCCGCGGCGGCGTCCTCGACGACGTGCTCGCAGTTGTCCAGCACCAGCAGGACTTCCCGGTCGCGGAGGTGGGCGAGCAGCCGGTCGCGGGCGGGTGCCGCGGGCTCGCCGTCCAGCAGCGTCGCCGCGAGCGCGTCGAGCACGCTGCCGTCGCGGGCGACGGAAGCCAGCTCGGCCAGCCAGACGCCGTCGGGGAACCGGCCGCGCAGCCGGTGCCCGAGCTCGCGGGCGGCCCGCGTCTTGCCCACCCCGCCCGGCCCGGTCAGGGTGACCAGGCGCCGTTCGGCGAGCAGCCGCTCGGCGCCGCCGAGATCGGCGTCTCGTCCGAACAGGATCCCGACCGGGTGCGGCAGGTTGCCGCCCGGCGCTCCGGCCTCGTCGCGCAGGATCGCCAGGTGCAGCGCGGCCGTGCCGGGCCCGGGGTCCGTGCCCAGCTCGTCGGCCAGCCGCCGCCGCAGGTCATCGAAGACGGCCAGCGCTTCCGGACGGCGGCCACCGCGGTGCAGGGCGCGCATCAGCAGTTCCGCGAACCGTTCCCGCAACGGGTGTGCCGCGACGAGCCCGGCGAGCTCCGGCACCAGCTCCCGATGCCGGCCGAGGGTCAGTTCCGCGTCGAGCACGGTGTCCAGCGCGGCCAGGCGCAGCTCTTGGAGCCGGGCCCGCCAGACGTCGGCGAAGTCGTAGCCGACCGGCTGCCGCCACCGTGCGAGCGCCTCGCGCAGCACGGTGACCGCGCCCGCCGGATCGCCCTGCCGCGCCAGCTCGTGTCCCGTGGCGCAGGCCTCGGCGAACACGTCGGCATCGACCTCGCCGTCCCGGGTGAGCAGCCGGTAGCCCCCGCGTTCGGAAACCAGCCGCGGCTCCGGCAAGGCGGCGCGCAGCTTCGCGATCTGGACGTGCAGCGCGTTCACGGGATCCTTTGCGGACTGCCCGGTGGCGAACAACCGGCCGGAGGACACCACATCCGGCCGGGAAACCAGCAGCATGGCCAGGATGGCCCGCGCCCTGGCCCCCGGCAGCGCGACGGGCGTGCCGTCATCGCCGAGCACTTCGACGGAGCCGAGCAGGCGGAACTGCATGGCCGGCAGTTTCCCACGCCGGGACGCCGCGGCCGAGGTGCCCTAGACCGGGCCACCGAGACGGGCCGCCGCGCGCACGGGGGCTTCGAAGAGGCCGGCGATCCGGGCGTAGCCGACGTCGTTCGGGTGAAACCAGTCGTCGGCCAGACTGCCGCGGATCGGGCTCAGCGCCGGCCCGCGCAGCTCGGCTACGTGCACCCGGCCGTCGCCGGCCGCGGCGTCGATCAGTGCGTTGGCCGCCCGGGCCGCCGCGTTCCGCCTCGGCAGCGTGGCCACGACGGACCGGCCCGGCGGCAGCTGCTCCAGCACCCGGCCGAACCGGTCCGGGACCGCGCGGCGGCGGCCCCGGGTGAGCATGTCGTTGGCTCCGACGAGGACCGTCACCAGCACCGGCGACGCGGACAGGGCGCGCATCCGGGGAAGCTGGTGCTCGAGAACGTCGGCCACCCGGGCGCCGGACGCGGAAAGGTTGACCACCGCGAACGGTTCGCCGAGAAGCGCGTTCAGCCGGGGTACCCACCCGCCCTCGACGCTCGCCGCGCCGATGCCCTGGGTCATCGAGTCGCCGAGCGCCACCCAGAGCGGCCGGTCCGACGCGAGCGCCGCGCGGTTGGCGTCCTCCCATGCCTGCGCGAAGGACTCCTTCTGCCCGCGCACCCGGCGCACGCCGGGCAGCACGGCGGCGGCGACGTCGAGCAACCGTCCCGACCACGTCCGGCTCAAGTCTGGCCCTCCTGATCTTTCAGAGTGCATTCTCGAGGACCTCGCGGACCGTGGCAGCGTCGACTCCCGTGAGCGCGGCCCGGAGGTAGAGCCCGTTGAGCGCGGCGGCCAGGCTGTCGGGGCGACGCGCGGCGAGGCGGACGGCCAGGTCCTGCACGACGCTGTCCAGCCGGTCAGCTCGTCGCAGAGGTCGTCGCGGCGGGCGGCGAGCAGCCACAGTTCGTACTCGGCGATCAGCAGGAACCGGTCCTGCTCGGCGTACCGGACGACGTGGGCGGTCAGGCCGTCGACGTCCCGGATGGCGGCGAGTTCCGCGCAATAGCGTTCGTTGACCTCGCGCAGGGCCGTCACCAGCAGGTCGTCGACGGAGGCGAAGTAGTAGAGCACGGCGCTGGCGGCACGCCGGCTTCGGCGGCGACCGTCCGCTGCGACACGGCGGCGACCCCGGACCGGCCGACCACGCGCAGGGTCGCCGCGAGCAGCGTTTCGCGCCGGGCGGCGCCTTTGCGGAGCCTGCCGTCGGCGATTTCAGGTGGCATGGGACTTGCCGAGCTCCAGGGCCAGCACGCCGAGGATGAGCAGGCCGATCCCGCCGACCTGGATCCAGGTGAGCGATTCGCCGAGGAACACCGCGCCGATGAGCGCGATCAGGGCGACCCCGACGGCGGACCAGATCCCGTAGGCGACGCCGACCGGGACCCCCTTGGCCAGTGCTTGCGACAGCGAGTAGAAGGCGACGCCGTAGCCGAGGACGACGACGAGCGAGGGCCAGGGTTTGGAGAACCCGTCGGAGAAGCGGAGCGCCAGGGTGCCGGTCACCTCGGAGACGATCGCACCGGCCAGCCAGAACCACATGCCACCAGACTACCTGAGCGATCGCTCCAGAAGTTGGGCAGCGCTGCCTACTCCGAGCCGTTGGCCCTGGGCCACCGCGCGGACCGCCGCCCGGGCCGGGCGAGCGCGGCGGCGTCCCGGTCGCGCTCGCCGAGCCGCCGAGGCGGCGGATTCCCGACGGTGCGGCCCGGAAACCCCGGTTTGGCGCCCGCCGCCTGGTGGCAGGGGGCGCACGCCGGCACCAACGCCGTCGCCGGGCTGCCCGGCAGCCGGACCGTTTTCCCGAACTCCGCCGTCCCCGTGCAGAGCTGGGGCTGGTGGCCGGCCGGGGCGCAGAGGCACTGGCACTCGCTCATGACCGGCCGTAGGTGTAGAAGCCGCGGCCGGTCTTGCGGCCGAGCAGGCCGGCGTCGACCATGCGGGCCAGCAGCGGCGGCGGTGCGTACAGCGGCTCCTTGAACTCTTCGTACAGCGATTCGGCGACGGCCTTGGTCGTGTCGAGGCCGATCAGGTCGGCGAGGGCGAGCGGGCCCTGCGGGTGGGCGGCGCCGCGGACCAGGCCTTCGTCGATGGCTTCGCGAGTGGCGAAGCCGGACTCGAACATGCGGATCGCCGCGAGGATGAACGGGATCAGCAGCGCGTTGACCACGAACCCGGCCCGGTCCTGGCAGAGGATGGCCTGCTTGCCGAGCGCGTCCTGGGCGAAGGTCCGGGCGCGCTCGACGGTGGCTTCGGTGGTCAGCAGGCTCGGCACGAGTTCGACCAGCGGCAGCACCGGCACGGGGTTGAAGAAGTGCACGCCGACGACCTGGGCGGGACGTTGGGTCGCGGTGCCGAGCTTCATGATCGGGATGGACGAGGTGTTCGACGCCAGCACCGCGTCCGGCGCGGCCACGATCTTGTCCAGCTGCCGGAACAGGTCCGCCTTCACCGTCTCGTCTTCGACGACGGCTTCCACGACGAAGGTGCGGTCGGCCAGGTCGTCGAGCGACTCGGTGACCCGGATCCGGCGCAGCACCCCGGCGGCGTCGGGGATCTTGCCCTTCCGCTCCGCGCGGGCCAGCGAGCCCTCGAGCCGGCGGCGTCCGGCGTCCGCCCCGGCGGGATCGGCCTCCACGACCACGACGTCGAGCCCGGCCCGAGCGCACACCTCGGCGATGCCCGCGCCCATCTGCCCGCACCCGACCACGCCAACGCGTTCCATCGCCGCCATCCTCTCCGGTACTCGGTATCATTTGAACGGTACTCAGTACCGACAGGTAGCTGAAGACCGTTCGGGCGGATATGACGCGCGCCACGCACTAGGCTGCGGACCGGGAGAAGGGGAGCGGGGTATGGCGGCGAAGCCGGCCAAGGAGCGCCTGACCGAAGCGGCGTTCGCGCTGTTCGCCGAGCGCGGCTACGAGCAGACCACGGTCGACGACATCACCGACCGGGCCGGCGTCGGCCGCACGACCTTCTTCCGCACCTTCCGGACGAAGGAGGACGTGATCTTCCCGGACCACGAAGTCCTCCTCGGGCCATCGAAACCCGCCTGGCCGGCTCGACCGACCGCACCGCGCTGATCGCGGTCACCGAGGCGGCCCGGCTGGTCCTGCGCCACTACCTCGCCGAGGGGGAGCGGGCGGTGACCCGCTACCGGCTGACGCGCAGCGTCCCGGCCCTGCGCGACCGTGAGATCGCCGGGGTCCAGCAGTACCAACGGCTCTTCCGCCGCTTCCTGCACGGCTGGATGGGGGGTGGCGCGGACACGGCGTTGCGCGCGGAGCTGATGGCCGGCGCCGTGGTGAGCGCGCACAACCACGTGCTGCGCCGGTGGCTGCGCGGCCGGTCGGACGACCCGGAAGCCGAGTTCGACGCGGCGATGACCGAGACCGTCGACCTGTTCAACCGCTCCCGCGAGGACGCCGGAGCGTCCATTGTGGTCGTCCGGACGAGCAAGGACCTCGACACCGTGCTGCCCGAGCTGCACCGGTTGCTCGGCTCCGGGTAGCGCGCTCGGGGGAGCCGTCACGACCACGGGAAGACACCGCCCGATGCCGCACTCGCGCGCCGAGGTCCGGCCGGCCGGCTCCTGACACACCACGGCCGGATCGCCCGGCGATCCGGCCGGCGCGACCAGCCGCCGGGCGAATGGATACCAACGGCTCTTATCCGGCGGTCCGTGAGTTGGTTGACTTCCCGGCGTGAGGATCTCGGGTGTGCTGCTCACCGTCCTGCTCGCCACCGCCGGTCTCGCCGTGCCCGTCACCCGGGCCGCCGCCGACCCGCCGTCCTGGACCGGGCCGCTCAGCACCCGCGGCCGGTACATCGTCGACGCGCACGGCGACCGCTTCAAGCTGAAGGCCGCCAACTGGCACGGCGCGAGCGGCACGTGGACCGGTTCCGGCGACGTCAACGACCCGGCGAACCACCACGCCGGCGAGATCGCCTACCAGACCCCGCTCGGGCTCGACCGCGCGTCGATCGACACCGTCGTCGACGGGCTCGCGCAGCTCGGCCTCAACAGCGTCCGGCTGCAGTTCTCCAACGCGATGATCCACGACACCCGGCCCGTCCCGGACCTGGCCGCCAATCCGGACCTGCACGGCCTGACGCCGCTGCAGGTCTACGACCGCGTCGTCGACCGGCTGACCGCGCGCGGGTTCGCCGTCATCCTCAACAACCACACCACGACCTCGCGCTGGTGCTGCGGCCTCGACGGCAACGAACGCTGGAACACCGCGCAGAGCGAGCAGCAGTGGCAGGACGACTGGCTGTTCATGGCGCGCCGCTACGCCGCGAACAAGCGGGTCGTCGGCGCCGACCTGTACAACGAGGTCCGCCGCAACGCCTTCGACGACCCCAACTGGGGCTGGGGCAACGGCACCGACTGGCAGCGCGCGAGCCAGCAGGTCGCCGACCGCATCCTCACCGAAGCCAACCGGGACCTGCTGATCTTCGTCGAGGGCATCAACTGGACCGGACTGCCGATCGACGGCTTCGCGCACGGCAGGCCGACCCTGGAGCCCGCCCGGACGCTGTCGCACACGCTGGTGGACTCCGGCAAGCTCGTCTATTCGGCGCACTTCTACGGCTACACCGGCCCCAACCACTCCGGCGCGACCGGCATCGGCGAAACGCACGACCCGCGCTACCGCGATCTGTCACCCCAGGACCTGCGGGACACGTTGTACCGGCAGGCGTTCTTCGTCTCCGCCGACACCGGAAAGCACTACACCGCACCGCTGTGGATCAGCGAGTTCGGCGAAGGCCGCAACACCACCGATCCGGCGTCGCGCACGTTCTTCGAGACCTTCGTGAACTACCTGGCCGAGACGGACACGGACTTCGCCTACTGGCCCGCGGTCGGCTTCCAGGCCAACGGTTCCGGCGACGGCTGGGCGTTGCTCGAATACGACTCGGCGGGCCACCGCATCGACGTCCTGGACGGCACCGACTGGCGCGGCCCGGCCTGGCAGCGGCTGATTTCCGCACCGTCGCGGACCGGGCCGATCCCGGACGACGCGGCGCACTGGTCGATGCTGAACCTCGATTACGCCGACTTCCAGGAGTCGCGCCAGGTCCGCGCGCTGCCCGACTGGAATTCCGGCGCCCGCAAGGGCGTCTGCCCGGACGGGCGGCGGCTCGCCGGCCTGGCGCACACCGGCAACCGCGGCCTGTGCACCGGAACGCTCGCCGCGCCCACCGGGTACGTGGTCGTCCGCGACGAGACCCACGTCGACACCGACTGGGCGTCCGGCTACACGAAAACGCAGTGCCCGCCCGACCACGCGGTCGTCGGCTACAGCGTCCAGGGCGCGGCCTTCTCGGCGGTGTTGTGCGGCCGGTCGGCGACACCCCTGGGCCGCACGGGCCGAACGGTGTGGTTCGACCGCGGCGACAACCGCCCGGCCGGCGACCCCGGAGGCGACTTCGCGACCGGGAACTACAAGGGGCAGTGCGCACCGGGGGAGTACGTCGCCGGCGTCGCCTACACCGGCCGGATCGGTTCGAGCCGGACGCCGGACGCGCTGTTCTGCCGGTCCTGACGCAGTTCGAACCCGAGCCGGCGCCGGGTGGGCGGCGAAGGGACCATCGCCGTCCGCCCGGAGCCCGTCGTCCCCGCGTCCGAGAAGAGCCGGCCGGGCCGGTTCAGCGGGTCGGTGCCTCCACGGCGAAGCACCGGTTCAGCACCCCGGCTCGCGCGGCCGCGGGGCCGCTGACCCGGACGAACCCGTCGCACCTCGCGAGGGCGTGCCGCAGCCGGTCCCGCAGCACCTCCGCCCCGGCCGCGGTCCGCTGTTCGTGCGGCTGGATGCTTGTGGTGCCCGCACCGACGAAGACCAGGCCGAAGGTCTCCCGGGTTTCCGCGAACTCGGTGCGGCCGGTCCCGCCTGTTCGCCGACGGCGCGGAGCGAGCGCGGGTCGCGGCAGGAAAGGCGATCCGCCGCGCACTGGTCCGGATCAGCGCCGCCGACCCGGCGATCGGAACCCACTTGCGGGGCACCGTGCACACCGGATCCCGGTGCTCGTACCGCCCGGCTTCGGCGGAGCGTGCACCCGGATGCCGGCCGGCTCACGAGAGCGTGACCGGTGCCGATCCCTCGAAGCGGTAACCGACGCCCCGGACCGTGGTGATCGGGTCCAGGTGCGGTTCCAGCTTGGCCCGCAGTTTGCGCACGTGGACGTCGACCGTGCGGTCCCCGCCGTCCTGTCTCGGCCACAGCGCGGTCTTCAGCGCGGACCGGGTGAACACCCGGTCCGGGTGTGCGCTCAGGAAGCGCAGCAGGTCGAACTCCAGCCGGGTCAACGGGACCGGGCGGCCCAGCAGGAGCACGCGCCGGGGGCCGGTTTCGATGTGCAGCACCGGGTCCGGGACCAGGCTCAGGTGGTTGCGGCGCTCCACGGTGACGACGTCCGCGCCGCCGAGCGCGGTGGCCAGCCGGGAGGCGAGCGCGTCGGCGTCGACCGCGCGGCCGGTGAGGTCGATCCGGATGCCGACGTGGATCACGTCGGTCGCTCGTCGTTCCGCCGAGGTCGTCATACCGCCGGATTGTCGGGGCCAGGACCGGCGGAGCGGTAATGCGCTCGTCAGGTGAAACGGCTTGACTGCCACTGCGAGGCCAGCAATTCGTACGACCGGACCCGGTCGGCGTGCCGGTGCGTGATGGTGGTGATCACGAGCTCGTCGGCGCCGGTGGCCTCCTGCAGCCGCCGCAGGCCGGCCGTCACGGTCTCCGGGGAGCCGGCGAACTGCGTCTCGACGCGGTCGGCGACCAGGGCGCGGTCTTCGTCGGTCCACCGGTGGGCCGCGGCTTCGGCCGGGGCCGGGAACGGGATCGCGCCCTCGGCCCGCCGGATGCTGCGGACCCAGAGCCCGTAGCCGGCGGCCAGTTCGCGGGCGGTGTCGTCGTCTTCGGCCACGACGACGTCCGCCGACACGGCCACGTACGGCCGCTCCAGCGCTTCCGAGGCGCGGAACTCCCGCCGGTAGGCGTCGACGGCTTCCAGCACGCTGGACGGGCTCACGTGGTAGTTCGCGGCGAACCGCAGGGAATGGCGGCCCGCCACGGCGGCGCTCTGCCCGCCGCTGCTGCCGAGGATCCAGACCTCCGGCCGCGCGCCTTCGCCCGGGACGGCGTGCGCCTCCAGGCCTTCCGGGGACCGGTAGGTGCCGGCGAGCAGCGCGAGGATGTCGTCGACCTGCTCGCTGTAGTCGGGGGACTCCGCCCCGGGCTGCTGCAGCAACCGGAAGGTCAGCCCGAGCCGCGGGGACCGCGCCAGGCGCCCGAAGTCGGGCTTCGGCGGGATGAGCAGGCCATCGACCCGGCGCGCGGCCTCCGGCGGCCGGGCGGCGGCAGCGGCGTATTCGCGGACGAGCTGCTTGCCGCTGCGGCCGAGGCCCAGGTCCAGCCGGCCGGGGTGGAGGGCCTCGAGCAGGCCGAACTCCTCGACGACGGCCAGCGGCGTCCGGTGGGCGAGCTGGACGCCCGCCGAGCCGAGCCGGATCCGCGAGGTGGCGCCGGCCACGAGGGCGATCAGCACCGGCGGCGAAGCGCCGGCGACGCCCGGGTTGAGGTGGTGCTCGGCGAACCAGTAGCGGTGGTAGCCGAAGCTTTCGGCCTGCCGGGCGAGGTCGACGGTGTTGCGCACGGCTTCGGCCACGTCGGACCCGGAGCTGACCGGGACGAGGTCGAGCACCGACAGCGGGACGTCAGGCATGGCGGCTCTCTTCTTCCGGAGCGGGTGGTCCACAGGTAGCCCGCACCCCGCCGGGGCCGCACGGGTGCTCAGGATGTGGACTCGTCCGGCCCGGCGTCGCCGTCCGGTGATACTCGCGGGATGAGATTCCAGGTCCTGGACATCCTGCCTCACCTGACGAACCCGGTGACCGGTCGCCGGGTGCGCACCGACGAGCGCTTCGCGCAGGCGCTGACGTCGGCGCGCTACGCGGAGGAATTCGGGTTCGACGCCGTCGCGCTCGGCGAACGGCACGCCGGGCACTTCCTGAGCAGCGGTGTCACCGTGCTGCTCGGCGCGATCGCCGCGACGACGAGCCGGGTGCGCATCCAGACCGGGGTTTCGGTGCTGTCGATCCACGACCCGCTGCGGGTGGCCGAGGACTACGCCACCGTCGACCAGCTGTCCCGCGGACGGCTGGAACTGGTGATCGGCAAGGGCAACGAGCTGCGCCAGCTGCCGATGTTCGGCATCGAGAACGGCGACCAGTGGGACGCGCTGGCCGAGAAGTACGAACTGCTCCGGCGGCTCTGGCGCGAGGAGGACGTCACCTGGTCGGGCCGGTTCCGCGGCCCGCTGACGTCGGTGACGAGCCTGCCGCGGCCGTTCGCGGGCGCGCCCCGCGTCTGGCACGGCTCGGCCACCACGCTGACGTCGGCCGAGCTGGCGGCGAAGTGGGGTGACCCGCTGTTCTCGGCCAACGCCCTCCAGCCGCGGGACCGGTACACCGTGCTGATCGAGCACTACCGGAAGCACTACGCCGAGCACGGCCACGATCCGCGCCTCGCCTTCGTCGGCGCCGGAGCGGGGTTCCTGTACCTGGCCGACACGACGCAGGAAGCGCGGGAAGCGTTCGGCCCGACCTACGAGAAGATCGTCGAGTACTTCAACCAGCCGGGCAACCACACGCCCGGCAACCCGATGGAGTTCCCGACCGTCGACGACGCCATCGAGCGCGGACCGGTGCTGGTCGGGAGCCCGCAGCAGATCGCCGAGAAGATCCTGTGGTGGCACGAAGCCTACGGCCACGACCTGCAGTCGTTCAGCCTGCCGACGATGATCCCGCACGAGCAGCAGCTGGACATGCTGGAACGGTTCGCCTCGGAGGTCGTTCCGGTCGTGCGCAAGGCCGCGCCGACGACACTGTGGACCGGCGACGACCCGTACGGCGGCCGCCCGGCGGTGCACGGCCGGACCGTCGCGGACGCGGCGAGCGGGCACTGACCGGAAAGCGGCCGCCGTTCCGCCCTGTGGACGTGCTGGCCGGTCCGGCGTCCGGTTCCGAACAATGCCCCGCATGACAGCGTTGCATGACGAGGCGGGCTACGACCGGGTGCGCGTGGCGCAGTGGCGGGACGGCCGGGCGCGGATGCCGGGGCTGAACCGGCGCGACCTGCTGCGGCTGACGGCGGCGGGCGGTCTCGCGCTGGCCGTCACCGGGGCCGCGGCGGGGACGGCGGCGGCCGCCGGGCCGATCGTCAAACCGCTGCCGCCGGAGCTGTTCGACGTCTACGGCACCAACGCCGAGACGCGCTGGGAAGCCATGCGCGGCCAGGGGTACCTGACCCCGATCGACCGGTTCTTCGTCCGCGACCACACGTCGACGCCGGTGCTGGACGCGGCCACCTGGCGGCTGCAGCTGTTCGGCTCGGGGCTGCGCGGGTCGCCGACCGCCGCCGCGCCGGTCGAACTGTCCTACCGGGACCTGCGCGCGCTGCCGTCGGAGACGGTCACCGCGTTCGTCGAATGCGCCGGCAACGGCCGGAGCTTCTTCACCGGCCAGCAGGGCCAGACCGTCAGCGGGACGGCGTGGAAGCTCGGCGCGGTCGGGGTCGCCCGCTGGCGCGGCGTCCGGCTCGCGACCGTGCTCGCCCGGGCCGGGCTGACCCGCGACGCCGTCGACGTCCTGCCGGAGGGGCTCGACCCCGACTACGTCACGGGCGGGGTGAACCTCGGCAAGGTGCGGCGGCCGCTGCCGGTGGCGAAGGCACTGGAAGACGTCCTGCTGGCCTACGAGATGAACGGGCAGCCGCTGCCGCCCGACCACGGTTTCCCGGTGCGGCTGGTGGTGCCGTCGTGGGCCGGGATCGCGTCGATCAAGTGGCTGGGCCGGATCGAGGTGTCGGCGACGCCGCTGGTGTCGCCGTGGAACACGCAGTACTACCGGCTGCTGGGCCCGGACTACCCGGCCGAGGGCACGCCGGTGACCGAGCAGGTGGTCAAGAGCGCGTTCGAGCTCCCGTGGGGCGCGACGCTGGCCGTGGGGCAGCGCCAGGTGCTGCGCGGCCGCTCGTGGTCGGGCCACGGCCGGATCCGCCGGGTGGAGGTGAGCACGGACGGCCGCACCTGGCGGCCCGCGAAGCCGATCAGCCCGGCGCTCGACCGCGGCTGGCTGCAGTGGGAGTTCCCGTGGCGGCCCCGGACGGCGGGGGAGTACACGCTGCGGGCGCGCGCGACCGACGTCACCGGGGTCCGGCAGCCGGACGTGGCGCCCTACAACACGCAGGGGTACCTGTTCGGCGCGGTCGTCCGCCACCCGGTGACGGTGAGCGCGAGCTGACCCCGGGCCGGCCGATGTCCGAAGCTTGGACCCGAATCGGACATCGGCCGGGTAACCGCCCCGAATCACCACCACCGTGCGTGAGTTCCCGTCCAGATGGTGAGACGGTGGATCGATCACGGCCCGGACTGCCTAAGGTCCCTGATCGTCACTCGATCGGCTGAACCTTGAAGGTGCTGTGTCCGCCCCTGCCCTCCCGCCGCTTGCGGCGCGCTCTCTACCTGCCGCGGTCTGGCGTGCCGTCCGGTCCGGGCGGTGGACGTCCGTCTGCACCGTCCTGATCGCCCTCATCGTGCTGCTCGCCGCCGGGGCCGACCTCTTCGTCCTCCTCGAAGGCCAGAGCCTCGTCCCGGACATCTCGACGCTCGGCCCGACCGGGCTCCCGGCCGGGCCGCTCGGCGGGGTGAGCGGCGCGCACTGGTTCGGGGTCGAGCCGCTGACCGGCGTCGACCTCTTCGCGCTCGTCGCCCACGGGGCGCGGACGTCGCTGCTCGTCGGGCTCGGTGCCACCGTGCTCGGCACGACGCTCGGGGTGCTGATCGGCGTCAGCGCCGGCTACCTCGGCGGCTGGTGGGACCGGCTGGTGACCTGGACCGCCGACGTCATCCTCGGCTTCCCGTACCTGATCTTCATGATCGCGCTCGGCGCCGTGCTGCCGGTCGACTTCCCGCGGCAGGTCACGCTCATCGTCGTGCTGGGGCTCTTCGGCTGGCCGCGCGTCGCCCGGATCGTCCGGGCCCAGGCGCTGACGCTGGCCAAGCGCGACTTCGTCGCCGCGGCCAAGGTCGTCGGCGGCGGCCCGTGGCACGTCTTCACCCGGGAACTGCTGCCCAACCTGTGGGCGCCGATCATCGTGGTGGCCAGCCTGGCCATCCCGTCGATGATCGGCAGCGAAGCCGCGCTGTCGTTCCTCGGCGTCGGCGTCCTGCCCCCGACCCCCAGCTGGGGCCGCACCATCAGCACCGCCATCGACTTCTTCGAAACGGACCCGATGTACCTGGTCTTCCCGGGGCTGCTGCTGTTCCTGATCACGCTCGCCTTCAACGTCGTCGGCGACGCGATCCGCGACGCGCTCGACCCGCGTTCGGCGGGTGCGGCCTGATGCGCACCGCCCGCTTCGTCGCCACCCGGTTCGCCGGGATGCTCCTGGTCCTGCTGGTCGTGACGTTCGTGACCTTCGTGGTGTTCTACGTCCTGCCCGCCGACCCGGCCCGGATGGCCTGTGGCCGCCCGTGCTCGCCGGAAGGCCTGCAGCTCGCGCGGGAGTTCATGGGCTACAACGTCCCCTGGTACGGCCAGTTCTTCGAATTCCTCGGCGGGATACTCGGCGGCCGCACGTTCGGCACCGGTGCCGCAGCGATCCACTGCACGGCGCCGTGCTTCGGCTGGGACTTCCAGAACAACGTCGGCGTGCTCGCCGAAATCGGCGGCCGGATCGAGGTCAGCTTCTCCGTGGCGCTCGGCGCGGCGGCGATCTGGATCGTCCTCGGGGTCGGCCTCGGCGTGCTTTCCGCGCTGCGCCGCGGGACCGCGGTCGACCGGATCACCATGGCCGCCGCGATGGCCGGCGTGTCGATGCCCGCCTACCTGGCCGGGATGATCGGCATCACGATCTTCGCGTTCGCCCTCGACGTCGTCCCGAAGAACGGGTACGTGCCGCTGACCGAGGATCCCGTGCAGTGGGCGTGGCACCTGGTGCTGCCGTGGTTCGTGCTCGCGTTCCTGCACGCGGCGATCTACGCGCGGCTCACCCGCGGCCAGATGCTGGAAACCCTCGGCGAGGACTACATCCGCACCGCGCGGGCCAAGGGCCTGACCGAGCGCAAGGTCGTCGGCAGGCACGCGCTGCGCAACGTCCTGCTGCCGGTGGTCACCGTGTTCGGCGTCGACCTCGGCGCCCTGCTGGCCGGGACCGTGATCACCGAGCGGATCTTCGGCATGGCCGGCGTCGGGCGGCTGCTGGTCGACGCGATCGCGTCGCTCAACCTGCCGGTGCTGCTCGGCGTGACGCTGTTCTCGGCCCTGCTCGTCACGGTCCTCAACTTCCTGGTCGATCTCTGCTACGGCGCGCTCGATCCGCGAGCCCGCCTCGTCTGAAGGGGAAACGATGAAACTCAGGCTCGCGGCCGGGGTGCTGGCCGCCGTCACACTGCTGACGGCGTGCGGCGCCAACGACACGCCGGCGGGGCAGGGCGGCACCGTCAAGCCGGGCGGGAACCTCGTCCTGCTCAACGACGCGCCCTCGATCACGTGGGACCCGGCGAAGAGCTCGAACCTGGTGGTCACCACGCTCGGGCTGATCCACCGGCGGCTGACGTCGTGGAATGTCGCGCCGGGCAAGGACACCACGATCGTGCCCGATCTGGCCACCGACACCGGGCGGCCGAGCGACGGCGGCAAGACGTGGACGTTCACCCTCAAGGACGGCCTGAAGTACGCCGACGGCACGCCGATCAAGAGCGAAGACGTCAAGTGGGGCCTCGAGCGCTCGTTCGCCCCGGCGTTCTCCGGCGGCCTGGCCTACCACAAGGACCTGCTCTCGCCGGGCCTGGCGTACAAGGGCCCGTTCGAGGGCAAGGACCTCGAGACGATCCAGACCCCGGACGCGAAGACCATCGTCTTCCACCTCGCCCGCCCGTACGGCGACTTCAACTGGGTCGCCAGCACCCCGGCGTTCTCGCCGGTGCCGAAGGGCAAGGGCGCCGAGGCGAACTACGGTGACCACCCGGTCGCGTCCGGCCCGTACCAGCTGGCGAGCTACGAGCGGGGCAAGTCGGCGAAGCTGACGCGCAACCCGAACTGGAACCGCGACGAGGACAAGACGCGGCTGGCCAACCCGGACACCATCGACTTCGAGCTCGGCCAGGACACCGGGGTCATCTCCAAGCGGCTGGTCGACGACACGGGCAAGGACCGCGCCGCCTTCGGCATGTCGTTCGCCTCGCCCGCGCAGCTGGCCCAGATCCAGGGCAACGCCTCGGCGAAGGCGCGGCTGGTGACGTCGGAGTCCGGTGCGCTGGCCTACCTGTCGCTGAACACCCAGCGCGGCAACCTGAAGAACCCGAAGGTGCGCCAGGCGTTCCAGTACGCCGTCGACAAGGCCGCCTACCAGGTGGCCAGCGCCGGCAGCGCCCAGCTGGCCGGGGACGTCGCGACCACGCTCATCACCCCGGGGCTGCAGGGCCGCGAGCAGTACGACCTGTACCCGGCGCCGCCGTCCGGTGACGTCGCCAAGGCCAAGCAGCTGCTGGCCGAGGCGGGGTTCCCGAACGGGCTGGACGGCCTGGTGCTGGCCACCCACAACGAACGGGGCTTCCCGGAGAAGGCCGCGTCGATCCAGGCGTCCCTGGCGCGCGCGGGCATCAAGGTCTCCATCAAGCCGCTCGACGAGGACACCTACACGTCCGAAGTGGACACCAAGGGCCTGTCGGACTTCGACCTGACGCTGACCTCGTGGCAGCCGGACATCCCGTCGGCCAACGCGAACATCCAGCCGCTGTTCCAGTCCACCGAGATCGGCAACGGCGGGTACAACGAGTCGCGGTACGACAACCCCGACGTCGACAAGCTGATCGCCGAGGCGCAGGCCACGGTGGACCCGGCCGAGGCCGGCAGGAAGTGGGCGGCGCTGGACAAGAAGATCCTCGCCGACTCGCCCGTCGTGCCGCTGATCTACACCCGCAACTCGTTCCTGCACGGTTCACAGGTCGGCGGGGTCGAGATCGGCCGGTTCCCGGCCTACGTCGACTACCGCAAGTTCGGGATCGTGCAGTGAGCGGAGCCGGGCTCCTGCGGCTGCACGACGTCGTGGTCTCGTTCGGGGACGTCGAAGCCGTCCGCGGGGTCGGCTACGAGGTCGCCGCGGGCGAAGTCGTCGCGGTGGTCGGGGAGTCCGGCTCCGGCAAGACGGTCACCGCGATGTCCCTGCTCGGCCTGCTGCCGCCCACGGCCCGCGTCACGGGCCGCGCGGAGCTGGCCGGGCGGGACCTCTACGCGATGACGCCGTCCGAGCTGCGGGCGGTCCGCGGCGGCGAGGTCGGCATGGTGTTCCAGGAGCCGATGAGCGCGCTGAACCCGGTGTTCACCATCGGCGACCAGCTCGTCGAGGCCATCCGGACGCACCAGCCGCTCGCGGCCCCGGCCGCCCGGGAACGGGCGATCGAGCTGCTCACCCTGGTCGGGCTGCCGGACCCGCGCGAGCGGTTCCGGTCCTACCCGCACGAGCTCTCCGGCGGGCAGCTGCAGCGCGTCGTCATCGCGATGGCGGTGGCGAACGAGCCGAAGCTGCTGATCGCCGACGAGCCGACGACCGCGCTGGACGTCACCGTGCAGGCGGAGATCCTCGAGCTGCTGCGGGACCTGCGCTCGCGGCTGGGCACGGCGATCCTGCTGATCACGCACGACATGGGCGTGGTCGCCGACCTCGCCGACCGGGTGGTGGTGATGCACGACGGCGTCGTGGTCGAGCAGGGGCCGGTCGAGACGATCTTCACGGCGCCGGCCGAGGACTACACGCGGGAGCTGCTCGGTTCGGTCGTCTCGCTCGGCAGCGTGGTCACCACGCGCCCGGCGCCGTCGCTGCCGGACGTCCCCGCCGTGGCGCCGCTGCTGCGCGTGGAGAACCTGTCGGTGACCTACCGCGGCCGGTTCCGCACGCTGTCCGTGCACGCCGCCACGGCGGTGAACCTGCACGTGGAGCCGGGGGAGGTGCTCGGCCTCGTCGGGGAGTCGGGTTCGGGCAAGAGCACGGTGGCCAGGGCGGTCACGGGTCTCCTGGCGCCGTCCGCCGGCTCGGTCCGCATCGGGGACGCGGACATCACCCGCGTCCGCGGCCGGGCGGCGAAGGAGCTGCGCCGCCGGATCGGCGTGGTGTTCCAGGACCCGCTCTCGTCGCTGAACCCCCGCACGACGGTGGGGGAGAGCGTCGCGACGCCGCTGCGCCTGCACCGGGCGGTCCGACCGTCCGAAATGGACGGACGGGTGGCGGAGCTGCTGTCGGCGGTGCAGCTGTCGCCGTCGCTGAGGTCCCGCTACCCGCACGAGCTGTCGGGCGGCCAGCGCCAGCGGGCGTGCATCGCCCGGGCCCTGGCGCTCAACCCGGACCTGCTGGTGGCCGACGAGCCGACGAGCGCGCTGGACGTGACGATCCAGGCCCGCATCCTCGACCTGCTGCGCGACCTGCGGCAGGAGTTCGGCTTCGCGTGCCTGTTCATCAGCCACGACCTGGCGGTGATCGAGCAGCTGGCCGACCGGGTGGCGGTGATGCACCGGGGGCAGGTGGTCGAGCAAGGACCGGCCAAGGAGGTGCTGACGGCACCGGCGCACCCGTACACCCGGCGGTTGCTGTCGGCGGCACCGGTGGCCGACCCGGAGGCCCAGCGCCGCCGGCGGGCCGCTTGGCGGGAGCTGCGGTAGCCGGCCGGCCCATCGTCGTGCCCCGGTTTCGGGTGACCTGTTTGTCGGTGATCGGCCCGGGAACCCGGTGAGCTCACCGAAGGTCGACGGGAAGGCTCGAGCATGACCGCCCAACGTGCGCCGGAGGACCTCGTAGTGGGGCTGCTGACCGATGACGGGTTGCCCGGGCAGCTCGCCGGGAGAATCGCCGACGGCCTGCCCGCCCGGCTGGCCCGTGACCTCGGCGAGGACGGGACGACCTACCGTGTCGAGCACGAGACGCAGCCGCTCCCGCTGAACGAGGAGGGCGACATCCCCATGCTGGCCCTCGCGCAGGAGCGTCGGGCCGAACACGGGTGGGATCTGCTGGTGCTGGTCACCGACCTCCCGCGGCGGGCCGGTACGGTCCCGATCGCCTCGGACTACAACGCCGACCACGGCGTGGCCATGGTGTCGCTGCCCGCGCTCGGGGCGCTGCGGCTGCGGGGCCGGGTGTCCCGGCTGATCGTCCACCTGGTCCGGCACCTCATCGCGCGGCGGTCGGCGCACGAGGCCGATCCGCCGCGGGGGCTCGTCGACCGGCTGCGGGAGCTGGTGGCACCGACGCGGCACATCCACGGCCGCGGCCCGGCCGACGAGCACCTGGCCCTGGTGGGCCTGCGCGGCCGGCTGCGGCTGCTGGCCGGGATGATCCGCGACAACCGCCCGTGGCGGCTGGTGCCCAACCTCGCCGGCGCGACCGCGGCCGCGGCGGCCACCGCCGCGTACGGCATCATCACCACCTCGTTCTGGAAGCTTGCCGAAGCGCTGCCCGCCCTGCGGCTGGCCGGGATCACGGTGCTGGCGATCGTGGTCATGGCGGGCTGGCTGATGGTGCACAACCACCTGTGGGACAAACCGTCCGGACACCTCGACCGGCGGAAAGCCTTGCTGTACAACGCCTCCACCGCGTTGACGCTGTCGATCGGCGTCGCCTGCATGTACGCGATCCTGTTCGGGCTGGCGCTGGTGGCGTCGATCGTCCTGGTCGAAGGCACGTACTTCGGGCAGGTCCTCGGCCACCCGGCCGGCCCGGCTTCGTACCTGAAGCTCGTGTGGCTCGCGACGTCCGTGGGCATCGTGGCCGGGGCGGTGGGTTCGAGCGTCGAGGACGAGGAACGCGTCCGCCGGGCGACCTACAGCCGTCGCGAGCAGGAGCGGCAGCAGCGCAACCGCGACCGCGCCGAGGAAACGGAGAACGCCGGCGACTGAGCGATTCCGCGGCCGGGACCGATTCCCGCGGCGAATCCGGCTACCGTGTTGACTGAAGCTTCAGTCAAGCGAAAGGCGCTGCCGTGGCCGGGAAACGCGACCTGATCCTCGAGGCCGCTGTCAGCATGATCGCGCGCAACGGCGTCCGGGGGCTGCGGGTCGAGGAAGTCGCCGCCGAGGCGGGGGTCTCGACCGGGCTCATCTACTACCACTTCAAGGACCGGGCCGGGCTGCTCGCCGCCACTCTCGACCACGTCAACGACCGGGCCGAGCGCTACACCACCCGCACCCTGCCCGAGTCCGGCGACCCGCGTGCACGGCTCGAACAGCGCCTCCTCCTCGAACTGCAGGACGTCGACGAGGTACGCGAAACCAGTCTGGCCTGGGGTGAGCTGCGGGCCAGCGCCGTGTTCGAGCCCGGCCTGCGCGACCGCCTGGCCGCCGCATGCGGGCTGTGGGTTGCCGAGATCGCCGAGCTCGTCGCGGCGGCGGGGGCGCCCGCGAAGGCCGAGGACGCCGCCGAGCGGCTGACCGCGCTCGTCGAAGGCCTGTCGGAACGGTGGCTGTCCGGCACGCTCACCCTGGACCGGGCCAGGGAGCTGCTGGCCGGGGGCATCGCGGTCGAGCTGGGGGCCTGAGGGACCCCAATTTGACTGAATTTTCAGTCAGTGTCAGGCTGGGGTGACCGCACCCCCTCTGACAGGAGCCCGATGCGACCCGAACCCGTCTCCCGCCGCAGCGCCCTCACGGCCGCGCTCGGCTTCGGCGCCGCCGCCCTCGGTGTCGCCGGGTGTGCCACCGACGTCCCGCCCACCCCGGCGGCCGGCAGCAGTGGCGCCGCGGCCGGGCGGACCTTCGGCGCCGAGTGGGAGCACCACGCCAGGACGATCATGTCGTGGCCGGCGTCGACCGGCATCTGGGGCGAGGACCTGCCCGCCGTCCAGGCCGACATCGCGCGGCTCGCCCGGGCCGTCGCGGGGTTCGAAAGCGTCGTCCTGCTGGCCGCGCCCGCGGACCGGGACAAGGCCCAGGCCGCCGTGGGCGCCGAGGTCGAGGTCGTCCCCATCCCGACCGACGACCTGTGGGCCCGCGACACCGCGCCGGTCTTCGTGCAGGACGCCGGGAAGCCGGCCGGCGTGGACTTCGCCTTCAACGGCTGGGGCGGGAAACAGCGTCACCCCAACGACTCCCGGGTCGCGGCCGCGGTGCTGGAACGCTACCGGCTCCCGCGCATCGCCGCGCCGCTGGTCGCCGAAGGCGGCGCGCTCGAGACCGACGGGCAGGGCACGCTGCTCGCCACCGAAAGCTCACTGGTCAACGACAACCGCAACCCCGGCAAGGACCGGTCGCAGGTCGAGGCCGACCTCAAGCAGGCGCTCGGCGTCCGCACGGTGATCTGGCTCGCGGGTGTCAAGGGCCAGGACATCACCGACGCGCACGTCGACTGCCTCGTCCGCTACGTCGCCCCCGGCGTCGTGCTCCTGGACCAGGCCTTTCCCGGCGGGCCGCCGGACGTCTGGTCGCGCTCCGCCGAGCAGGCCCGCGGGGTCCTCGCCGAAGCCACCGACGCCGCCGGGCGCCGGCTGCGGGTCGTCGACCTGCCCCAGCCCGACCCGGACCGGATCACCGGCCGTGGCGACGCGTTCGTTTCGTCGTACGCGAACTTCTACGTCGCCAACGGCGCGGTGTTCCTCCCGAAGTTCGGCGACCCGGAGGCCGACGACCGCGCCCGCGGCATCCTGGGCGAGCACTTCCCGGACCGCGAGGTGGTGCTCGTCCCGATCGACGCGATCGCCGCGGGCGGGGGCGGGATCCACTGCTCGACCCACGACATGCCCGGCTGAGCCGCCGCGAAGCCCCTGCGCGAAGGGCGCGGGGAAAGGAGTGCGGTCAGGTGGAGGGCCGGTCGAAGACGGTCGAGGAGGTCGGCAAGAACTTCCCGGGTTCGGAGCGCCGAGCGCTACAGCTGGGCGGCGCCGCCGTCGACGGGGAGCTCCGCGCCGGTGGTGAACGTCGCTTCGAACGCCAGGTACGCCACCGCGGCCGCGACTTCGGACGGCTCGCCGAAGCGCTGCATCGGGTTCTGCGCGGCCATCTCGGTCTTGGTCCGTTCGGCGACCTCCGGGGGGAGGGTCGCGTCGAGGATGCCGGTCGCGATCGGGCCCGGGCTGACCGCGTTGACGCGGACCCGGCGGGGCAGCAGTTCCCGCGCCAGTGACCGGGTCATCGAGCGCAGCGCGGCCTTCGTCGCGGCGTAGGCGCTGATCGAGTCGAGGCCCTTGACGTTGGCCACCGACGTGGTGAGCACGACTCCCGCCCCCTCGCGCAGCAGCGGCGCCAGCTTCTGCACGGTGAAGTACGGGCCCTTGGTGTTCACCGCGAACAGCTCGTCGTACTGCGCTTCCGGCATCGATTCGAACGGCGCGAACGCGGTCACGCCCGCGTTGACGAACACCGCGTCCACCGCGCCGAACTCCGCGCCGGCCACCCGGGCCAGCTCCTCGACGTCCGCCATCGACGCGGAGTCGCTGCGCACGGCCGTCGCCCGCTCGCCGAGCCGCCGGCGCGCGGAGTCGAGCTTTTCCTTGTCCCGCCCGGTGATCAGCACCCGCGCGCCGCCGGCCACCAGCAGCTCGGCGGTCGCGAGGCCGAGCCCGCTGCTGCCGCCGGTGATGACCACGTTCTTTCCTGCGTAAGCGTTCATGCCCCGAGTCAACCGCCGGCCACGGCGGGGCGTCCAAGTCCTGTTCCGCATGCCGCCATACCGCCGGTGCATGGCGGCGTACGCTCGGAAGGGTGGATCTCGACCTGCGGCTGGTCCGGTACTTCACGGTCGTGGCGGAGCACGGCAACATCGGCCGCGCCGCCGCGGCGCTGCACCTCGCCCAGCCCTCGCTGAGCCGCCAGATCCAGCGGCTGGAGCACCAGCTCGGCGTCCGGCTGTTCGCGCGCACGCCGCACGGCACCAGCCTGACCGCCGCCGGTGCGGCGTTCCTGCCGCGGGCCCACGCCGTCCTCGAGGCCGCCGGCGACGCCGTGACCGTGGCCCGCGCCGCCGATCCGCCGCGTGAGCTCACCATCGGCTACGTCGAGGGCCTGATCATCACCCCCGCGGTGCAGGCGCTGCGCCACCGCCACCCGGACGCGCGCATCCGGACGCGGCTGCTGCGCTGGCACGACACGCAGGCGTTGCCCGAAGGGCGGGTCGACGCGCTCGTCGCCCGCGAACCGCTGCCGTTCCCGGCGACGGTGACGCCGCTGTACGAGGAGCCGCGGGTGCTGCTGGTGCCCGTCACCCACCGGCTGGCGGGCAAGGAGGTGGTCTCGGCGGACGACCTGGGTGACGAGGAACTGGTGGCGTGCGCGGTGACACCGGCGATGTGGAGCACCCCGAAGGACGGCTCACCGCCGCCGTCGCCGGACGACAGCTTCGAGGACAAGCTCGAACTGGTGGCTTCGGGGAGCTCCCTGGCCATCCTCCCGGCCGGAGATCACCGCCCCCGCTTGCGCGAGGACGTGACGGCGATCCCGATCGAGGGCTTCGAGCCCTGCCGGGTCGTGGTGGCGTCGCGGACCCGGGACCCGAATCCGCTGGTGGCGCCGTTCCGCGAGGCCGCGCGGCTGCTGGTCCCCCTGGCGGTCGGCGCAGGCTGAGCGGTCACCCGCGGCTGACTGCGGGCGTAGGACCGGCCAGCGCGCGGATCGTCTTCGCGGCGATGTGCGCATCGGCCGCGCAGTGCCGGGCGAGCCGCAGGGTCGCGACGTCGGCGGCCGTGGCCGGGTTGGGGATGGCCAGGACCGTCATGCCCGCCGCACTCGCCGAGCGGATGCCGGATGCCGAGTCCTCCACCGCGAGGCACCGGGCGGGCTCCACGCCGAGCCGGCGGGCGGCGAGCAGGTACGGGTCCGGCGCCGGTTTGCCGTGGACCGCATCCTCGCCGGCCACCGAGGTGGCGAGCCGCGACGCCAGTCCGCAGGCCGTCACCACCGCGTCGACATAGCGCCTCGGGGACGCGGACACCAGGCCGACCGGGCCGAACGCGGCCGCCGCCGCGACGAGGTCCGTGGCTCCGGGGCGGAGGCCGACTCCGCCCCGGCCGATCTCGAAGACCATGCCGTCGGCGCATTCGGCGGCGGCGCGGCCGGCGGTGAGCCCGGGCAGCGGTCGGCGAGGTACCGGCTCCACGCGCGGGTGCTGGTGCCCTGGATCGCGGCCCAGTCCCGCGGTGTCCAGGGGTGGCCGTGGCGCGCGGCGACCGTGCCGATCACGTGGTTCCAGGCCGCGGCGCTGTCGACGAGCGTCTCGTCGAGGTCGAAGGCGGTGGCGGCGAACATCAGGCCGTCACCGTGACCGCGGTGATCTGCTCGATCGAGACCACCTTCAGCCCGTGCCGGTCGGCGAACGCGCGCAGCTCGGCCAGCCGGGCGACGCTGCCGTCGTCGTTGCACACCTCGCTGATCACCGCGACGGGCGCGAGGCCGCACCGGCGCATCAGCTCCACCGCGGCCTCCGTGTGCCCGCGGCGTTGCGCGAGGCCGCCTTCCCGCGCGCGCAGCGGGAAGACGTGCCCGGGCCGGCAGAGCATGCCGGGGGTGGTGGCCGGGGCCGCGAGCGCTCGCAGCGTGCGGGCGCGGTCGGCGGCGGAGATCCCGGACTCGACGCCGTCGACGGCGTCCACCGACACGGTGTAGGCGGTGCCCGCGGGGTCCTCGTTGTGCCGGACCATGGGCTCCAGCCGCAGGCGGTCGGCGGTTTCCGGGGGCATCGGCGCGCAGATCAGGCCGCTGGTGTGCCGCATGTAGAAGGCGAGCGCCTCCGTGGTGGCGTGCTCGGCCGCCATGATGAGATCGCCTTCGTTCTCGCGGTCTTCGTCGTCGACGACGATCACCGGCCGCCCGGCGCCGAGGTCGGCGAGAGCGGCCTGCACGCTGTCGAGCCGGGTGGTCCGGCCGGGCCGGGCTTGCTCCGGAAGGGAGACGGTCATCGACTGTCCTCTCTGGACCCCGCGAACGCGGACGGCACCGGTTGCATGATCCACAACCGCGGGCCCGTCCGCTCGGCGGAACGCCGCCCGTGACCCGAACGGGCAACGGCGTCCGCCGCCGGCCGAGGCGGTCACAGCCAGTCGTGCTCGCGGGCGTAGCGGGCCGCTTCGTGGCGGGTGCGGGTCTGGGTCTTCTGCATCGCGTTCGACAGGTAGTTGCGCACCGTCCCCGCGGCCAGGTGCAGCCGGACGGCGATTTCGGCCACCGAATACCCCTCGCGCGTGGCGCGCAGGACGTCGAGCTCGCGTTCGGTCAGCGGGCAGTCGTCGACGACGGCGAGGGCCGAGACGTCCGGGTCGATCCAGCGCTTGCCCGCGTGCAGGGCCTGGATCACCGCGGTGATGTGCGCCGGTTCCGCCGCCTTGCTGACGAACCCCTGGACGCCGAGCTTCAGCGCCTGCCGCAGCACGCCGGGGCGGGCGTGCCGGGTCAGCATCAGGATGACCTGCTCCGGGCGCGCCCGGCGGATCTCCGCGACCGCGGCGAGCCCGTCCACGGTGGGCATCTCGAGGTCGATGACGAGCACGTCGGGCCGGTGCCGCAGGGTGGCCGCCACCGCCTGCTCGCCGTCTTCGGCCTCGGCGAGCACGGTGATGCCGCCCTCCAGCGGCAGCAGCGCCGCCAAGGCCTTGCGCAGCAGGGCTTCGTCGTCGGCGAGCACCACGGACGTCATCGGACCGCCTCTTCGAACTCCGGGAACGCCACCGCCGTCAGGAACCGGCCGTCCTGCTGGGACACCTCGAGCTCCCCTCCGTTCTCCGCCAGCCGGTGCCGCAACGCCGAAAGCCCGCCGAGCGGGCCCGGCTCGCCCGCGCCGTCGTTGACGATCGCGATGCCGGTGCGGCCGAGCGTGATCCGCACGTGCCGGGCCTCGGCGTGGCGCAGGATGTTCGTCGTCGTCTCACGCAGGACCTGGCCGAGCAGCTCGCCGACGCGGGCGTCCGGCTCGGCTTGCCGTTCGAGGCGCACGTGGATGCCCGCCGCCTCGAACAGGTTCTTCGCGTTCTCCAGCTCCGCGGTCAGGTTGAGCCGCCGCTGGGCGTGGGCGAGCTCTTTGGTCTGGACGATCGTGTCGCCGACGAGCGTGTGTACCTCCCGCAGCTCCTCCCGGGCGCGGCCGGGGTCGGCGTCGAGGAGCTTTTCCGCGAGCGCCACCTTCAGCTTCACCATGTGCAGCGTGTGTCCCTGGATGTCGTGCAGGTCGCTCGCGAAGCGGACGCGTTCCCGGGCGACGGCCAGTTCCGCCTCCCGTTCGCGGGACTGCTCGAGCTCCGCGACCAGGTCGAACAGCCGCTGCGTGGCGAACATGAACCCGGCCGAGATCAGCACCGCGATCGCCGGGACGGCGACGTACTGCACCAGCCGCGCCCCGGTGTGGCCGGGGTGCACGAGCACGTTCGGCAGGCCCAGGACCGCGACCAGCGCGGAGAGCCCGAAGAGCGCCGCGAGCCGGTGGCGCCGCAGCGGCGGGACGAGGAACGACCCGACGATCGACACGCCGTAGAACGCCGCGTTGTCGTCGGTCAGGGCCCCGGCCAGCCAGACCACCGCCGTGATCACCAGGCTCGGCCGCGCGACGCGGAGGTAGTCGCCCGCCGTCCAGCGTTCGGCTGTTGCCAGCGCCGCGACCAGCCCGACCACCTGGATGGCGACGTGCCACCAGGACCGGGCGGTGAGGCCCAGCAGCAGCACGCCGACGAAGGCCAGCGGCGGCACCGTCGTGATGAGGTTGAGCCGGCGCAGCCGGTCCTGCACGGCGCCGCCGGACCACCTCCGGCGGGTCTCGGTCATGGTTCTCCTGGGTCGGGGCGGTCTCCCGCCAGCATGCCCCACCCGCCGGGGGCCGACCAGTGACGCCACGTCATGCTTCCGGGGCCGGAACGTCACGGTGCGGTGGTGACGCGGGCGCACTGCCGCCCGGCCGCGAGCGGCGCTGGAATGGCCGCATGTCCACGACACCGGTCATCGACGTCGATCGCCTGAACCTCACCTACGGCGGGTTCACCGCCGTGAAGGACCTTTCGTTCCAAGTGGAACGCGGGGAGCTGTACGCCCTGCTCGGCACCAACGGCGCCGGGAAGACCTCGACCCTGGAAACGGTCGAAGGCCACCGCGCGCCGGCCTCGGGCGCCGTGCGGGTGTTCGGGAAGGACCCTCGCGACCGCGCCGCCGTCCGCCCGCGGATGGGGATCATGTTGCAGGAGAGCGGGTTCTCCCCGGACTTGACGGTGCGCGAGACCGTCCGGCTGATCGGGCGGCTCACCGAACGGTCCGACGACACCGGGCGCGTGCTCGGCGTCGTCGGCCTCACCGGCAAGGCCGGGACCAAGGTGGGGCAGCTCTCCGGCGGGGAGAAGCGGCGGCTGGACTTCGCCACCGCCGTGTACGGCACGCCCGAGCTGGTCTTCCTCGACGAACCCACCACCGGCCTGGACATCCAGTCCCGCGACGCGCTGTGGGCCGCCGTCGACCGGCTGCGGGAAGACGGCGCGACGATCGTGCTCACCACCCACTACCTCGAGGAAGCGCAGCAGCGCGCCGACCGCATCGGGCTGATGCACCAGGGCGCCCTGCACCGCGAGGGCACGGTCGCCGAGCTGACCCGCACGCTGCCCGCCACCATCCACTTCGGACTGCCGTCGCGTGCGCCCTCGCCGCCGCTGCACGCCGCGCGCCGGGGCGACGGCCGGTTCCTCGTCGAGACCTTCGAGCTGCAGAAGGACCTGCACACGCTGCTCGGCTGGGCGCAGGACCACGCCGTCGAACTGGCCGACCTGCAGGCCGGGCCGACGCGGCTCGACGACGTCTTCCGTGCCATCGAACACGATTGAGAGAAGGACTCCCATGCTCACGATCGCTCGTGGCGAGCTGATCCAGATCTTCCGCAACCGCCTCGTGCTGGTCACCGCCCTGGTGCTGCCGGCCGCGTTCAGCGCGTTCTTCATCGCCAAGCGCGACCTGTTCACCGAAGGTGCCACCCTCGGCTACATCGCGACGCTGACCCTGTTCTTCGTGGCGGGCATCGGCCTGTACACGACGTCGGTCACCACACTGGCCGCCCGCCGGCAGAACCTGTTCCTCAAGCGCCTGCGCTCCACCGCGGCGGGGGACGCGGGCATCCTCGGCGGCCTGCTGCTGCCGATCACCGTGCTTTCGCTGCTGCAGATCGCCGTCGTCCTCGGCGTGCTGGCCGCGGTCGCCGGGAAGCCGGCGAACCCGCTGCTGCTGGTGGCCGCCGTGGTGTCCACTGTGGTCATGCTGCTCGCGCTCGGGCTGGCCACGGCGGGGCTGACGAACTCACCCGAGCACGCCCAGGTGACGACGCTGCCGGTCAGCATCGGCGTCATCGGGGTGTCCGGCTGGGTCGGCCTCACCGGCACCGGCGACCTGACGCTGCTCAAGCGTCTCCTGCCCGGTGGCTCGGCGACCGAGCTGGTGCTGAACGCCTGGAACGGCGGCGTCCCGCTCGCCCGCTCGCTCGCCCTCTTCGCACCGACGCTCGCCTGGGTCGTCGTCGCCGTCGTGCTCGCCGCACGGCTCTTCCGCTGGGAACCGCGCCGCTGACCGCGGCCGCGTGAAAGGAACCCCGATGTTGCGCAAAACCCTGCTCACCGCCGCGGTCGCCGTGCTCGCCGCGACGACCGCGTCCCCGGCGTCCGCCGCGACCGGCCTCGCCTGGGGACCGTGTCCGGCCGGCGCCTTCCCGGTGCCGGACCTGCAGTGCACGACGGTGCCGGTGCCGCTGGACTACGGAGACCCGGACGGCCGGACGATCGACGTCGCCGTGTCCCGGCTGCCGAGCAAGAACCCGGAGAAGCGCCGGGGCGTGCTGTTCACCAACCCGGGCGGCCCCGGCGGCGAGGGCCTGGACTACCCGCAGCTGCTGAAGTACCTGAAGCTGCCGCAGAGCGTGCTGGACACCTACGACATCATCGGGTTCGACCCGCGGGGTGTCGGCCGCAGCACGCCGGTGACGTGCGACCTGACACCGGAGCAGCTGGCGATCGGCAACCTGCCCTACGCCGACGGCCCTGCCGACGTCGTCAGGCAGGCCGAGCTGGCGAAAGCCGAGGCCCGGCAGTGCCGGGACGCCGCGACCGGCCCGCTGCTGCCCCACATCACCACCGCGAACACCGCACGGGACATCGACCGCGTCCGGGCGGCGCTGGGCGAGTCCACGGTGTCGTACCTCGGTGCTTCCTACGGCACGTACCTGGGCGCGGTGTACACGACGATGTTCCCGGACCGCAGCGACCGGATCGTCCTGGACAGCAACCTCGGCCCGGGCGGCTACGACATCACGGCGATGCGCGCCTTCGCACGGGGCATGGAAGACCGCTTCCCGGACTTCGCGAAGTTCGCCGCGGCGCACCCGGAGTACGGTCTCGGCCGCTCACCGGCCGAGGTGACGGCGAAGTTCCACGAGCTGGCGGCGCGCCTGGACCGCGCCCCGGTGGCGGAGGTGACGGGCGCGATCTTCCGCGGCTTGACGTTCAGCGGCCTGTACTCGACGGACCTGGCCCCGCTGGCGGCGGACTGGCAGGCCCTCGACCACGGGCAGCCGCCGAAACCGCCCGTCGTGCCAGGCTCGGTCCAGAACCTCATGGCGGCCCGCTTCGCGGTCGTCTGCGGCGACTCCGCGTGGCCGCGTTCGCTGGGGACGTACCAGGTGAACGTGGCGATCGACCGCATCCGCTACCCCCTGCTCGGCGCGGCCACGGCGAACATCTCGGCGTGCGCGTACTGGGCACCGCCGGCGGAGCCCCAGGTGCGCATCACCGGCCGCGGCCCGGCGAACGTGCTGCTGGTGCAGAACGAACGCGACCCGGGGACGCCGTTGGTGAACGCGCTCAAGCTGCGTTCGGCGTTCGGTGAGCGGGCGAGGATGGTGACTGCGGACCAGGGTGGCCACGGGGTGTATCTGATGCCCAACCAGTGCGCCAACGGTGCGGTGACGGGGTTTCTGGTGACGGGGGAGCGTCCGGCCCGGGACGTGCATTGCGCGGCTGAGGTCGGCGCGGGTTCTTGAGGGGGAACCCGCGGGGAGTGGGCGGCTGCGGGGTCCGCGGCCGCCTTCACCTCGCGCCGTCAAGGTCATCCGTGGTCTCGGCGGCGACCTCGACTCGAGCCGTGCGACGATCAGGGGGTCGCCCGCCGCCGCTCGAAAGGACCTCAAGCTCTTGCCCGTGGTGCACGCCCTGTGGTCTCCGGGCCGGGGGCTGCTGCTCTGGGCCGAGCGTGAGCGCGGCCCGGCCGGCACCTCGAGCCGGTCTGCGCGGATCGCGCTGTCGCACCCCTTCGCCGTCTCCAGTGCGGACCTGACCTCCCTCCACCCCGGCAAGCCCACGTCGGTGACCCTGCTGCTGCCCTCACGGGCGAGCCGTCCGCTCGCCTCGGAGGAGGCGACCGCGGGCGCCCCGCGGCGTGGCCCCAAGCCGTCCCTGCGGCCGTGGTCGGTTCCCGCCCTGGTCGTGGACGCCGCCGAGCTGGACGACCTCGATGGCTCGGCCTCCTACGGCTCTTCGGTCACCCACCTGCGGGCCGTGGCGCGCCTGGCCGCCGACCTCGTGCGGCGCGGGCGGGTGCTGCCGACGCTGGTCCGGCGGGGCGACGCCTCGGAGGCTCGGTGGCGGCCGGTGCTGCAGGGCGTCGACTTCGCCGCCTTCGACGCGCTGGTCGCGGCCCTGCCGCCGGTCGGGCGGGCCGAGCAGGTCGCGCCGCTCACCGGAGCCTCGCCGCGCGCGCTCGTCACCGATGCCCTGCACGTCCTGGTCGACGCGGCCGTCCGTGACCGGCTGGCGCGGGCTGATCCGCCGGCCGACCTGGGCGGACGTCCAGGCCCGGCGGGGGTGTGGCTGTCCGCTCTGCAGGGCGGTGCTCCCCGCGTCGAGCTGCCGCTGGACGAACTCGGTGTCCTCGCCGAGGCCGTCGCGAAGTGGGACGAGGTCGCCGACACCGATGTCGTCGACGGCCGGGCGTGTTTCCGGCTGGCGGAAGTCGCCACCCTGCGGCAACCGGACGTCGACGATCCCGACGACCAGACCGGCGACGGCACCAAGTGGCAGCTGCAGTTCCTCCTGCGCTCGACCGCCGATCCGAGCCTGCTGCTGTCGGCCGGGCAGATCTGGTCGGGCGAGGCGAACGGCCTGGTCCGGGATCCGCGGGGGCTGCTCCTCGCCGAGCTGGGCCGCGCCGCCCTGGTCGAGCCGGTGCTGGCGCCGGCGCTGCGCCGGACGCAGCCGTCCGAGTACGACCTGACCGTCGAGGAAGCCGAGCGGTTCCTCACCTCGGGCGCGACCCGGTTGATCGAGGCCGGGTTCGAGGTGCAGCTCCCGGCCGCCTGGGACGGCAGGCGCCGGCTCGGGCTCCGGCTGTCCGTCCGCAGCACCCCCGCCGAGCAGGTCGTCACCCGCAGCCGCGTCGGCCGCGACGAGCTGGCCGCGTTCCGCTGGTCGATCGCGGTGGGCGACGACGAGATCGGCGAGGAGGAGCTGGCCAAGCTGGTCGCGGCGAAGACGCCGCTGGTGCGGCTGCGGGGGCGGTGGGTCAGTGTCGACGCCGACCGGCTCCGCGCGGGCCTCGAGTTCCTGCGCCGCGACCCGCACCGGCGCACCCCGCGCCCCACCGCGGCCGAGCTGCTGGACCTCCTCCGCCCGGGACGGGACACCCCGCTGCCGGTCACCGGGGTCGACGCCGACGGCTGGGCCGGGGACGTCCTGGCCGGGCGGGTGCCGCAGACGCTGCCGCCGGTCGCGCTGCCGCCGTCGTTCCGCGCCACCCTGCGCCCCTACCAGCAGCGGGGCGTCGCCTGGCTGGCGTTCATGTCGGCGCTGGGCCTCGGCGCCTGCCTGGCCGACGACATGGGGCTCGGCAAGACCGTCCAGACGCTGGCGCTCGAAGCCGCCGAGCGGGCCGACGGCGAGCACCCGCCGACGCTGGTGCTGTGCCCGATGTCGCTGGTCGGCATGTGGCAGCGGGAGGCGGCGGACTTCGCCCCCGGACTCCGGGTGCTCGCCCACCACGGCAGCGCCCGCGCGCACGGGGACGCGCTCGCCGGCCAGGTCGCCGCGGCCGACCTGGTCGTCACGACCTACGCCACCGCCGCCCGGGACGCCGACGAGCTCGAGGCGTTCACCTGGCGGCGGCTGGTGCTCGACGAAGCGCACGCCGTCAAGAACGCCGACACCGCGACCGCCAGGGCGGTGCGGCGGTTCACCGCCGGGCACCGGCTCGCGCTGACCGGTACCCCGGTGGAGAACCGGCTGGCGGACCTGTGGTCGGTGCTCGACCTGCTCAACCCCGGGCTGCTCGGCAGCCGGTTCGAGTTCCGGCAGCGGTTCGCCGCCCCGATCGAGCGCCGGGGCGACCCCGCCACGGCCGCCGAGCTGCGCCGGCTCACCCGGCCGTACCTGCTGCGCCGGGTGAAGACCGACCCCGCGATCGTCCCCGAGCTGCCGGAGAAGATCGAAATCAGGCAGGAGTACCGGCTCACCCGCGAACAGGGCACGCTGTACAGCGCGATCGTCGACGAGATGATGACGAAGATCGAGAACAGCCACGGCATCAAGCGCCGCGGCAACGTCCTCGCCGCGATCACGAAGCTCAAGCAGGTCTGCAACCACCCCGCGCACCTGCTGCACGACGGCTCCCCGATCGGGCAGCGCTCCGGCAAGGTGACCCGCCTCGAAGAGGTCCTGACGGAGATCCTGGCCTCGGGTGACCGGGTGCTGTGCTTCACGCAGTACGCCGAATTCGGGCACCTGCTCGTGCCCCACCTGACCGGCAGGCTCGGTGCCGAAGTCGGGTTCCTGCACGGTGGCCTGGCCAAGGGCGCGCGCGACGCGCTCGTGGACCGGTTCCAGTCCGGCGACGGGCCGCCGATCCTGCTGCTCTCGCTGAAAGCCGGCGGATCCGGGCTCACGCTCACCGCGGCCGGCCAGGTGCTGCACCTGGACCGCTGGTGGAACCCGGCGGTCGAGAACCAGGCCACCGACCGGGCGTTCCGGATCGGGCAGCACCGCACCGTCCAGGTCCGGAAGTTCCTCTGCCCGGGCACGGTCGAGGACCGCATCGACACCCTGATCACCCGGAAGCGGGCGCTGGCGGGGATGGTCGTCGGCGAGGGCGAAGGCGGGCTCACCGAACTGTCCACCGAGGAGCTGCGCGGGGTGTTCGCACTGGGCGAGGAGGCGATCGATGACTGAGCCGCTTCCCTGGTGGGCGACCAGGTTCATCCGGGCGTCGACGGCGATCGGCGTCCTGCTGCCCGCGGCGGGCCAGGGGCACGTCGTGGCACTGGCGGTCGGCGCCGGGCGGGTCGACGCCGAGGTGCAGGACGGCCGGCCGCACCGGGTGCGGGTCGGGCTGACCGCGTTCGGGAAAGCGGAGTGGGCGGCGATCACCCACGCTCTGGCCGCGACGGCGTCCCTGACCGTCCAGCTGCTCGGCGGCGAGCTGCCCCGCGAAGTGGAGCAGACCTGCAAGGCGCTCCGGCTGCCGTTGTTCCCGTCGTCGGCGCGTGAGGTGTCGCTGGACTGCACCTGCCCGGCCGCCGAAGTGCCGTGCGGCCACCTGAACGCGGTGTTCACCGCGCTCGTGGCGCGGGTGGCCGAGGATCCGTTCACCATCCTCGCGCTGCGCGGCCGGGACCGCGAAGCGCTGCTCGAGGAGCTGAAGAACCGCCTGATCTCGGCCGAGCCGCTCCACCCCGACGACGGGTCCCCGGCCCTCACCGACGTCATGGCCACGTACTTCGACTCCGGTCCGGCCCCGGGCCTGGCCGGCGCGGCGCCGTTGCACGCGCCGCGGACGCCGGTCGACGCGCTCTTGGACCAAGCCCCGCCGTTCCCGATCACGGTGGACGGAGACGAAGTCCCCGAGCTGCTCCGGCCGGTGTACCGGGCACTCGCGGGAGAGCACGGGCCGCGGAGTTCGGTCAGCTGACGATGAGGACCAGGCGGTCACGGACGTGACCGGTCTCGGCGGCGCGGTGGGCTTCGACGACGTCGGCGAGGGCGAAGGTCCGTTCCACCGGCAGCCGGAACTTGCCGGCTTCGACCAGCTCGCCGATGGTCGCCCGCACTGCTCGGCCGGCCGCCCCGGCCGCTGATCGGCGCGGCTCAGCGGAGCCGGGCGAGCGCGGCGGTCACCGAGGGCGCGAAGGTCAGCAGCTCGTCGGCGCCGGAGAGCCGCAACGGCCGCCCGACGGTGTCGGTCTCGTCGGCTATGTCGGCGATCACCAGCAGGCGGTCGCCTGCCGCCTCGACCTTCCCCGAAGCCCGCAGGATCGCGTTGATCCCGCTGGAGTCCAGGAACGTCACCCCGGTCAGGTCCAGCGCCAGCGGGCCGGGCGGCACGGACCCGAGCGCGGCGGTGAAGTCGGCGACCGTCAGCAGGTCCACTTCGCCGGTGACGGTGAGCACGGTGACGCCGTCGATGTGACGGCGCGCGACGACGAGCGAATCGTCCGCAGACGATCCGGCGGAGGCGTTTTCGTGGCTGGGCACGTCAGGAAGTGTGCCTCGGCCAGCGGAAGCGCGCAGCGCACGCGGGCCGGCGGCCCCGGCCGGAGCCGGGGCCGCCGTCACTCACGGGTGGCGGAAGCACAGCGTTCCCCACTGGAAACCGGCGCCGATCGCCGACACCACGTACGTGTCGCCGGGACGCACGGCGCCGGTGGTGAACCGTTCGTGCAGGGCCGTGAACACGCCGGCCGAGCCCGTGTTGCCCAGGGTGTCGACCGTGACCGGCGCCCGGGTGCGGGGGACGCCGAGCTTGTCCATGGCCGCCGTGACGATGTTCAGGTTCGCCTGGTGGAGGAAGAAGTGGGTGATCTCCTCCACCGGCACGCCCGCCTCGTCCGCCGCGCGGAGGATGCTGTCGGGCAGGCAGCGCGTCGCGGTGTTCCAGACCGCGCGGCCGTTCATCCTCAGGTACGCGCCGGGCGCCGGGATCTCGACGTCGTAGGACAGCTCCGCGCCGAAGTCCCAGCCCAGGAGGCCGCCCTGGGGCGATCGGGCACGGGTGAGCACCGCCGCGCCCGCCGCGTCGCCGAAGAACACCCTCGTCGTGCGGTCCGCCGGGTCCGTCACGCGCGACGCGCAGTCGGCCGCGACGACCAGGACCGTCCGGGCCGCCGGTGTCTGCAGCAGGTGCGCGGCCAGGAACAGCGCCTGGACCCCGTTGGCGCACGCCGCCTGCGTGATGTCCAGCGTGAGCGCGCGGTCCGCGCCGAGGCGCTCCTTGACGATCAGCGCGGTCGACGGCAGCGGCTGGTCGGGGGTGTACGTGGCGACGATGATCGCGTCGACGTCACGGGCCGTCAGGCCGGCGGCCGCCAGTGCTTGGCGGGCCGCTGCCGCGCCCATCCCGGACGTCGACTCCGCCGGCGCCAGGCGGCGGCGGGTGCGGATGCCGGTGTGGCGGACGATCCACTCGTCCGAAGTGTCCAGTGTGGACGCGAGCTCGGCGTTCGGGACGACGTCCGGTGGCAGGTGGACGCCGGTGCCGGCGATCACGACGGGAACGGACAGGCCGCTCATCGCACACCGCCCGCGTAGACGTCGCGCGCCGGGTGCAGCTGCTCGCCGAGGTCGGTGTAGAACCGGCCGGACGCGCACGGCAGGCCGAGCAGGATGCGGCGCGCCGCTTCCGCGCAGAGCGCGCCACCGAGAGCCACCCCGGAAGCGAGCTGCGGCCAGCTGCTGAGCGTGCGGCCCAGCTCCCCGAACGACGCGGCCAGCTCCGGGCTGATCCGGCCGGCGTCGACCATCGCGAGGATCAGCTCGACCCTGGCCCGGGGCTCGAGCTCGAGCAGATCGACGGACTTGACGTCGCCGAGCAGCCCGTGCAGCAGCGGCCGGTCGGGCTCGGTGTCGAACCGCTCGACGTCGAGCATGCCGCGGTCGTTGCAGTCCATCACGACCGGGATGCCGAGGTCGCGCGCGTGCTCGCGGGCGGCGATCTTCACCCACGGCGTGTCGCACTCTTCGACGAGCAGGTCGAGCCCGCCGCGGAAGAAGTCCCCGATCGTGTCGGGGTCGAGGCCGGCGGGCTGGATTTCGACGTCGAGGTACGGGTCCACCTCGAACAGCTGGCGGGCCGACAGCACCGCCTTGTTGACGCCGAGGTCGTGTACCCCGGCGCGGAGCCGGTTGAGGTTCGACAGCCCGAAGGCGTCGAAGTCGGCCAGCCGGAACGCGCCGCCGATGCCCTCGAGCGCGCACGTCAGCGCCGCGCTGTTGCCGACCGACAGCCCGATGACCCCGATCCGCTTGGCCAGCAGCCGGCGCTGCTCGGGCCGCTCGATCCGGCCGCGGTTGCGGTCGGTGCGCACGAGCCGGAACTCCTCGCGCGGCAGCACGTGCACCAACCGCCCCGACCACGGGTACCAGGCCCACGTGCCGTACGCCCACGACGGGACCCCGCCGAGCTGGTCCTGCTTGCGCCGGTCGATTTCGGCTTCGTCCCGGCACGCCGGTTCGCGGCTGCGGACCAGTTCGGTCAGCTGCTCGTCGATCGTGTCGTGGACTTCGCGGACTTCGCCGGAGGCCAGCAACGCGTCCAGCGCGGCGTCCGCCGTGTGCAGCACCGGCCGCCAGACGCCGTGGTCCGGCGCGGGCGAGCGGGTCAGGGTGACCGGCGCGGGGCGGCGGGTGCGCGGCTCGGCGGCCGGCTCGGCGGGCCGGCTCGCGGCGATGACCGGGAACTCGCCGCGCAGCCGGGTGACGAGGTCCCGGTGCTGCCCGGCACCGTCGGCCACGCGGTGCAGCAGGATCACGACGTCCTCGGTGTACTGCGGCACGTACCGGCGGGTGCCGGGCACGGGCCGGAACCCGAACCGCTCGTGGAACCGGTCCTGCCCGTCCTTCGTGCCGGACGTGCCGATCATCGCCCGCGCCCCGAGGTGGTGGGCGGCGCCGATCGCCAGCGCGTTGAGGTACAGCCCGAGCCCGAGCTTCCGGGCGCGGTGCTCGACGACGAGCCTGCTATGCTCGAAGACCGTGTCCTCGGGCAGGCCTTCCGCGGCGAGCAGCTCTTCGTACCGCTCGTCCCCGAGGAATTCCCGGGACTGGTAGGGGACTCCGGTGTCCGGAGTGGACAGCCGGATGTACCCCAGCGGCGGCCCGGCGGGACTGCGCCGGGCGATGAAGTGCCAGGCGCCGAAGTCGAGGGCCTGGTCGTCGGTGTGGGTGCCGTCGGCGCGCCGGAACGCCGGGCGGCGGCCGTGGTCGAACAGGATCCGCGCGCGGAGTTCGCGGACGGTGTCGAGCAGCGCGGGGTCGCCGGTGCCGGGAAGCGGCCCGGGGAACGCGGTGACGTGCCAGTCCGGCACGGGCTCGCCGGGGTGGTTCAGGTGGGTCAAGTGTCGCCTTTTCTTCCGGGGGTGCGGGCGTGAGCGCTGGAGCCGCCCGCGCAGAGGACCGGGCCGGGAACGTGGTCCGGACCGGGGCGGAACGCTAGCAGCGGCCGGGGATCCCCGGCCCGGCGAGAGCGCGGCGCCACCTTGCGCACGGGAAATCCTTTACCCGCAAGGAATCCTGACACCCGGTGACCGGCGGGCCCGTCCATGGGGCAGCTCGGCGGCGACGGTTAGCTCGAAGGAGTGGCGGCCCGTTCCGGACGGCGATCGGCGTCCGGAACGGCGCCGAGGCTCGGCGGGGAGCCCGTTGGTGAGCTTCACCCCGGCGGGGGAGAGATCATGCCGCCGCCGGTTGCACGTACCCTACCCCCCTAGGGTATAAACGACGCATGAGCGAACAGACCTACACCGTGGCCGGCATGACCTGCGAGCACTGCGTCCGCTCGGTCACCGAGGAGATCGGCGGGATCGACGGCGTCACCGGCGTCGTCGTGGACCTGCCTGCCGGGACGGTGACCGTGTCCGGCAGCAGGGACATCGACGTCGCGGACGTGCGCGGCGCCGTCGAAGAAGCCGGTTACGAGCTGACCGCCTGAGCCGCGGCAGCTGCTCCCTCTGCGAGGACACACACACATGAACACAGCAGCGAAGCTCTCCGCCTACGGTGCGGCGCTCGTCCTGGTCGCCGGTGGCGCCTGGGCGACCGGCACCGCTGTCGGTCCCTTCTCCGGCGCGGCCGGAGTGCACGGCGGCGAGGACGCCGGGCACGGGGACGCCCACAGCGGCACCGTCGCGGAGGCCGCGACCACCGACGAGCCCGGCGGGCTCGCGTCGTCCAGGGGCGGCTACACCCTCACGCCCACCAGCACGACGCTCACCCCCGGGACGACGACGCCCTTCACCTTCCGCATCACCGGCCGGGACGGGCACGCGGTGACCGCCTTCGACGTCGAGCACGAGAAGCGGCTGCACCTCATCGTCGTCCGGCGGGACACGGCCGGGTTCCGGCACCTGCACCCCGACCTCGCGGCCGACGGCACGTGGAGCGTGCCGCTGCCGGTCGCGGAGGCGGGCAGCTACCGCGCTTTCGCCGACTTCAAGCCGGCCGGGGGACCGGCCACCACACTGGGCGTCGACCTCGTCGCGCCGGGCGACTTCCGGCCGGTGGACCACCCGCCGTCGAAGACGTCCGGTGTGGACGGCTATCGGGTCCGGCTCGACGGGGAGCTCGTGCCCGGCCGCACGTCGAAGGTGACCGTCACGGTCACCGAGAACGGCAGGCCCGTCACCGACCTGCAGCCCCACCTCGGCGCGTACGGCCACCTCGTGGCCCTGCGCGGCGGGGACCTCGCCTACCTGCACGTCCACCCCGACGGTGCACCCGGCGACGGCCGGACCGCCGCGGGCCCCGCGGTGACGTTCCACGCCGAAGTCCCCTCGGCCGGCACCTACCGGCTGTTCCTCGACTTCCGGCACGCGGGGCAGGTCCGCACGGCCGAGTTCACCGTCGACGCACGAGAGAAGGACGGCGCATGACCACCCAAGCCGGGCACCCCCGGGTCGTGACCGGTGAGGTCGAGCTGGCGATCACCGGCATGACGTGCGCGTCGTGCGCGATGCGGATCGAGCGGAAGCTCAACAAGCTGGACGGCGTCACCGCCACGGTCAACTACGCCACCGAAAAGGCGAAGGTCGTCTTCGCCGGTGACGTCGAGCCGCAACGGCTGGTCGAGCAGGTCGAAGCCGCGGGCTACGGCGCCACGCTGCCCGCGCCGAAGACCGAGACGCCCGAGACGCCCGCGACATCCGGGGAAGACGACCCGGTCGCGGCGTTGCGGCAACGGCTGATCGTGTCGGCGCTGCTGTCGCTGCCGGTCGTGCTGACGGCGATGGTGCCCGCATTGCAGTTCACCTACTGGCAGTGGATTTCCCTGATGCTCGCCGCACCGGTGCTGGTGTGGGGCGCGTGGCCGTTCCACCGCGCCGCCTGGGCGAACCTGCGCCACGGCGCCGCGACGATGGACACGCTGATCTCGCTCGGCACGCTCGCGGCGTTCCTCTGGTCGCTGTACGCGCTGCTGTTCGGCACCGCGGGCGTGCCGGGGATGAAGCACTCGTTCGAGCTGACCATCGAGCGGATGTCCGGCGACGGCAACATCTACCTCGAGGTCGCGGCCGGCGTGACGACGTTCATCCTGGCCGGGCGCTACTTCGAGGCCCGCTCCAAGCGCCGCGCCGGCGCCGCCCTGCGGGCCTTGCTCGAGCTGGGCGCGAAGGACGTCGCCGTGCTGCGGGACGGCCGTGAGCAGCGCGTTCCGGTCGACCGGCTGCAGGTCGGGGACCGGTTCGTCGTGCGGCCGGGTGAGAAGATCGCCACCGACGGCGTGGTCGAGGACGGCAGCTCGGCGGTCGACGCGAGCATGCTCACCGGCGAAAGCGTCCCGGTCGAGGTCGCCTCCGGGGACACCGTGGCCGGCGCGACCGTCAACGCCGGCGGCCGCCTGGTCGTGCGGGCGACGTGGGTCGGCTCCGAGACCCAGCTCGCGCGGATGGCGAAGCTGGTCGAGGACGCGCAGACCGGCAAAGCGCAGGTCCAGCGGCTGGCCGACCGCGTGTCGGCGGTCTTCGTCCCGATCGTGATCGCCCTGGCCGTGGCCACCCTGGCCTTCTGGCTCGGCGCGGGCGGCACGGCGTCGGCGGCCTTCACCGCCGCGGTGGCCGTGCTGATCATCGCTTGCCCGTGCGCCCTCGGGCTGGCCACGCCGACCGCGCTGCTGGTCGGCACCGGCCGCGGCGCGCAGCTGGGCATCCTGATCAAGGGCCCCGAGGTGCTGGAGTCGACCCGGCGGGTGGACACCGTGGTGCTGGACAAGACCGGCACCGTGACGACCGGCCGGATGGCGCTGGTCGAGGTGCACCCCGCGGACGGCGTCGAGGCGAACGAGGTGCTCCGGCTGGCCGGGGCGCTGGAGAACGCGTCCGAGCACCCGATCGCGCAGGCCATCGCCCGCGGCGCCCGGGAAAGGGTCGGCGACCTGCCCGAGGTCGAAGGCTTCGCGAACCTCGAAGGGCTCGGTGTCCGGGGTGTCGTGGACGGTGCGGCGGTGCTCGTCGGCCGGACGGCGCTGCTGGAACAGGGGAGCCTGCGCCTGCCCGGCGAGCTGGCCGACGCCAAGGCCGCGGCCGAACGGCTCGGCCGGACGGCGGTCGCGGTCGGCTGGGACGGCCGGGCCCGGGCGGTGCTGGTCGTCGCGGACACGGTGAAGCCGACTTCGGCCGAGGCGGTCGCGAAGCTGAAGGCGCTCGGGCTGTCCCCGGTGCTGCTGACCGGGGACGGCAAAGCCGTCGCGGAGGCGGTGGCCGCCGAGGTCGGGATCGGGCGGGTGATCGCCGAAGTCCTGCCGCAGGACAAGGTCGACGTCGTCCGGCGGCTGCAGGAGGAGGGCAAGGTCGTGGCCATGGCCGGCGACGGCGTCAACGACGCCGCGGCCCTGGCCCAGGCCGATCTCGGCCTGGCCATGGGCACCGGGACCGACGTCGCGATCGAAGCCGCCGACCTGACCCTGGTCCGCGGCGACCTGCGCGCGGCCGTGGACGCGATCCGGCTGTCGCGGCGGACGCTGCGGACGATCAAGGGCAACCTGTTCTGGGCCTTCGCCTACAACGTCGCCGCGCTCCCGCTGGCCGCGGCGGGCCTGCTGAACCCGATGATCGCCGGCGCGGCGATGGCGTTCAGCTCGGTGTTCGTGGTCACGAACAGCCTTCGCCTGCGCGGATTCCGCTCGACGTGACCGCTCCTGCCGTCAGGGAGCGCGACGGCCTTGGGCGACGCCGGCGAAGAACGTGCGGCCGCCCATGGTCATCGCCGGCTGGAACTCGCTCATCAGCTGAGTGCGGATCGGCGAGTCCGCGAACCGCGGCTCGAGCTGGAACTCCGCGGCGACCGACCACCAGGTGACCGGCACGACGCCGGACAGCACCATGCGCTGGATCGCCGTGTCGTGGGCCTCCTTGCTGGTGCTGGCGGTCGCGTCGGCCACCACGTACGTCTCGTAGCCGGCGCGCAGGGCACCCAGCGCCGTCTGCAGGACGCACCCGTCGGTGGCGATCCCGCCGATCAGCAGCCGGCGGCGGCCGGTGGCCTCGACGGCGGCTCGGAAGGCGGGGTCGAGGAACGAGTCGAAGGCGGTCGCGCGCTCGATGACCGGCTGGTCGCCGAGCGCGGCGAGCAGTTCGGGGTAGAGCGGCCCGGACGGCTTGGCAGGCTCGCCGTTCGTGACGACCAGGCCGGCGCCGTAGAGCTTCGCGGTCTTGGCCAGGCCGACCACGTTGTTCACGTGCTCGCGCAGGTCGTGCGAGCGCAGGAGGTTCGCGAAGCCGACCGCGTAGTCGACGAGCACGACGGTCGCGTTGTCGGGGGAAAGGGGTTCGAGGTTCATGCCGATTCCTTTCGGGTGAGGCGGGTGGCGGCGCGGACCGCGGGCGCGATCTCGCTGCCCAGCCGGTGTACGGATTCGCGCACCTGTGCGGGCGGCAGGCCGCCCCAGTCGGCGAGCAGCTGCACGCGGTCGTAGCCGACGACTTCGTGCAGGCGCACGAGCTTGTCCGCCACGTGTTCGGAGGTGCCGATCATCAGCGGCCGGTCCGGCCCGGCGCCTTCGGCGAAGTCCGGGCGCGACACGGTGTACCCGCCGCCGCCGGGCCGCTTGGGCCGCAGGAAGTCGTGGTAGTGGCGGTAGGTCGAGGCCGCCTCTGCCGCCGAGGCCGCGCCGAAGTAGTGCGCGGCGACACCGAGCCGGAGCCGGTCGCCGTGGCCCGCCTGCCGTCCCGCGGCGCGGTAGAGGTCGGCGAGCTGCCGGAGGTGGCCGGGGTGGCCGCCCAGGTAGCCGAGGATCAGGGGGAGCCCGAGTGCGCCGGCTCGCGCCACGCTCGACGGCGAGCCGCCCGCACCGATCCAGACCGGGAGGGACGCGCTCCGGGGCACCACGACCGCCCGCTCCAGCGGCGGCCGGTCCCGGCCGCGCCAGGACACCTCGGGTTCGTCGCGCAGCCGCAGCAGCAACCCGAGCTTCTCGGCGAACACCTCGTCGTAGCGTTCGATGTCCACCCCGAACAGCGCGAAGGGCTCCGGGTAGGCGCTGCGGCCGACGGTGATCTCCGCGCGGCCGGCGCTCAGCAGGTCCAGCGTCGCGAAGTCCTGGTGGACGCGGACCGGGTCGTGCACGCTGAGCACCGTCACGCCGCTGGTCAGCCGGATCCGGGAGGTCCGGGCGGCGACCGCCGAGAGCACGGGCACCGGCGACGAAACGGCGAAGTCCGCGCTGTGGTGCTCGCCGACGCCGAAGACGTCGAGACCTTCCTCGTCGGCCTGCACGCCCAGGTCCACGATCTGCGCCAAGCGGGCGGCTTCGGTCACTTCCCGGCCGTCCACCGTGCGCGGCTGCCGGTCGGCCAGGGTCGCCACGCCGATCTCGACGCTCATCGCCGCGTGCCGCTTTCGTCGTCCATGGCTTCTCCTCCGTTCGGGAAATCTGGAAGGGGTCTTCCGTTTCACCTACGGTACGCTATCCGGAAGACCCCTTCCAGATCGAGGTGAGTGAGCCGTGACACCCGGTCCCCGGCGGCCCCGCGCGGATGCCGCGCGCAACCGCCAGCGCCTGCTCGACGCCGCGGAGGCGGTGTTCGGCGAGTCCGGCATCGACGCCCCGATGAGCGAGGTGGCCCGCCGGGCCGGCGTCGGCATCGCGACCCTGGCGCGCAACTTCCCGGCCCGCGAAGACCTGATCGCGGCCGTCTTCGGCCCTTCGATGACGGCCTACGCGGACACCGTGGCCGCCGCCGCGGCCGACCCGGACCCGTGGCGGGCGTTCTGCGGCTTCATCGAACACGTCTGCCGCATCCCGCAGCGCGACCGCGGCTTCGGCCAGGTGCTGACGACGATGTTCCCGGGCGTGGAGCCCCTCGAATCGGAACGCCAGCGTGGCCTGCGCGAGTTCATCCGCCTGGTGCGCCGGGCCAAGGAGGCGGGCGGCCTCCGTGCGGACTTCTCCCCGCACGACCTCCCGCTGCTCATGCTGGCCACGGGCGCGGTGACCCGCCCCGCAACCCCGGCACTGGCCGCGGCGGCCGACCGGCTCGTCGGCTACCTCCTGCAGGCGTGCGCCGCGGGGAACACCGATCCGCTGCCGGGCCTGCCGCCACCGCGGGAGCTGTACCGGGCGCTGGAGATCAGCCAGCGCCACTGACCGGTGGCCGATCGCTCAGGGCAGGTTCAGGCGCGGGTGTCGAGGACGACGCGGAAGCGCGCGTCGCCGGACATCATCCGCTCGTAGGCGGCCGGTGCCGCCGACAGCGGCATGATCTCGTTGCGGCTGCGGATCCCGCGCTCGTGCGCCAGCCGGAGGCCGTCCTCGTTCTCGATCGCCGGCGTCCGGACCTTGATCGGGTCCGGCGCGGCGCCGACCACGAGCAGCTGTCCCCGGGTGCCTGATCCGCCCACGCGCGTGTGGGTGACTGGACGCTGCCCGCCGTGCCCGGGTCGGCGGAGCCGCCCCTCGGCCAGCGCGTCCCCCGGGGGCCCCACCGATGAGAAATCCCGCGCCGGATCGTCGGTTCAGGTAGCCCCCCGTACCCCGTGGAAGGATGGCTGACCATGACCGAGGCCACGCCGCTCGGCGCCGATGAGGCCGCGTTCATCGCGGCGGCCCTCTCGGGCGACCAGGCGCGGTTCGCGCTCGTCACCGAGCGGCACCGGCGTGACCTGCAGCTCCACTGCTACCGGATGCTCGCGAACTACGAAGACGCCCAGGACCTGACCCAGGAGACCTTCCTGCGGGCGTGGCGCAGGCGGGAGTCGTTCCGGGGGCACGCCGCGCTGCGGACCTGGCTGTTCCGGATCGCGACGAACGCCTGCCTCGACTTCCTGGACAAGCGCCACGACCGCGCGCCCCTGCCTGCCGAGGCCCCGGAGGTGCTGTACCTGCAGCCCTACCCCGACCGGGCGCTGCCCGAGGACCCGCAGGAATCGGTGGTGGCGCGGGAGACGATCGAGCTGGCGTTCGTCGTCGCCGTCCAGCACCTGCCGCCGCGGCAGCGGGCCGTCTTCATCCTGCGTGACGTGCTCGGCTGGCCGGCGTCGAAGGTCGCCGGGGCCCTCGAGTTGACCGTCGCGTCGGTGACCAGCGCGCTGCAGCGGGCGCGGGTGACGGTGCGCGAGCGGCTGCCCGGCCGCCGCCTCGACTGGCGGAGCCCCGCCACGCACGAGCTGTCGGACGGCGAGCGTGCGGCGGTGAAGTCCTACATCGACGCCCACGAGCGCAACGACCTGGCCGGGCTGAGCTCCCTGCTGCGCGACGACCTGCGCTTCGCGATGCTGCCCGAGCGCGGCACCGGCACCACGACGGCCGAAGACGCGGTGAACGGCTGGGTCTCCGGCGGGCTCTTCCGGCCCGGCCACGACGACTGGCGCGGGATCGCCACGACGGTCAACCGGATGCCGGCCGCCGCGTTGTACCTGCGCGCCCCCGGCGAGCCGGAGCACCGGCTGTTCGCCGTCGCGGTCCTGCGTGTCGTCGACGGCAGGATCGCCGAGCTCACCGGGTTCGCCGCCGGCGGCACACCGTGGCCGGGCCTGCCGCCGGCGCTGTGACCGGCCTCGACCGGCCTCAGCGCCTCGTCGCGTACCGCGTCAGCACCACGCCGCCGGGGAAGGTCCGCGTCTCCAGCAGGGTCAGGTTCACCCGGCTGTCCAGCGCGGTGAAGAACGGCGTGCCGCCACCCACCAGGACCGGGTGGGTGGCCACGGCGTACTCGTCGATCAGCCCGGCCCGCATGGCCGCCCCGGCGAGCGTGGCGCCGCCGATGGTCATCGGGCCGCCGTCGCCGTTCTTGAGCCGGGTCAGCTCGGCGACCGCGTCGCCGGTGACCAGGCGGGTGTTCCAGCCGGCCTCGTGGAGCGTCGAGGAGAACACCACCTTCGGCGTGTCCCGCCAGTTCCGCGCGAACGCGATCTCCGCCGGGGTCGCGCCGGGCTGCCGGTCCGCGGTCGGCCAGAAAGAGCTCATCGTCTCCCAGAGCTTGCGCCCGTACAGCGTCAGCTCGCTCGCCCGCTCCTGGTCGAGCCACCACCGGAACAGCTCCTCGCTCGGTGGCCCGCTCCAGCCGATGTCGTCACCGGGCGCGGCGATGTAGCCGTCCAGGGTCAGGTTCATGCCGAAGATCAGTTTCCGCATCGTGCCTCCCGTGCGTCGTTCTCACCCGTGAAAGACGGCTGAGGCGCGGGAAACTCATCGGTGCGTCCGCGGGCGGGTCCGGCTCAAGTATCCGGCGTCGGCTCCTCCGAGAGCCAGGCGAGCGCCTCGGCGACGGTCGGCTTGACGGTCATGGCGCGGTCGAGTGCGGTGAGCTGCAGGTGCCGGAGCACCGTGCGCTGGGCGCAGACCAGGCAGAACGCGATGCCCGCGGAGTCCGCTGCGTGCGCGAAGATCTGGAGGGCCGCGAGGCCGGAGGAGGAGAGAAAGCCGACCTGGTCGAGGTCGGCGATGACCGCGGCCGGCGAGCCGGCGAGGGTCGATTCGAGGTGCTGGGCGAAGGCACGCGCCGTGGCGAGGTCGATCTCGCCCGACACGGCGGCCAGTACCACGCCGGCGTCGCGGGTGATGGACACGGCGATTCTCCCGTGGCCGCTCAATACTCTGTCGTGGAAGCAATCCCGCATTGCCGTGCTCCTTGTCGTCCGGGACTTCTTTCGTGGTGGCGTGGGCCGGGTTCAGGCGGCGCTTTCGTGGTTTTCGAGCCCCACGGCCTTGCGCAGCTGGGCGCAGTCGCGGTGCAGCTGCGGGTGGTCGTCGGAGAGGTGGGCCATCAGGTCGCACAGGCCCGCGGCGATGGCGTTGAGCTTGTGCTGGGTGGCGTCGTCGGAGCGTTTCTGGGTGTTCTGCAGCAGGGCGACGAGCAGGAACGTCACGATCGTGGTCGCGGTGTTGATGATCAGCTGCCAGGTGTCGAAGCTCGGCAGGATCAGGAAGGACGGTGCCCACAGGACGACCAGCAGGACACAAAGGACGAAGAACCACGCGCGTGAGTGAATTTGCTGACGACGCTGGCGAACCGGTCGAACGGTCCGAGCTGCACATTCACGTCAGAAGGCATGGTGGCCGGTCGGGAGGATGGTGAAACGGTCACGTCGGCGAACTCCCTCGGTGGGTCAGTACCGGCCGGTCGCCGGCGTGCGCGCGGCCGGGATCCGGTACGTCCAGTGGGGTTCCCGGCGTTCCCGCCGCGACCGCCGGACCAGGACCAGCAGCCACAGCACGCCGATCGACGCGATCACGCCCAACCCCACCCAGGTCGTCACGGTGTACACCGTCGTCACGTCGGCGGGCGGGACGACCAGGCCGCGCGGTTCGAACTGCGCCACCTGCCCGTACAGCACCAGGGTGATCACGAGCGCGATGGCCGACATCGAGTCCCACAGCGCGTGCAGCAGCGCGACGCCGAGGAACGCGAGCGCCAGGCGCAGGCTCAGCACGAAGTGTTCGCGCGTGCTCCACGCGAACAGCAGCCCGCCCAGGATGGCGGTCCACAGCCCGTGCCCGACCGGGGCGAGCAGCCCGCGCAGCAGTTCGGTCGTGACCAGGTCGTCCAGCGACAGGCCGCGCGCGGTGAACAGCGACGTGAGCGCGTAGCCCGCGGATTCGAAGGCGGAGAAGCCGAAGCCGACCGTCGCACCCAGGATGATCCCGTCCCGCATGGACTTCACGGCCAGCCCGCGGGTCAGCAGGGCGAGGGCGACCAGCTTGACCGCCTCCTCGATCAGCCCGACCCCGACGTACAGCCACATCGACGGGTACAGCAGGTAGGTCTCCAGCACCGAAGCGCCGAGGACGCCGAGCACCCCGCCGACGAAGAAGGTCCGGAACACCAGCTCGGAGGTGATCTCCCCGGAGTCACGGCGCTCGAACGCCCACGCCACGAACGTCACCGGGACCAGGAAGCTGCCGAGCAGCACGAGCGTCGGCAGCAGGTTCGGGTTGCCGGTCGCGTACGTCACGACGACCGACAGCACCCACAGCAGCAGGCCGATCGCGAAGATCTGCAACCACGCCCGCCGGTGGTGGCGGCTCACGGTGGTCATCGGCGCCTCCCGAACCGCTCGCCGCGGCCGGTGGCCGCGGTGTCGACGAACGCGCGGAACCGGGCGGGGGAGCCGGGTTCGGCGACGCCGTCGAACCCCTGCGGGCAGCGCAGCGCCGCCCACCGCGGCTGTCCGCCTTCGGCGTCGACGCGGTACAGCGCGAAGATCTCGGCGAGTGGCTCGTCGTCCAGCTCGTACAGCACGGGTGGGGTCAGCCCGATCAGCTCCAGCTCGCCGCCCGCGGCCGTCAGCCGCTCGCCGAAGCGGCGCAGCAGGCCGAGCAGGTCGTCGCCGGGCTGCTCGACCCCGGACAGGTCGACGACGAAGTTCCGGGAGCCCGCGTGGACGAGCCCGGCCAGGTACCCGGCGAGGGTCCGCAACGCCGGTGCGTCCGCCCGCCCGGAGATCGCGACGACGGTGTAGCTCCCGGGGTGCAGGGTGGAGCTGATGGTGAGTTCGTGCTTCGGCGCCACCTGGCCGATCAGCCGGTCCAGTTCCGTGAGCGCGAGGGAAAGCCTGGTGGTCATGGGAGTCCTCCCGGTTCGGCGAGTTCTTGTGCGAGGCGCTCGTGCACCAGCCGGACGGCCATCGCCCCTTCACCCGCCGCCGAGGCCACCCGCTTCACCGAGCCGTGCCGGACGTCGCCGACGGCGAACACGCCGGGGCTGCTCGTTTCGAGCGGCAACGGCGCGTGGGAGCCTCCCGCGTCCGCGCCCGTGAGCACGAACCCGTCCTCGTCGAGCGCGACGTGGCCGGACAGCCAGCGCGTGTGGGGCGCCGCGCCGATGAAGACGAACAACGCGCGGGCGGCGAGCCGGTGCCGCTCGCCGGTGCGGTTGTCCTCGACCTCGACGCCCGACATCGTCTTGCCGTCCTCGTCGACGTCGCGGACTTCGGTGTGCAGGTGGACCTGGATCCGCGGGTGCCGCTCGACCTGGTCGACCAGGTACCGCGACATGTCCGCGCCGAGGTCGCCGCCGCGCACCAGCAGGTGCACCACGGGCGAGGACTGCGCCAGGAACACCGCGGCCTGCCCCGCGGAGTTGCCGCCGCCGACCACCGCGACCGGGTCGGCCTGGCACTGCCGGGCCTCCTGCGGGGTCGCGGCGTAGTACAGGCAGGTGCCTTCCAGGTGTTCGAGCCGGGGGAGGGGCAGCCGCCGGTACCGGGCGCCGGTCGCGATGATCACCGTCCGGGTGACGATTTCGGTGCCGTCGTCGAAGCCCACCGCGTACAGCCCGCCCTGCGGGGTGAGCGTGCGGGCCTCACCCGGAACCACGACCCGGACGCCGAACTTGTCCGCCTGGATCACCGACCGCTCGGCCAGTTCCGCCCCCGAGATCCCGGACGGGAAGCCGAGGTAGTTCTCGATCCGGGACGTCGTGCCCGCCTGCCCGCCCGCGGCGACGGCGTCGAACGCCGACGTGGCCAATCCTTCGGAGGCCGCGTAGACCACGGCCGCGAGCCCGCCGGGCCCGGCGCCGACCACGAGCACGTCGCGCACGCCGACCGGGAGCTCCTCGTGCCGCAGCCCCATCGCGGACGCCAGTTCGGTGTTGCTGGGGTTGCGCAGCACCCCGGCGCCGGGCAGCACCACCACCGGGGTTTCGTCGACGGTGACGCCGAGCCGGCGCAGCAGCTCCTCGGCTCCGCGGTCCTTGTCGAGGTCGTCCAGCCGGTACGGGAGGCGGTTGCGGGCCACGAACTCCAGCAGCCGCCGGGTGTCCGGTGAGTAGCACGAGCCGACGATCCGCAGCCCGTCGCCGGAGCCGATGATGACCGCGCGGCGGGCGAAGTAGGCGTGCAGGATCAGATCGCCCAGGACCGGGTCGGACAGGACCAGCTGCCTCAGCTTGCCGGCTCCGATGGCGAGCACCTCGCCGGGTTCCGCGGCGACGGCGGTGAAGAACGACGGCTGTCCTTCGAGCAGGCCCAGCTCGCCGAGGAACCGGCCCGGCCCGTGCACCCGCACGGTTCTGGTTTCGTCGCCTTCGCGGTGCTGGATGGCGACCTTGCCGCTCAGGACGACGTAGAAGTCCGTGTCCCGGTCCCCTTGCGCGTAGAGCACGTCCCCCGGCCGCACCGGCCGCCGCTCGCCCGCGTCCGAGAGCTTCTCGATCTGCTCGCGGGTCAGCCGGGGGAACGCGCCGTGCGGATCCGGGGTCTCGACGAGGTCCTGCGCCGCGACCGTCATACGAACGCCTCGTGCACGTAGCACCAGCGCCAGTTCTCCCCGGGCTCGAACGAGCGCACGATGGGGTGGCCGATGGCGTGGGCGTGCCGGCTCGCGTGCTTCATCGGGGACGAGTCGCAGCAGCCGACGTGCCCGCAGGTCAGGCACAGCCGCAGGTGCACCCACGCGGTCCCGGCCGCGAGGCACTCCTGGCAGCCCTGGGGTGTCCGGGGCACCACGTCCCGGACGAGGGCCAGGTGCGGGTCGATGACGGTGGTCATTTGTTCGCCTCCTCGGGCGAGTCCAGTGCTTGGTCGAGCCAGTCGCGCAGCACGTTCTCCGGTGCCGCGCCGGCTTGCCGCCGGACGACCTCGCCGTGGCGGAGCACCAGCAGGGTCGGCACGGCCATGACCTCGAACCGGCGCGCCACGCCCGGCGCCCGGTCGACGTCCACTTTGACGAGCTTCACCTTCCCGGCCCGCGCACGGGCGAGCCGGTCCAGCGCCGGGCTCACCGACCGGCACGGGCCGCACCAGGTGGCCCACAGGTCGACGAGCACCGGGAGGCCCGCCTGCTCGGCGATCGGCGCGAAGTCGTCGTCGCCCGCGTCGACCACCCACGGCAGCGGCCGGTGGCAGTGGCCGCACTTCGGCGATCCGTCCGCGGCGGCCGGAATCCGGTTGGTCTTCCCGCAGTGTTCGCAGGTGACGGTGACGGTCTTCATGCCGCCTCCGCCACGGGGGCCCGGAAGTCGACGGTCAGGTCGCCGTCGACCGCGTCGACCACGATCACCAGGCCCTCGGTCAGCTCGCCGCGCAGCAGCGCGCGCCCGATCCGCGTCTCGACCTCGTGGGAGATGTAGCGGCGCAACGGCCGGGCGCCGTACACCGGGTCGAACCCGCGCTCGGCGATGAACCGCCGGGCGTTTTCGGTCAGCTCCACCGTGACGCCCTGCTCGGCCAGCCGGCGGCGCAGCTGGTCGAACTGCAGGTCCACGATCCGCTCGATCTCCGTGAGCCCCAGCGGGGTGAACAGCACGATGTCGTCGAGGCGGTTGAGGAACTCGGGCCGGAAGTGGTGCCGCAGCTCCGCCAGCACCGCCTCGCGGGCTTCCGCCTTGATCTCCCCGGACGACGTGACGCCGTCGAGCAGGTGCTGCGAGCCGATGTTGGACGTCATGATGATCACCGTGTTGCGGAAGTCGACCAGCCGGCCCTGCGCGTCGGTGATCCGGCCGTCGTCGAGCACCTGCAGCAGCGTGTTGAACACGTCCGGGTGCGCCTTTTCGATCTCGTCGAACAGCACCACCGAGTACGGCCTGCGCCGCACGGCTTCGGTGAGCTGGCCGCCCTCGTCGTAGCCGACGTACCCCGGCGGCGCGCCGAGCAGCCGCGAGACCGTGTGCCGCTCCTGGTACTCGCTCATGTCGAGCCGGACCATGTTGTCCTCGCTGTCGAACAGTGCCGCCGCCAGGGTTTTCGCCAGCTCGGTCTTCCCGACGCCGGTCGGGCCGAGGAAGAGGAACGACCCGATCGGCTTGCGCGGGTCGCGGATGCCCGACCGGGCGCGGATGATCGCGTCGGCGACCAGCCGGACGGCCTCGTCCTGGCCGATGACCCGCTCGTGCAGGATCTCATCCAGCCGCAACAGCTTCTCGCGTTCGCCCTCCTGCAGCCGGGAAACCGGGATGCCGGTCCACTGCGAGACGATCTCGGCGATCTCGTCCTCGGTGACGACCTCGCGCAGCAACCGCTTCTCGCCCTGCTTGCTCGCCAGCCGCTCCTCTTCGGCTTCGAGCTGGCGTTCCAGCTCGCGGATCTCGCCGTAGCGCAGCTCGGCGGCGCGGTTGAGGTCGTAGTTCCGTTCCGCCTCTTCGGCTTCGTGGCGGACCCGCTCCAGTTCGGACCGCAGCTCCTGCACGCGCCGGATCGCCTGGCGTTCGGCGTCCCACTGCGCCTTCTTGGCGTCGGTTTCGGCCCGCAGGTCCGCCAGCTCCCGGCGCAGCTCTTCCAGCCGCGACTTGCTCGCCTTGTCGGTTTCCTTGGCCAGCGCGGCTTCTTCGATCTCCAGCCGCGTCAGCCGCCGGGTCAGCTCGTCGAGTTCGGCGGGCATCGAGTCGATTTCCGTGCGCAGCCGCGCGCACGCCTCGTCGACGAGGTCGATCGCCTTGTCCGGCAGGAACCGGTCGCTGATGTAGCGGTGCGACAGCACGGCCGCGGCGACGAGCGCAGCGTCCTGGATCTTGACGCCGTGGAACACCTCGAGCCGTTCGCGCAGCCCGCGCAGGATGGAGATGGTGTCCTCGACGGCCGGTTCGGGCACGACGACCGGCTGGAATCGCCGTTCCAGCGCGGCGTCCTTCTCGATGTGCTTGCGGTACTCGTCCAGCGTGGTCGCGCCGATCATGTGCAGTTCGCCGCGGGCCAGCATCGGCTTGAGCATGTTGCCGGCGTCCATCGCACCCTCGGTGGCGCCCGCGCCGACGATCGTGTGCAGCTCGTCGACGAACAGGATGATCCGGCCCTCGGCGGCCTTGACCTCGCCGAGCACGGCCTTGAGCCGCTCTTCGAACTCGCCGCGGTACTTGGCCCCGGCCACCAGCGCGCTCATGTCGAGCGAGAAGATCGTCCGGTCCCGCAGGCCCTCCGGAACGTCGCCGCGCACGATCCGCTGCGCCAGCCCCTCCACGATCGCGGTCTTGCCGACGCCGGGATCGCCGACGAGCACCGGGTTGTTCTTCGTCTTGCGCGAGAGGATCTGGACGACGCGGCGGATCTCGGTGTCGCGCCCGATCACCGGGTCGAGCTTGCCGGCGCGCCCGTCGGCGACCAGGTCCCGGCCGTACTTTTCCAGTGCCTCGTAGGCACCCTCCGGCGTCGCCGACGTGACGCGCTGGTTGCCGCGGACCTTCGTCAGCGCGGTCAAGAAGGAGTCGCGGGTCACGCCGTGGTCGCGCAGGATCCGCCCGGCCGCCGACGCCGTCCCCTCCTCGGCCAGCGCCAGGACCAGGTGCTCGACGGAGACGTACTCGTCCTTGAGCCGCCGGGCTTCCCGCTCCGCCGCGTCGAGCAGCCCGGCCAGCCGCCGGGTGACGTAGACCTGCCCCGGCTGGGCGCCGGGCCCGGTCACCTTCGGCCGCCGGGCCAGCTCGGCCTCGACGGCGGCGCGCAGCGCGTCGACGTCCGCGCCGGTCTGCGCCAGCAGCCGCGGGACGAGCCCCTCGGGCTGGTCGAGCAGCGCGAGCAGCAGGTGCTCGCCGTCGGTTTCGGTGTGGCCGAGGCGGCCGGCGACGCTCTGGGCCTCCTGCAGCGCTTCCTGCGACTTCTGGGTCAGCTTGCTCATGTCCATCGCCGGGGGCTCCTGACTCGGGCTTCGAGGACGTCGATGCGGTCGAGCAGGTCCAGCACCAGCCCGAGCGCGGCGTAGTTGACCGGCAGCGTGGCGCGCAACCGCTGGATCCGGGCCACTCTGGCCACAGTGGACAGTGGGAAGCACGGGCGTCCGTTCGCGTCCCGGGTCGTCTCCACCAGGCCGAGGGCCGCGAACCGGCGGAGCAGCTCGGGGTGCAGCCCGGTCCGCGCGGCCACGGTCTCGAGGTCGAGCCGCGCCGGGCGGACGAGCACGTACCGCGCCATCAGGTCCTCCTGGGATCGAAGTCGGACACCGCGGCGAGCTCTTCGAACAGCTCGCGTTCGCGCTTGGTCGGGCGTTTCGGCACCATGATCCGGACCTCGGCGTAGAGGTCACCGGGCTTGCCCTTCGGGTTCGGCATGCCCTCCCCGCGCAGCCGGAGCCGCCGCCCGCTGGACGACCCGGCCGCGACGCGCGCCTTCACCTCGCCGCCGGGGGTGGTGATCGGGACCGTTGCCCCGAGCGCGGCCTCCGACGGCGTCACCGGCAGTGTCACGTGGATGTCGCGCCCGTCCAGGCGGTACCGGCGGTCCGGCCGGATGCGGACGACCAGGTACAGGTCGCCGGGGGCGGCGTTGCCGGAGCCGCGCCCGCCCTGCCCGGCCAGCCGGATGCGCTGCCCGTCGAGCACCCCCGGCGGGATCTTCACATCGTATTCGCGGTCGCCGCCGAAGTTCAGGTGCCGCTGCCCGCCGCGGTAGGCCTCCTCGACGGTCAGCTCGAGCTCGGCCTCCTGGTCCGCGCCCGGCACCGGGCCGCCGCGCCCCCGGCCGGCGAAGAGACCGCCGAGGAGGTCTTCGAGGTCGACACCCTCGAACCCTTCGAACCCACTTCCGTCGAATCCGCTGCCGGAGGTGCTGTAGCGGACCCGGCCGCCGCCGCGCGGTCCGGCGCCGGCGCCGGCGCGCTGCTCCCAGTCGTCGGGCACCTGCCGGAAGTCCGCGCCGAACCGGTCGTACTTGCGCCGCTGCTCCGGGTCGGACAGCACCTGGTAGGCCTCGCTGACCTCCTTGAACCGGTCTTCGGCCTGCGGGTCCTTGTTGACGTCCGGGTGGTTCTCGCGGGCGAGCTTCCGGTACGCCCGCTGGATCTCCTCGGTGCCGGCGTCCCGGCCGACCCCGAGCGCGGCGTAGAAGTCCCGTGCCACGCGCTCACCCCCGCGACTTGGCCACGGCGACCGCGGCCGGCCGCAGCTGCCCGCCGCCGGTCCCGTACCCGGGCCGGACCACCCTGGTCACCGTGTTCGGTTCGGCGCCCGGCTCGTCGACGACCGCGACCACCTCGTGCCGGGCCGGGTCGAACGGGACGCCGTTCTCGGCGTCCCGCTCGTACCCGAGGCCGGCCAGCAGCTGCACGGCCTGGTCGCGGATGGCCAGCACGCCCTGCACGACGGCGGTGGGGTCGGCCTCGGCGTGCGAGAGCGCCAGTTCCAGGTTGTCGACGACGGGGAGGAAGGCCGCGGCGACCCGGGCCCGTTCGGCCGCGCGCTCGGCGCGCAGCTCCGCCGCGTGCCGCTTGCGCAGGTTGTCGGCGTCGGCCATCGCCCGGCGCCAGCGGTCCTCGCATTCGGCCGCCTTCGCCTCGAGCTCGGCGGTCCGGTCCGGCCCCACCGCCGGGACGGGTGCGTCCTGGGGGCCGGACTCGGCACCCGTCCCGGCGGCGTCCACGGAGGATGTCCCCGGCTCCGTGGATTTTCCTGTGGTGGCCATGGTTTCCTCACGCCCGATCGAAGTCGGCGTCGATCACGTCGTCGTCCTCGGCCGGCTCTCGCTGCTGCGGCGGACCGCCGTCCCCGCCCGGCCGGGCCGCGGTGAGCCCGGCCAGCACCTGCTGCAGTTCCGAGGTCAGCTCGCGCACCCGGTCCAGCGGCGCGTTCGACTGGACGGCTTCGCGGGCGTCGGTGATCAGCATTTCCGCGCGCGCCTTCTCGTGCGCCGGTGTCTGGTCGGTGATCGCCTTCTCGGCCTGGTAGGCGACGCTGTCCAGCAGGTTGCGCGCCTCGACCTCCTCGCGCAGGCGTTCGTCGTCGGCGCGGTTGCGCTCGGCTTCGCTGACCATCCGCTCGATCTCGGACTTGTCGAGGTTCGAGCTCTCGGTGATCGTGATGCCCTGCTCGGCGCCGGTGTCCTTGTCGCGCGCGGTGACGTTGACGATGCCGTTCGCGTCGACGTCGAAGGTCACCTCGACCTGCGGCTCGCCGCGCGGGGCCGGCCGGATGTCCTTGAGCTGGAACCGCCCGAGCACCCGGTTGTCGGCCGCGCGCTCGCGCTCGCCCTGCAGCACCACGATGTCGACGGCGGGCTGGTTGTCCTCCGCGGTGGAGAACACCTCCGTGCGCCGCGCCGGGATCGTCGTGTTCCGCTCGATGATCTTCGTCATCACGCCGCCGCGGGTTTCCACGCCCAGGGACAGCGGGGTGACGTCGAGCAGCAGGACGTCCTTGACCTCGCCCTTGAGCACCCCGGCCTGCACGGCGGCGCCGAGGGCGACGACCTCGTCCGGGTTGACGCTCATGTTCGGGTCCTTGCCGTTCGTCAACCGGCGGACCAGGCTCTGCACGGCGGGGATCCGGGTCGAACCGCCGACGAGGATGACCTCGTCGATGTCGTTCGCGCTGACCTTGGCGTCGGCCATCGCCTGCCGCACCGGGCCGAGGCAGCGCTCCACCAGGTCGGCGGTGATCTGCTCGAACTCCGAGCGACGGACGGTCGCGGTCAGGTGCTTCGGCCCGCTCGCGTCGGCGGTGATGAACGGCAGGTTGACACTCGTCTGGGCGACCGACGACAGCTCGACCTTGGCCTTCTCCGCCGCCTCGAACAGCCGCTGCAGCGCCTGCGCGTCCTGCCGCAGGTCGATGCCGTTGTCCGCGGCGAACTTGTCGGCGAGGAAGTCGACGAGCCTGCGGTCGAAGTCGTCGCCGCCGAGGTGGCTGTCGCCCGCGGTGGCCCGCACCTCGACCACGCCGTCGCCGACGTCGAGCAGGCTCACGTCGAACGTGCCGCCGCCGAGGTCGAAGACCAGCACGGTCTCGTGCTGCTGCGAGTCCAGCCCGTAGGCCAGCGCGGCGGCGGTCGGCTCGTTGATGATCCGCAGGACGTTCAGCCCGGCGATCTTGCCGGCGTCCTTGGTCGCCTGCCGCTGGGCGTCGTTGAAGTACGCGGGCACGGTGATCACGGCCTCGGTCACCCGCTCGCCGAGGTGCTTGCCGGCGTCGTCGGCCAGCTTGCGCAGCACCTGCGCGCTGATCTCCTCCGGCGAGTAGAGCTTGCCGCGGATGTCGAAGCGGACGACGCCGCCCTCGCCCTCGACGACGTCGAACCCGACCGCCTTGGCCTCGTCGGACACTTCGTCGAACTTGCGGCCGATGAACCGCTTCGCCGAGTAGATGGTGCCCTTCGGGTTGAGGATCGCCTGGCGGCGGGCGAGCTGCCCGACCAGCCGTTCACCGCTTTCGGTGAACCCGACCACCGACGGGGTGGTCCGGGCTCCTTCCGAGTTGGGGATGACCCGCGGCTCACCGGCTTCCCAGACGGCGATCACCGAGTTGGTGGTGCCGAGGTCGATCCCGACCGCCTTGGCCATCACACACCCCCCGGCGCCGGGGGCAGCTGCGCCAGCAGCGCCCGGGCGTCGTCGGCGACTTCGGCGTCCGCGACGACCTCGTAGCGGGTGGGGGTCATCGCGCGGACCGACGCGAAGTCCCGGCGGCCGCCCTGCAGCGCGTGTGCGACCAGCCCGAAGATCGCCCCGACGACCGCGCCGAAGACCAGCCCGTAGAGGGCGAGCGTCAGCGTGGCGAGGACCGGGGTGAACCAGTTGAACAGGCCGAACAGCCACCCGATCAGGAGCCCGCTCAGCGCTCCGGAACCGGCGCCGCGGAGGGCGGCGCCGCCGAGGCCGAGCCGGCCGATGACCTGCTCGACCAGCTGCACGTCACGGCCGATGATGGCGGTCCGCTGGACCGGAAATCCTTGGTCCGAAAGGTAGTCCACGGCGCGCTCGGCGTCGCGGTAGTCGTCGTAGGACGCGATCGGGACGCGTTCGGGAGCGTGGCGTGGGGTAGGCGCGGTCGCGCCCGGCTGTGCGGTCATGGCTCGCCTCCGGTTGTTCGCGTGGTGTTCGGTCCGGGCTCGGGCGGGCGACCGGATCGTCCCAACGGGAGTGTCCGGTCGGAACCGATTCCGCGGGATTTGCCCTGCGGGCAGGCTTTCCGCACGCCACGCCGGGTGTTCGGCGACGGCTGAGCCTTTCCGACGTGTTCCACCGTGGCAAAGGCACGCCCGGCCCGCGTGCGCCCCGCAGGCCGAATTTCCGGAAGCCTTGTCGGCCCGGCAGCACAGATCACGACGGCGTAGGGTGCGAATCAGCAGGTCGGTGGCGGGGAGGCCGGAATGACGCCCGAAGACGATGCGGTTCCACCCGGCAACGAAGCCAAGACGGACAGCTGGTGGCTGGCCCAGTTGTCGAATCTCTACGGCCTGTTCGCGATTTCGATGATGATGTTCGACGGCCGCGACGCGGCGGACATTCTTCGGCTCGCCGCGGCCTCCGTTTCGTCGTTGATTGGTTGCACAACCGATGCGGCTTACCTTGTCGACGAGGACGGAACGGTCACCCCGCAGAATGGTGCGGAAAAGGCGCATCCCGATCTCGGCGCGGCCGTCGGCAAGCTCGACGGGCAGAGCGGGCGGATCGAGCTGTCCGACGGCCAGTGGCGCTGGTGCTACGCGCTGCGCGGGCTGGGCGGCCTGACCGGCATCCTCGTGGTCCGGGCCGAGCGGCCCCCATCGCATGACGAGAACTTCCTGCTCAGCTCGCTCTGCCAGCAGGCGGCCGCGGCGCTGGCCAACTCGGCGCTGCTCAAGCGGGAGCGGCGGCAGTCGGTCGCGCTGCGGGAGCTCAACGGGCAGCTTTCCACGTCGGTGGAGCGGCTCAAGCAGCAGAAGCTGGTGCACGACGTGCTGTCCACCATCTCCGCCTCCGGGGCCGGCGAGCCGGGCATCGCGCACGCGCTGCACCAGCTGACCGCGCTGCCCGTAGCGATTGAGGATCGATTCGGCAACCTGCGCGCGTGGGGTGGCCCCGGCCGGCCGGACCCGTACCCGAAGGTCGCGGTGCACCGGCGCGAGGAGCTGCTGCGGCGCGCCGCGACCCGGTCCGAGCCGATCCGCGTCAAGGACCGGCTCGTCTCCCTGGTGCGGCCGCGGCACGAGGTGCTCGGCGTGCTCGCCCTGATCGACCCCGGGCGGATCGCGGGCGCGGACCAGGGTCTTCGCCCTCGAATACGGCTCCACCGTGCTGGCGCTGGAACTGTCACACCAGCGCAGCCTGGCCGAGGCCGAGCTGCGCCTGCACCGCGACCTGGTGGACGACCTCGTCGCCGGGACCGACGACGGAAGCGCTTACGCACGGGCCGAGGCGATCGGGCACGACCTGCGCCGCCCGCACCACGTGGTCGTGCTGCGGTGGTCCGGCGACCTCGCCGACGACGTGGTCACCGAGGCCACGGGCCGCGCGGTGGCGGCGCTCGGGCTCGCCACGCTCGTGTCGCGCCATTCGGGCTCGGTGGTGCTGCTGGTCGCCGGGCGGCCGGACGGGGCGGCACTGTACGCCTCGCTGTCGGAAAGCCTCGGTGCCGACGGGGCGATCGGCATCGGCAGCCGCTGCGACACCCCGGGACGGCTGCCCAAGTCCTACGCCGAAGCGGTGCGGGCAGTGCAGATCCGGCGCAGCTCACAGAGCCCGAACGGCTTCACCACGTTCGAGCAGCTGGGGATCTACCGCATCCTCGACACCGGGCAGAACCACGGCGACGTCGTCGAGTTCGTCCGCGAGTGGCTCGGGAAGCTGCTCGACTACGACACCCACCGCAACGCCGATCTGGTCGCGACGCTCGCGCAGTACCTCGAATGCGGCGGCAGCTACGACGACACCGCCGCCGCGCTGATGATCCACCGCAGCACCCTGCGCTACCGGCTCGGCCGGATCCGGGAGATCACCGAACTGGACCTCAACGACGTGGACAGCAGGCTGAACCTGCACCTGGCCACCCGGGTGTGGCAGGTGCTGCGCGGATCGCCGTGACCACCCCCGCCGCACGGACGTGTGATCGGCTCCTCGGCGGGTACGCGACCGCGAAAGCACCCGCGCGAAGGGAGTTACCGTGGTACAGCACGAGAAGTGGCTGACCGCCGTCGAAGACGTGGCCGAGCTGGATGATCCGGACGAAGCCAAGGCCGTACTCACCGCCGTCGTCGCCGCGCTCGCCCGGTGCCTGCCGGACACCGGGCGCGAGTGGCTGGCCGGCCGGCTGCCGAGTCCCGAGGCCGGGCCGGTGCGGGATGCCGGACCGGCGAACCTGGAGTCGGGCACCGACGTCGAAGCGGCGGTGGCCCGGCGGCTGCGGACCACGCCCGAGCGGGGCCGCTACCTGACCCAGGCCGTCCTGACCGCGCTGACCCGGACCGATCCCGCGCTCGCCGAGGAGCTTCGCGGACGGCTCCCGCGCGCTGTCGTCGAGACCCTCAGGCCCGCGGGCGAGTCGCCCCGCGACGCGGCGAGTCACCGGCCGGAGGTCCCGACGCGGCTGACGGACGAAGAGGTGGCCCGCGGCCTGCGCCACCTGACCGGGTGGTCGGGGGACCGGCACGGGATCGAGCGCACGGTGGAGCTGCCCGCCGACCGGATCACGCCGCTGGTCGAGCGCGTCCAGCGCGAGGCGCGGGCGATGAACGACCACGCCCACGTCGAGCAGGTGGACGGAGGTGTGACCTTCCGGTTGCTGACCACTCGTGAAGGAGTCGTCACCGAGCCGGACCTGTGGCTGGCCGAGCGGATCGACGAGGTCGTCGCCGCCGTCGGGTCCGGGGGACGACCTGGTTGAGCGCGGCCGGAGCTGGCTACCCGGTTCTCATGGACAATTCCGAGAACTGGTGGCGCGACGCCGTCGTCTACGAGGTCTACCCCCGCAGCTTCGCCGACGCGAACGGGGACGGCACCGGCGATCTCGCGGGCCTGCGCGCGCGGCTCGGCTACCTGGCAGACCTGGGCGTGGACGCCGTGTGGACGACGCCCTTCTACCGCTCGCCGATGGTCGACGGTGGCTACGACATCGAGGACCACCGGGCCGTCGACCCGCTGTTCGGGACCGACGCGGACGCCCTCGAGCTGATCGCCGAGGTGCACCGGGCCGGGCTGCGGCTGCTGATCGACGTCGTGCCGAACCACACCTCCGACCGCCACCGGTGGTTCCGGGCCGCGCTGGCCGCCGGGCCCGGTTCGCCCGAACGGGCGCGGTACCACTTCCGGCCGGGGCGCGGCGACGACGGCGAGCTGCCGCCGACCGACTGGCGCAGCGTCTTCGGCGGTCCCGCGTGGCGGCGCGTGCCGGACGGCGAGTGGTACCTGCACCTGTTCGCGCCCGAACAGCCGGACCTGAACTGGGCCCACCCGGACGTGCGCGCCGAGTACGAGTACCTGCTGCGGTTCTGGTTCTCCCGCGGGGTCGACGGCGTCCGCATCGACGTCGCCCACGGCCTGGTGAAAGACTCGGCGTTCCCCGATCTGGGCACCGGCCACGAAGATCTGATGGCACCGCCGGACCGCATCCGGCACCCGCACTGGGACCTCGAGGGCGTGCACGGGATCTACCGGTCGTGGCGCAAGGTCGCGGACGAGTTCGGCCCGGACCGGGTGTTCGTCGCCGAAGCCTGGGTCGCGAAGCCGGAGCGGCTGGCGTGCTACGTCCGCCCGGGCGAGCTGCACACCGCGTTCAACTTCGACTTCCTGCGCTGTTCTTGGGACGCCGGAGCGCTGCGCTCGGTGATCGACTGCACGGTGCACGCCGTGCACGCGGTGGGGGCGCCCGCCACCTGGGTGCTGTCCAACCACGACGTCGTCCGGCACGTGACGCGGTTCGGCCGCGCGAACACCCGGATCGAGGACCACCCCTGCCCGTCCGAACCGGCCGATCTGCCGCTGGGCAGGCGGCGGGCCCGGGCGGCGCTGCTGCTGATGCTGGCCTTGCCCGGCGGCGCGTACCTCTACCAGGGCGAGGAACTCGGGCTGGAAGAGGTCGAGGACCTGCCCGACGACGTGCTCACCGACCCGACGTGGGAGCGCTCCGGTCACACCCAGCGGGGCCGGGACGGCTGCCGGGTGCCGCTGCCGTGGTCGGGAACGGTGCCGCCGTTCGGCTTCACCGGCGACGGCGTGCCGACGTGGCTGCCGCAGCCGGCCCGGTGGCGGGACCTGACCGTGCAGGCGCAGCGCGACGACCCCGAGTCGATGCTCTGCCTGTACCGCACCGCTCTCGCCGCGCGGCGAGAACACCCCGCGCTGGGGGACGGCACCATGACGTGGCTGCCCGCGCCGGAGGGCGTGCTGTCCTTCGCCCGTGAGCCGGGGTTCGAGTGCGTGGTCAACCTCTCCGCCGAGCCCGTCGAGCTGCCGGACAGTGCGCGGGTGCTGCTGGCCAGCGTGCCGCCGGAAGGCGGCCGCCTCCCGGTGGACGCCGCGGCGTGGCTGGTCAGGCGGTGACGAGCCGGAACCAGCGGTAGCCGTAGCCGGCGACGGCCACGTCCTCCGGGTCGATCCGGCCGTCGTAGCCGCTGTCCTCGAACACCGCCAGTGCCCGGTCGTCCGGCCCGGCCGGGATGCGGACCCGGCAGGCGGAGGGGCCGAGGTTGTGCACGAACACCATGCGGCCCTTCGCGGTCTCGGCCCGGTGCACCAGGACCTCCGCCCGGCCGCCGTCGACGGGTTCGTGCCTGCCGACGGCGATCTCCGGGCACTCCTTGCGGGTGTGCAGCACCCGCTCGAACCAGGTCAGCAGGCTGTTGGGGTCCCGGCGCTGGCCGAGGACGTTCACCCGTTCGAAGCCGAACGGCCCGCCTTCGACGAGCGGGGCGACCAGCTGCTCGGCCGCGGCGCGGGAGAACCCGCCGTTGGGCCCGTCGGACCACTGCATCGGCGTGCGGATCGCGGTGCGCTCGGGCAGCGCCAGGTCCTCGCCCATGCCGATCTCGTCGCCGTAGCGCAGCACGGGGCTGCCCGGCATGGTCAGCAGCAGGCTGTAGGCCAGTTCCAGGCGCCGCCGGTCGCCGTCCAGCATGCAGGCCAGCCTGCGCCGGATGCCGCGGTCGTAGAGCTGCATGTGGGGCTCGGGGCCGAACCGGCCGATCACGTCGCCGCGTTCGTCCGGGGACAGGCCGCCGAGGTCGACCTCGTCGTGGTTGCGCAGGAAGGTGGCCCACTGGGCCTGGGCGGGCAGCCGCGGTGAGCACCGCAACCGCTCCCGGACCGGCTCGGCGTCGCCGCGGGCCAGTGCGAGCATCAGGGCTTGGTTGAGCCGGAAGTCGAAGAGCATCGTCGCGCGGCTGGCCTGGTCGTCGGCGGTGCCGAAGTACTCCAGCAGGTCGTCCTCGGGCACGTTCGCCTCGGCGAGCAGCACGGCGTCCCCGCGTTGCCAGGAAGCGGTTTCCCGCAGCTGCCGCAGGAGACCGAAGTCCTGTCGCCCGCGTGACTCGATGAGGAACGGGGCCGCGTCGATCCGGAACCCCGCGACGCCGAGCCGCAGCCAGAAGGTGACGATCTTGGCCAGCTCGGCCCGCACCGCGGGGTGCTCGACGTCGAGTTCGGGCTGGAAGCGGTAGAACCGGTGCCGGTACCAGCGGCCGACGGCTTCGGCGTAGGTCCAGGTCTCCTCTTCGGAGCCGGGGAACACGGCGCCTTCCCACCGGTCGGCCGGTTCGCGGTCGGCCCACACGTACCAGTCGTGGTGCGGTGCCTCCCGGCCGGACAGGGCCGACCGGAACCACGGGTGCTCGTCGCTGGTGTGGTTGACGACCAGGTCGAGCACGATCCGGATACCGGTTTCGTCGGCCTGGCTCACGAGCTCGGCGAAATCCCGAGCGAGCCGAAGCGCGGGTCGATGCCGTAGTAGTCGGTGATGTCGTAGCCGCCGTCGCGGCGCGGGGAGGGGTGGCACGGGTTGAGCCAGATCGTGTTCACCCCGAGCCGGCCGAGGTAGTTCAGCCGGTCGGTGAGGCCGCACAGGTCACCGACGCCGTCGTCGTCGGAATCCTGAAAGGTCTCGATGTCGAGGGAATAGATCACCCCGTTGCGGTACCAGCGATCCACGGTGCGGCGGCTACCCGGCGGCCTCCGGGACAAACTCAGTCATGGGCCCGGGCGAGGTGCTGGCCGCGGAGGAGTGCGTAGAGGTGGTCCGGGTCGTGGGGGAGCGGGAATCCCGTGGCGCAGGCCCGTTCGGCGTCCTGGCGGATGCCGCGCAGCGCACCGGGTGACAGCTCGGGGACACCCGGGCCTTCGGTGCGCAGCCAGTCGAGCAGGTCGTCCCAGCTCGCCCAGTCACCGGCGGCGAGCACGGTGCCCACCGCGGCCCGGTCGAATTCTTCGGCACGCAGATCTTCGGTCGTCAGTTCGTCCTTTTCGGCCATGTCACGGGCGATACCCGGTGACTGCGGCGGCAAACGCCCGGGTCAGGCGACGCGGGTGCCGGCCGCGGTGGTGAAGCGCAGCTCGACGTGGGTGGGCAGGTCGTCGAGGTCGAGGGCCTGGCACAGCCGGGGCACCCCGGTTTCGCGGATGCGGTCGCGGATCGCGGCGGGATCGCCGTCCTGCTCGACCGAGACCACCGCGAACAGCTCCGGGTGCTCGCGGGAGCCGGTGAGGGACGCGGTCGCGGTGCGCACGCCCGGGTAGCCGCGCAGCTCCTCGGTGAACGGCCCGATCGCCACGGTGGTGGCCAGTTCGGTGCGGCCGGCGCCGGGATCGGCCTCGAACTGCCAGGTGCGGCCGGCCGGCTTGCGGATCAGCTGGGCGGCCAGCCAGCGCAGTCCGGCCAGCGCCACGACGATGCCGGCGGCTGCGGTCGCGGAGAGCACCCAGGTGGGCGGCAGCGCGGTGCCCGGCACGATCGGCCGGTTCCCGCCGAGTGCCGGCAGCCAGTGGAAGCGGATCGCGGCCGGGATCGCCCCGGCGGCGATCAGCAGCAGGCCGGCGATGACCAGCAGCGTCCGGTTGAGACCGGCGGGGCGGTTCACGACGTGCTCCTCAGTGCGCGAAGACGGACCTTGACCTCGGGACGGCGGACCGGATCGATCCGGTCCAGCCGCGCGGCGACCGCGACGCGGACCGCGTCGGCGATCCCGTCGGGGCGGGTGCGGCGCGTCCGCACCCGGACGCGGACGGTGCGCCGCCGCAGTTTCAGCCGCACCTTCTCGACGCCGTCGACCCGCGCCGCGGCCGCCCGGAGGGTCGAGCCCAGGCTGTGGCGGGCGGCGCCCGAGTCCGGGTCGCCGCGCAGCGGGAGCACGGTGAGCTTGCCCGGCAGCACGGCCGCGAGCACCAGGACCAGGCCGAGGAGGGCGACGAACCCGCCGGTGACGACGACCGGCAGGTCGGCCCAGCGCAGCTCGTGCAGCCGCCGGGCGAGCGCGCCGTAGTCCAGCCACGGGCGCTCGCCGAGGATCAGCTGGACGGCCACGGTGGCGGCGAGGACGCCGGCGGCGGTCACGACCAGCGCCGTCAGCACAGCCGGGGTGGTGCGGCGGGGGCGGCGTTTCACGAAACCCTCCTCGAGGACGGGGCCGGCGGGTGGAGTGCGGTGACGGTGATGTCCACCCGTGTCACATCGAGACCGGTCAGCTCGCCGACCCGGTCGCGCAGGTGGGCCCGGGCCCGTTCGGTGGTGCGGGCGACCGAAGCCGGGTAGGTGACGGACAGCCGGGCGGCCAGCCGCACCCGGCCGCCGTCGACCTCGGCGTCGGCTTGCACCGGGCGGTCGGCGTCTTCGCTGCCGAGCGCGAGGCCCAGGACGCGCCCGGCCGCACCGCCGACGGCGTCGACCTCGCGGGCGGCGTGGGCGGTGATCCGGGCGACGGCGTGGCCGGAGATGACCAGCCGGCCTCGCTCTTCGGCGGGCACTGGGGTGGTCACGGGTCAGCCCCGGTCCCGGCCGAGCAGCCGGCCGAGGTCGATGGCGCCGTCGAGGTGGCGGCCGGCCAGGAAGCCGATCGCGCCGAGCACGAGGACGGCCAGGAACGCGCCGAAGCCGCCGAAGGCGAGGGCGAGACCGAGGACGAGACCGGTCAGCAGACCTGTCCGGGTGGCGTTCATGAGAACCTCCGTCAATCCGTGGTGGGGGTGGCCTCGCCGGCCGTGGCCGGGTAGCGGAGCACGACGCCGACGGTCACTGCACCCGGCCGGTGTCGGAGCCGGTGTCGCCGGTGTCGTCACCGGGCAGGTTGAGGTCGCCGACCGCGATGTTGACCTCCACGACCTCCAGGCCGGTCATCCGCTCGACCGCGGTGATCACGTTCCGGCGCACCGACCGGCTGACATCGGCGATGGACACGCCGTATTCGACGACGACCTGCAGGTCGACCGCGGCCTGCTTCTCACCGACCTCGACGGAGACACCCTGCCCGGCCGAGGCGGTCGCGCCCGGGATGCGCTCGCGGATGGCGGAGAAGGCGCGGGCGGCGCCGCCGCCGAGGGAGTGAATACCGGGAACTTCGCGGGTGGCGAGGCCGGAGATCTTCTGCACGACGGTGTCCGCGATCGTCGTGGTGCCCTGGCTGGTCACCAGCGTGCCGGTCGCGTCCGCGGCGGTCGTGGTCTGCTCGGCCATGGTGTTCCTCCTTCGTCGGGTGAACCGTTGTGCCGGGAAGACCCGGGGTGCGCGGGAATCGTCACGGCCCCGTTCGTATGAACAGGGTCACGCGACCGGGGCAATGACGAATGGCGCGCTCGAGTGTCTTGATGGGCAGGACCGTCCACGAAGGACGGTGACCGACGAAAGGAGCGGCTCATGTCGCTGGGCGACAAGATCGGGAACAAGGCCGAAGACCTCGGCGGCCGGGCCAAGGAGGCGGCGGGCCGTGCCACCGGCGACGACGAACTGCGCGCGGAAGGCCAGGCGGACCAGGCGAAGGCCGGCCTGAAGGACGCGGTCGAGAACGTCAAGGACGCGGTCGGGGACGCCGTGGACAAGGTCAAGAACGTTCTGAAGAAGGACTGAGCCCACGCGGGGACCGGTGGCCGGCGCGGCGAGAGGGAGCGTGCCGGCCACCGGTCTTCGCGGGATGCGTCCTCAGGCTGTAACCCCTCCGCGGTGGGGAGCGACCTAGCTCCTGACCGAGGAGAAGCCCATGCCACAGCGTGAAGTCCGGGTCACTGTCAGGGCCGCGGAGAGCGGGGAGCCCGCTGCATGAGGGGGTGGGCCGATCCGTCGGCGCTGGCGGTGTTCGTGATCGCCGTCGCGCTGCTCCTCGCCGCCGGCACGAGCGGGGCCCTCAGGCTGCCGCCGCTCAACCGGCACGGCCCGCTGACCCCTACCGGGATCAGGGTGACCGCGGCCCTCGGTGTGCTGTGCCTGGTCGTGGCGGGCGGAGTCGCCCTGTGGGGCGGCCACGATTCGCCGCCGCAGCCGACAGCCACTCCGCAGCCTCCGAGTTCCGCTTCGCCGGTCACCCCACCGGCTTCGACGGCTACTACGGAGCCGGCCACGTCGACCCGGCCCACCGTGGACCGGACGACGGACTCGCCGCCGCCTCCGGAACTCCGCGAACTGGCCGCCGATCGCGTCTCCTTGGGCACCTCGACCGGCTACGACTTCGACGCGGGCAAGACCGCTTTCCCGAGCGAGGGCGCCGACATCGTCGTCGACAGCACCGGTATCAGTGCGGTTTCCGGTACCGCGCTGGCGCTGTCCGCCCGAACGGACACCCGGCCCGACGGGTGTCCCGCCGAACTGCGGCTCACCCGGGTGCCGCGCAGCGGTACCGCGTCCGGGCGAGCGGTCTGCGCCCTGACGACGGAGAGGAACCTCGCGGTGTTCACGTTCTCCGACTCCCGCTCATCGGGCGAAGTCACGGTGGACTACGCGGTGTGGGGGAGCCGATGACCTACCGCGGTTCGGCGGTGACCACGATGTTGTCTTCGTAGTTCCTGGTGGCCCGGTCGAACGCACCACCGCAGGTGAAGAGCGTGATGCGGGGGCTGCCGGTCGTGTCGAAATAAGCCTGCAGGTCGATGGCCGACTTGGGGATCTGACGGCGGTCCGTGACGGTGTAGTCCCGTGTCCTGCCGTCGGTGCCGGTGAATTGCAGCCGGGCGCCGGGTTCGAGGCGGCGGAGGCGGAAGAACGCGCCGGGGCCCTCCCGGGCGCTGTCGACGTGGCCGCCGATGACCAGTGAGCCCGCGGGTGCGTCGAGGCCGGGTCCGTAGCGGTACCAGCCGACGGTGCCGACCCGGTCGGGAGCGGCGAACGCCCCCGTGTCGTCGACGCCGACGGGAACCACGGGTGCGTCGACGCCGATGGCCGGGATGATCAGCCTGGTCGGCGCGATGACCGCCTCCGGGCCGGGAAGCGCGGCCGCTTGCGTGGCCGGTGCGGCACCCACGAGCGGCTGTGCGCCGGTGACGGACGCGGCGGAGGGCCGGTCGCCGGTCGCGCGCGGAGTAGCGGCGGCGCCGAAGACAACGGCGCCGACGACAACGGCGACGGCGACGGCGGCAACGGCGGCGAGGGCGTAGCGGTGTGCCCCGGCCGTCCGGGACACACCGCCGGTACGTCGTCCGTTCATCGGGAGGCGCGCTGCACCCGGCGGCGCAGCAGGAACGCCCCCGCCAGCGCGACCAGCAGGCCACCGGCGGCCGGCCGGGCCCAGGAGCCGGTGCCGGTGTCGGCGGCCAGACCGCCGTTGCCGGTCGGCATCGACGACGGTGCGGCACCCAGGTTCTTGATCGTCTGGGCGGCCAGGGTGAGCGTCTTGGCGTCCGCCGAGCCGATCGCGTAGACGATCGTCTCGGTCCCCGGCGCGAGGGCGAGGTCCTTCGGGCCCAGCACGACCGTGCCGGTGCCGGCCAGGGTGACGTCGGCGGACACCGTTCCGGCAGGCAGGTCGGCCATGGCCTCCTTCGGGTTGGTCAGGCCGGGGAAGACCGGCTTCCCGCCGGCGCGGACGTCGACCGCCGGGGCTGCGGCGGTGTGGCGGACCACCAGCCGGGCCTTGCCCGGTGCCGTGCGGGAAACGTCGTTGACGAACGCGGTCAGTGCCGGTTTCGCCGCGGTGTCGAGGTGGGCGACCAGGCTGAGGTTCTTGCCGCCGGGCACGGCCAGTGCCTTGTTCTCCAGCAGCGGGTTCGAGGCCGGTTCGCCCGGCTTGGTCAGCGCGACGTCGTAGGTGCCCGCGGCCAGGCTGAGCGGGCCGGCCACGGTGGCAGGCTGGAAGTTGTCCAGCGTCTTCTTGCCGTTGACGTAGACGTCGACCGGCTGGCCGGGAATGCCGTGCACGACCGACACCATGGACTCCGCGGCGGCCGCCGCGGCGGGGCCCTGGATCGTCAGGGTGGCCAGCGCCCCGGCGGACACCACCACCGCGAGGGATTGCCCGAATCGGCGCATCGACTGCTCCTTGCTGTCGGGGAAAGGAAGTACCCGGTCATTCGCCGGGGAACCGGATCCCGGATGCACCGCGGTGTGGCTGCTCACAAGACGGCGGACGCTGCATCCGACGGCGGCCGCGCCGACGTACCCCCTGGATGGCTCGCCGGGCGGAACGGAGGTGTGCGCCGGATGTTGCTGACTGACGACGTCGCGTCGCCGGCAGGTACGGCTAGGGTGTCGGTCGTGCTCCACGACGCCGCGAGCGGCACCGTCGACGAGCTCGCCCGGCGGTTCGCCGGCGGCGAGCCGGATGCGTTGCGCGCGGCGTTCGACCGGCACGGCCCCGCGGTGCAGCGGCTGGCCAGGGCCAGCCTGCGCGACCAGGCCGACGTCGACGACATCGTGCAGGCCACGTTCGTCTCCGCGTGGAACGGACGGCACACCTACGACCCGGCCAAGGCCGGCCTGCTGACCTGGCTGCTGGGCATCACCCGGCGCCGGATCGTGGACCTCCTGCGCGCCCGCGGCCGGGCCCAGCGCGACAGCGACGCCGTGGCGGCGGCGACCCCGCCCGAGCCGGTGACGGGGGAGTCGCCGGAGCGGATCGTGGACCGGCTCGTCGTCGCCGACGGGCTGACCCGCCTCCCCGCCGCCCAGCGCGAGGTCCTGGAGCTGGCCTTCTACGCCGACCTGACCCACACCCAGATCGCCGAGCGCACCGGACTGCCGCTGGGAACGGTGAAGAGCCACCTGCGCCGCGGCATGCAGAACCTCCGGTCCCACCTGGATCACCCGCCCGAGGAGGTGGATGATGACGCACCCCGACTCCGATCGGCTCGTCCTGCTCGCCCTTGACCAGCAGGAACCCGGCGAGGCCGACGCAGCTCACCTGAACGGCTGTGCCGCGTGCCGCGACGAGTACGAGGCCCTGCGCACCGTGGCGGGGCTCGGCCGCGAAGCGGAGGCGGAGGCGTCGCTGCCTCCGGTGAGCGAAGCGGTGTGGGCGCGGATCGCCGCCGACACCGGGCAGTCCGCGAGCGAGCCGCCACGGCTGACGGCGGTCGGCGACGACCGTGCCACGCCGAACCCGCCGCGCAAACGCCGGCTCGCCGGCGCGGTGCGGTACGGCGTCGTGGCCGCGGCCGCCGCGGGGATCACCGCCGTCGCCACCTTGACCCTGCCGGCCACGGGCGGTGAGCCGGACCGCGTGGTCGCCCAGGTGCAGCTGCAGCGGCAGGCCGCCGCCCCGGCGGGTGCCTCCGGGGAGGTGCAGGTCCTCCGGACCGGCTCCGGGGCACTGCGGTTGCACCTCGAACTCGCCGGGATGCCCGATCCCGCCGGGCTCTACCAGGTGTGGCTCTACGACGGCAAGACCACGATGATCCCGCTGGGCGTCACCGCCGGCACCGAAGCCGACGTCGCGATCCCGCCCACCGTCACCCTGCAGGCGTTCCCCGTGGTCGACGTCTCGGCCCAGCAGCTGGGGCAGCAGGAACACGGGACGAGCATGCTGCAGGGCACCGTGCGCGCCTGACCGCCGCAAAACTCCGCGAAGACCGCTGCATCCGAACGCGCTCCCCAGCGCGTATCCCCGGTGTCCAGCAACCAACGGGAACGGAGTGACCCATGCGCGTTCGGATGCTCGGGATGTCCATCGTGGCCGCGGCCGCCATGGCCGGGGTGGTGGCGGCGCCCGCGCAGGCGGCCCAGCCGGCTGCCGCGTCCCCCACCGCGTCGCACCACCACCCCCACTACTTCGGCAAGGGCCGGACCGACCTCACCCTCGACCCGGCGGCCGCGGCGGCGCTCACCTCGCTCGGCGTCAAGGTCTCGCCGGTGCTGGCCCGGGTGAGCCACCCGGGCGGCAAGACGGTCTTCGGGTTCACGATCGTCGGCAACCCCAAGGACGGCACCATCGAGCACGTCGGCGGGCTGCTGCTGCGGGCAGGCGGCAAGTGCCTGTACCTGACCAGCTACACCATCGACCTCAACCGCGGGGTGCTCAGCGGCCGGATCGACTTCGGGAGCCGCGCCGACCTGTTCACCATCGGCGCGGCGACGCCGGACGGCGTCACCCTGGCGCTGACGGCCCCGGCCGCGGCCCTGCTGAACAAGACGTTCGGCGTCAGCGCGTTCACCGCCGGGCTGGTCATCGGGTACGGCAACCCGATGGTCCGCAAGTAGCCCCACCCCTCGCCGCCGCGAGGGGCGGAGCCGAAGGCACGTCCCGGCTGTGTCCCACGGAGACGGCGTTCCCGCAGGTCCGATGGCCCGGGACCGTCCCGGCGTCCCGGCCGGGCCGCCGAAGCGCGATCGGCGGCCCGGCCGCTGCCAGCCTTCTCGGCATGCAGAGACTCGCTCTGGCCGTCGCGGTGCTGCTGGCGGTCCCCGCCGCCGCAGCTCCCGCGGTCGCGGCCGAACCCGTTGCGGTGTGCGGGCACACCAGTACCCAGCCCACCCTGAAAGAAGGCGCGTCCGGTGCCCCGGTCACCGAGGCGCAGTGCGAACTGAACCTGGCGACCAAGGCCAGCCGGTACTCGCCCATCGCCGCCGACGGCTCCTTCGGCCCGGCGACCGACGCGCGCGTGCGCGTGTTCCAGCAGTGCGCCGCGCTGAGCGTGGACGGGCAGATCGGGCCGAACACCTGGGCCGCCCTCAACTCCTGGGCCGCGCGGCCGCGCAAGTGCGCCACCCAGGGCACGGCCGGCACCGCGCAGAGCGTCGTGTGCGGCCACTCCACCGCCCGCCCGACCCTGCAGAGCGGGTCCACCGGCGCGGACGTCGAGGAACTGCAGTGCCGGCTGAACCTCGCCATGGAGCCGGGCCACTACCCGCCGCTGACGGTCGACGGCCAGTTCGGCGACGGCACCCGCACCCGCGTGATCCAGTTCCAGCACTGCGTCAACGCCAGTGCCGACGGCGTCGCCGGGCCCACCACCTGGGCGAAGGTGACCGACTGGTCGAGCCGCAACACCTACTGCACGCCGCCGAAGCCCGCCGGGCACCCGATCGACGGCGTCGACACGGCCAAGTATCAGCACCCCGGCGGCGCGGCCATCAACTGGGGCGCGGTGAAGGCGTCCGGGGTCGAGTTCGCGACGGTCAAGGCGACCCGCGGCCTGAACGTCACCGACGACTACCTGGCCACCGACCTGCCCGCCGCGCGCAACGCCGGCCTGGCCGTGGGCCCGTACCACTTCTACACGGGCACGGCGGCGAACACCGGCGGCGCGCAGGCGGACCGGTTCATCGCCGCGGTGAAGGCCACCGGGTACACCGGCAAGCGCGCCGGTGACCTGCCGCCCGTGTTCGACCTGGAGTGGAAGGACGACGGTTCCGGCGGCTGCCCGCCGTACGTCACCGTCGCCGACGCCAAGGCGTGGCTGGACAAGGTCCAGGCGGCGTTCGGCCGGACCCCCATCATCTACACCCAGAAGTCGTTCCTCGACGCGTGCCTGGGCGGCACCACGGCGCTGTCGGCGTACCCGATGCAGCTCGCCGACTACCGGCAGTCCGTCACGCAGCCGGCGCTGCCCGCCGGGTCGCGGACCTGGCTGATGTGGCAGTACACCGACGCGGCCATCCCCGACGGCATCCCCGCGCCCGCCACCGGCGACGTCTTCAACGGCACCCAGGCCGACCTCGACCAGCTCGCCAACCGGTGAACCCCCGCTAGGAAAGGACGAGAATGACCCCCTCCATGAGCCGCCGCACGGTGCTGCGCGGCGCTGTCGTGCTCGGCGCCACCGCGGCGGTCAGCCCGCTGCTGCTGTCGGGCACCGCCCAGGCCTACTCGTGGTCCCGCACCCTCGTGCAGGGCAACACGGGCGCCGACGTCACCGAACTCCAGATCCGCGTCGCGGGCTGGGCGGCCGACCACGCCAGCCAGAGCCGGGTTTCGATCGACGGCGAGTTCGGCGCCGGCACGGCGGCGGCCGTCCGCCGGTTCCAGACCGCCTACGGCCTCGGCGCCGACGCCCAGGTCGGCCCGGCCACCCAGGCCGCGCTCAACGCGCTGGAGCAGAGCGACGGGTCCACCGTCCACTTCAACTTCAGCGAGTTCACCGACCGCGACAGCGGCACCTTCAACGGCGGCAAGGTCAGCGCGGCCACCGCCAAGGAGAACGCCCGGCGCTGCATGTACAAGCTGGAGGCGCTGCGCAAGAAGCTCGGGAACAAGCCGATCACGGTGAACTCCGGGTTCCGCAGCATCGCGCACAACGCCGAGATCGGCGGGGCGAGCGACAGCATGCACCTCTACGGCACCGCGGCCGACCTGAACGTGCCGGGCGTGGCCAACAAGACCGTGTACCAGAAGGCCGAGACGTGCGGGTTCTCCGGGCTGGAGACCTACAACACCGACCACCAGCACGTGGACAGCCGCGCCGATCTCGGCCGGTCCTGGTGGTGGGAGAACGGCACGGTCTGATCCTCCGGCTGGGGGACCGGCGCGGGTCCCCCAGCCGGCGCCGGCCGCACTCAGCGCGCCGGCGCGGCCGCCAGCGCCGCCGAGCAGGCCGGCCAGTCGTGGAAGTCGTGGCGCACGCTCCACAGGCGGTGCGCCGCGTCGATGTTCCAGACCGGGTCGAACGCCTGCCGCGGCGAGCCGCCCAGCTCCAGCAGGCGGGCGTCGGAGATCTGAAAGACGCCCCAGTTGCGGCTGCCGTTCGTGTTCGGCAGCACCCAGAGCGGGTCGAGGAACGAGGCGCAGCGGGCGATCGCGACCGCGGTGTCCGGCGCTTCGGTGAACACGGCCCGGACCCGCTGCTCCACCGCGGCCGCCGGCCAGGTCGCCATGCTGGTCCGCCGGTCGTACAGCGCGGTCTTGGTGGGCTCGTCGACCACCCCGCGGGCGGGCAGGCCGGCCAGCACCTGGAACGCGGTGACCCGGCGCAGCGTCTCCGGCCCGAACGAGCCGTCGACCGCGAGCCGCCCGTGCGCCGCGACCAGCAGGTTCTGCACCTCGGTGACGCACTCGTCGTGCTGTCCCATGCTCACCGGCGGCTCGCACCCGGGGGAGAACAGCATCCGGTCGGCGTACCGGCCGGTGGCGGGTGCGGACGCGCTGGTGGTGAACCAGACCAGCCCGCCCGCCAGCGCCACCACGACCGCGACGGCCGCCGCGGCGTAGGCACGCCGGCGGCGGGGCGGCGGGACGTCGTCACCGGCCTCGGTCCCGGTTTCGGCCTGGTCGGGTTCGTCGGCGCGGCCGGCGTCGGCCAGTGCCCACAGCTGGTGCAGTTCGCGCAGTTCCGCTGGGGACGCGCCGCAGACCTTGGCGAACGAGTGGACGACGCGGTAGTCGGCGGGGACGCTCTTGCCGGAGCAGTACCGGTGCAGGCTGGAGCCACTGGCCCCGGCCTGCTTGCCGAGCCGTTCATAGCCCTGCCCGCTCCGGTCCTTCAGCATGCGCAGGTAGGCGGCGAACTTGTCCGTGTGCAGTGTCACTGTGACTCGAACACCTCGCTCGGGCAGCGGATGACGGACGGAAGTTAACACCGTCCTCCCGCTCTCCGGGCAGAAACTGACGGATTGCGCCTTCCGGCCGAGCCTCGCTCGGCCGGAAGGCGGGACCGCCGTCCCGGGGTGGCTTCAGCGTTGCAGCGTGAGCACTCCCGGCTTGTAGGGCAGGAGGCCGTAGTCGACGCCGTCCGAGCCCGGATCGCGGCCCTGGTACAGGAACTGCAGGTTGCAGGGGTCGATGGTCTTGGTCTGGTCGGGGTTGGTGCGGACCAGGTCGCCGTGGCTGATGTCGTTGGTCCAGGTGGCGCCGCTGTTGGCCTTGCCGGCGAAGGGGTTGCTCTCGGTGGCGGCCTGCGGGGTCCACGTGCCGCCCAGGCTGGTGGCGGTGAACGAGCGGAAGAAGCGGTGTTCGTTCGTGCCCCGCGCCTCCACGATCATCAGGTACTGGTTCTGGTCCTTGACCTTGTAGACCTCCGGCGCTTCGAAGAGGTTGGCCGGGGTGTCGCTCATGATCTTCGTGTAGCTCGCGCCGAAGCTGCCCGGGAAGTTGCCGATGGGCATGGTGGCGCGGTAGATGCTGCCGTTGTCGTCGGCGAAGAAGAGGTACATGTTCGTGCCGTCGCCGATGAGGGTCTGGTCGATCGGGGCCCCGCTGGGGAGCGTGCCGGTGAACAGCGTCTGCTGCGCCGACCAGCTGCCGGGGTCGGTGGGATCGCTCGAAGTGCGGTAGGAGAACGTGTCGGGCCAGCCCCACTGGTAGGCGAGGACCCAGATGTTCTTCGGCGCGAAGTAGAACAGCGTCGGCGCGACCGCGCCGAAGGACATCGTGCTCTGGCTCGCGGTGGCCATGTCGGACCAGTTCGTGAACGGGCTGAAGCTCGTGGACTTCCAGTTCGTCCCGGTGTCGTGCGTGGTGGCGTAGACGACGTGCTTGCCGTTGAGGACGACGTTGGTGAAGTCCTTGAGCGAGACCCACCCGGACTTCGGGTTCGCCAGCGGGCCGGTCGAGCTCCAGCGGTAGGCCGAGGGCAGCGGGCAGGCCGCGGCGCCCCCGTCGACCTGGACGAGCTGCCACTGCTGGTCGGTGCCGGTGGACCCGGTCTGCTGCACGATCCCGGCGGCGTCGGCGGTCGAGGCGCCTTGCACGTCGAGGGCTTTGCCGCTGTTGCGGTTGACCAGCCGGACGTACCCGCTGCCGGCGTCGGCCAGGCTGAACTGCTGGTTGGCGCCGCCGTTGTCGGTCCACTGGACGACCGGGGCGCCGTCCGCGGTGGAGGCGCCCTGGACGTCGGCGAGCTTGCCGGAATGCCGGGCGCGCAGCTTGTAGTTCCCGCTGCCGGCGTCGACGAACTGGAACTGCTGGTTGGTCGTGTTGGTGCGGGTCCACTGGATGAGGGCGGCGCCGTCGGCGGTGGACGCGCCGTTGACGTCGAGGGCCTTGCCGCTGTTGCGGTTCACCAGGACGTACCAGGCGGCCGTGTCCACGGTGGCGGCCGACGCCGGGGCCGCGGCGACCGTCAGCAGTCCGCTCGCGACCAGCGCGACCGCCGCACCGGCCACTGCCACCCGCCGGCGGCGCCGCCACCTCGCGGTGCGTGAGAACCCAAGCGACATTGCATCGTTCCCTTCACGAGCAGGACCGGTGACGGCCGAATGTTAGCGTTAACATTTTGCCGGTCGCGGTCGGTGGGAATTCGGTGGGGGTGGGTGGGACGGTTGGTCGACCGGCGGTGCGCCTGAACGCACCAGAGGACTGTGAACGATAACCGCGGTGGCGTCAAGACGTAACGGGCAGGTTTCCGGAACGCGAGGCACTCCCGGCAATCCGTCCATAAGGGACACGAGGGCGAGAGATGCTTTCGGCGTCTTGACGTGCTCCCGGTGTTCGTCGATAGTGATGGCTCCCCCTCCGAATTCGAGCGAAAGACCTCAGCCACTGAACTGTTAGCGCTAACATTCGTCATCGGTGAACAAAGGAGTTCATGGTGCCCGCGCTGTCCGTGTTTCGCCGATCGCGCCGCCGAGCGACGGTCTCCGCGGTCGTGGTGACGCTCGTTTTGCCCGCTCTGGTCACCTTCGCCGGGATTTCGCGGGCCGCCGGGCAAGGCCCCGGCGACATCCACGCCGCCGGCGGCAGGCCGTGCGTCGCGGCGCACCACCCGCGCCTTGTTCGAAGGCGCCGTGGTCAGGGGGTACCCCTCCGACGCCACGGTGCAGGCCGACGTCGCGGCGGCCGGCTACCGCGCCGGCACCACCCCCTTCACGCCGGGGCGAGGGTCTCGTTGCAGGCCACCACTTCCTGCCGCACCAGCGAATTCCTGCGGCACGACACGGCGGCCAAGTTCATCCGCCACCACGCCTCCGCGGGCTACCTCGCGAGCAACGGCGGCGCCAACGCCTGGGACACCACCTCACTGTGGCGTGAGGACACCTCCCGGCTCGCCGCTTCCCCTTGGTCCTGACCACGCACCGGAAGTTCAGTGACGCATTTCCCCCTGTGTGAAGGAGATCCGATGACCCGTCCACCGTGGATCCGCCGCGCCCTCCTCGCGGCCGGCGCCACCACCAGTCTCGCCGCCGGCCTGCTCGCGGCCACGGCCACGACGTCGCAGGCCGCGGCGCAAGGGCCGTGCGACATCTACGCCGCCGGCGGCACCCCGTGCGTCGCCGCGCACAGCACCACGCGTGCCCTGTACGCGGCCTACAACGGGCCGCTGTACCAGGTGCGGCGGGCCTCCGACAACACGACCAGGGACATCGGCGTGCTCAGCGCCGGCGGGTACGCCGACGCCGCCGCGCAGGATTCCTTCTGCGCCGGCACCAGCTGCGTGATCTCGGTGATCTACGACGAGTCCGGCAAGGGCAACCACCTCACCCAGGCGCTCCGGGGGTACTGGCCCGGGCCGGCCGCGGGCGGGAACGACAACCTCGCGAACGCCTTCGAGGCGCCGGTGACGGTCGCCGGGCACAAGGCGTACGGCGTGTCGGTGGCGCCCGGCACCGGCTACCGCAACAACAACACCCACGGCATCGCGACCGGTGACCAGCCGGAGGGGATGTACGCGATCTTCGACGGCACGAACTACAACGGCGGCTGCTGCTTCGACTACGGCAACGCCGAAACGTCCGGCAACGACGACGGAAACGGCACGATGGAGGCCATCTACTTCGGCAACAACAAGGGCTGGGGCTACGGCAGCGGCGCCGGTCCCTGGATCATGGCCGACCTGGAGAACGGCCTGTTCTCCGGGGTGAACCAGCACTTCAACGCCGGCGACCCGACGGTCACCAACCGGTTCCAGACGGCCATCGTCAAGGGTGGTCCGAACCAGTGGGCCATTCGCGGCGCCAACGCCCAGTCGGGCGGCCTGTCCACCTACTACAACGGCGTCCGGCCGAATGCGGCCGGGTACAACCCGATGAAGAAGCAGGGCGCGATCATCCTCGGCATCGGCGGCGACAACAGCGTCGGCGGCCGCGGGACGTTCTACGAAGGCGTGATGACGTCGGGCTACCCCTCGGACGCGACCGAGAACGCAGTCCAGGCCAACATCACGGCGGCCGGCTACAGCAGCGCCCCGTCCGGAGCCGGAACCCTCACCCCGGGAGCGAAGGTCTCCCTCCAGGCGACGACGGCGTGCTGCACGTCCGATTACCTGCGCCACAACGACTCGGACGACAAGGTGGTCATCTCCGCCGTGGACTCCTCGAGCGCGGCGGGGCTCAAGGCCGACGCGACCTGGGTCGTGCGGGCCGGTCTGGCCAATTCGTCGTGCCTGTCGTTCGAGTCCCTCGACCAGCCCGGCCGGTTCCTGCGTCATTACGCGTTCCAGCTCCACTTGAACGCCGACGACGGCGGGACGGCGTTCGCGCAGGACGCGACGTTCTGTTCGACCCCGGGCAACAGCGGCGTCGGACGTTCGTTCCAGTCGGTCAACTACCCGGCGAAGTACGTGCGCCACTACAACTTCACCGGCTACGTGGCGAGCAACGGCGGCAGCAACGCCTGGGACGCCACGACTTCGTGGGCCCAGGACACGAGCTGGCTCGTCGCCTCGCCCTGGAGCTGATCCCCACACCGGCCGCGAGCACGGCTTTCCCGCAGCGTCGCGGGGGAGCCGTGCTCGTTCCCACGTCGAGGGACCGGCCACCGTCGTCACCGGCGCCACACCGCTCCGCGTTGCTCGTACTCCAGCACCGATTCCACGCCCACGGCCACTTCGGCGCCGAGTTCCCGGGTCACCAGCCAAAGGGCGAGGTCCAACCCCGAGGTGACCCCGCCCGCGGTGACGAGGTCGCCGTCGTCGACGACGCGGGCGTCGATCACCCGTGCCTTCCGGGCGGCGAGGTCGGCCTTGGCGAGGTGGTGCGTGGTGCACGGGCGGCCCTCGGTCAGGCCGGCCGCGGCGAGCACCAGGACGCCGGTGCACACCCCGGCGATGACGGCGTGCCGGGTACGGCCGAGGTCGCGCAGGAACTCCTCGTCCTCGATCAGGGCGTTGACCCCGGGGCCGTCCTTCGCCGCGTACCCGCCGCCGGGGACGAGGAGGACGTCGCCGCCGGCGTTCGGGTTCCAGGTCGCGGGCACCGCGAACTGCGTGCCGAAGGTGCCGGTCACCACGCCCGGCGCACCGCGCTTGACCAGCCTCACCTGGACTTTGCCGCCCTGGTGCCCGGCGTGGCCCAGCACGGCGAGCGGACCGACGACGTCCTGTTCTTCGACGCCGTCGAAGAGCAGGATCTGCACGCGGAGGGTCCCGCGCGCGGCCGAAGCGGTGCCTGCGGTGGCGAGCGAGGCGAGGGCGGCGGTGCCCGTCGAGGCGGCGGAGAGCCGGAGGAAGTCCCTGCGTTCCATCGGTGACGCCTTTCTGCCGGGGAGGGTCGCTCCAGCAGTCGTGCGCACCCTCGGCGGAGTTCCCGGGACCGGCGATACCGATCGTTCTATCCGCTAAACTGGCAAGATGGCGCCGAACGCTCGAGGTCAGGTCTCCGAAGCGCGGTCGAGGCTGCTCGCGACGGCCACGCGCATCTTCTACGCCGAGGGCCTGCACTCCGTCGGGATCGACCGGGTCGTCGCGGAGGCCAAGGTCACCCGCGCCACGCTGTACCGGCACTTCCCCAGCAAGGACGACCTCGTCGTCGCGTACCTCCAGGGTGTCCACGAGATGGAGCGCGACGGGATCGACAAGGTCATCGCCGGTGGCCTGCCGGCGGTCGACGCCGTGCGGGGGATCGCCGGGGTGATCGCCGACGGGATCGGGTCGCCGCACTTCCGCGGCTGCGCCTTCCTCAACGCGGTGGCGGAGTACCCGGATCCGGCCCATCCGGTGCACCAAGCCGTCCTCGCTCATCGCGATTGGTTCCGCAGCACGGTCACGGACCTGCTCGCGCAGGTGGGGGAGACCCCGCCCGAGCCCGCCGGGCGGCACTTCGTGATGTTGCGCGACGGCGCGATGGCGGCCGGTTGCCTGGGCGATCCCGCCGAAGTCTGCGCCACGTTCCTCCAGGGTGTCGACGGGATCCTGCAGCACCGCCTCGACGCCGCGGGGAACTGACGCGGCCATCCGCCCCGGCTGCCTGAACGCGGTCCACCCTCGCCGGGGTGCCCGTGCGTCGCCTGCTGCCCGTCTCCGCGCGCGGAAGCCGCGCGTAAGAATTCAGATAGAACGTTCGGTCTTGACTTCGGACGGCGCCACCGCCAGGCTGACATGAGATAGAACGTTCGGTCTTGCGAAAGGGATCATGGTGACTACTGTCGACTCGCCCGCCGTTGGTGGGTTCGCCCCGGCGCTGCGCCGGTTGTACTTCGTGCGGTTCGCGTTCGCCATCGTGTGGGCGGTCCTGGTGTTCCTGACGACCAAGTCGGGCCTGGGGGCGATCGGCGTGGCACTGGTCGTCGTCTACCCGCTCTTCGACGTCGGTTCGGCCGTCGTGGACGCTCGCTCGGCGAAGGGGAACGGCTCGGTCACCGGGCTGTACGTCAACATGGCGATCAGCCTGCTCGCCACCATCGGCATCGGCGTCGCCGCCGCGTCGGGCATCCCGGCGGTGCTGCGGGTGTGGGGTGCCTGGGCGATCGTGGCCGGTCTGGTCCAGCTGGTCGTCGGCATCTCCCGCCGCAAGATGGGCGGCCAGTGGCCGATGATCCTCAGCGGCGGCATCTCCGTGCTGGCCGGCGCCAACTTCGTCATCAGCGCCTCCGCGGCGAACCCGGCACTGTCCGGGGTGGCCGGTTACGCCGTCCTCGGCGGCATCTTCTTCCTCGTCTCGGCGATCCGGCTCGGCCGCGCCGCGAAGGGGAATTGACATGTCGACCTACGACGTCGTCGTCATCGGGGCCGGCCCGGTCGGGGAGAACGTGGCCGACCGGGTGGTGCAGGGCGGGCTGACCGCCGCGATCGTCGAGCGGGAACTGGTCGGCGGTGAGTGCTCCTACTGGGCGTGCATGCCGACCAAGGCGCTGCTGCGCAGCGGCGCGGCCCTCCGCGCGGCTCGGCAGGTGCCTGGCGCGCGGGAAGCGGTGACCGGCGAGCTGGACGTGGCCGCCGTCCTCCACCGTCGCGACGAGTTCGCGTCGCACTGGAACGACGAGGGCCAGGTCTCCTGGCTGGACTCGGTCGGGGTCCCGCTGCTGCGCGGGCACGGCCGGATCGCCGGTGACCGGGTCGTCGAGGTGACCGCGGCCGACGGCACCGTCACGAGGCTGACCGCGCGGCACGCGGTCGTCGTGGCCACCGGCAGCGGCGCACTCGTCCCGGACATCGAAGGCCTCCGCGACGCCAAGCCGTGGACGAGCCGCGAAACCGTGGCCGCGAAGGAGGTTCCGGCCCGGCTCGCCGTCATCGGCGGCGGGGTGGTGGCCTCGGAGATGGCGACGGCGTTCAGCGAGCTGGGCTCGTCGGTGACGATGCTGGCCCGTGACGGCGTGCTGCACCTCAACGAGCTGTTCGTCGGCGAGCACGTGACAGCCTCGTTGCGGGACAAGGGCGTTTCGGTGCGCGTCGGCGCCGAGGCCGGGTCCGTCAAGCGCCACGACGACGGCACGGTGTCCATCACGCTCACCGACGGCGAGCAGATCGAAGCCGACGAACTGCTCGTCGCGATCGGCCGCACGCCGAACACCCAGGACCTCGGCCTGGACACGATCGGCCTGGAGCCGGGTGCCTGGCTCACGGTCGACGACACGTTGCGGGTCAACGACTGGCTGTACGCGGCCGGCGACGTCAACCGGCGGGTTCTCCTGACGCACCAGGGCAAGTACCAGGCCCGCGCGGTCGGGGACGTCATCGTGGCCCGCGCCAAGGGCGAGCCGGTCGACGACGCTCCTTGGGGCCGGCACGCGGCCACCGCCGATGAACGCGCGGTGCCCCAGGTCGTCTTCACCGAGCCGGAAGTCGCGTCCGTCGGCCTCACCGCGGCCAAGGCCGTGGCGGCCGGGCTGAACATCCGCATCGTCGACTACGACCTGGCCGCCACCGCGGGATCCGCCCTGCACGCCGAGGGCTACCGCGGGCAGGCCCGGATGGTCGTCGACGAGGACCGCAAGGTGATCGTCGGCTGCACCCTGGTCGGCCCGGACGTCGCGGAGATGATCCACGCGGCCACCGTCGCGATCGCCGGCGAGGTGCCGATCGACCGGCTCTGGCACGCGGTGCCGGCTTTCCCCACCGTCAGCGAAGTGTGGCTGCGGCTGCTCGAAGCCTACGGCCGCTGACCCACCCGGCCGGTGTCCGTGAGCGCCGACCGGATGGCGCGCTCGACGATGTCCTCGAGGGCTGCCGGGATCGGCCGGTCGGCGCCGAGGTAGCGGCGGACGGCGGCGTACGGCAGGTCGACGACGATCAGCAGGATCTCCGCCGTCGCCCGCCCGGTCGCCGTCCGGAGGCCGGTCACCAGGCCGCGGATCTGCCGGTCCCAGCGCTCCTGGTCGGCCTGGCGCGCGTCCCGCCTCTCCGCGGGCCAGGCGGCGGGTTCGAAGGAGGCGAGGCCGGCCAGCAGCACGCGGGCGTCGGCCGGGTGGTCGCGGCACCAGCTCACGGTCCGGCGCCCGAGTGCGACCGCCGCGGCCACCGGCTCGCCGTCGAAGAGCGGGTACAGCTCGTCGTGGAAGCTCTGCACCGCCCGGTTCCAGACGGCGGCCAGCAGGGCCGCCCGGTTGGGGAACCGGTGGTAGACGGAGCCGCTGGACACCGCGGCTTCCCGGATCACGCCGGCGATGGTGATCGCGTCGGCGCTTCCCGCGGAGAGCAGCCGGGTGGCCGCGTCGAGGATCGCCGACGTGTCGTGGACGAGGCGTGGCATGCGTTGACGATAGCGAACGCGCCTTCTAGAGTGCGCCCTCTAGAGAGTCTCGTCTAAGGAGCGTCATGCAGAGCCTCGTCGTCACCGGTCCGCGCGGCCTCGAGTGGCAGGACCGCCCGGCGCCCGGCCTCACCGCGCCGGGCGACGCGCTGGTGCGCCCGATCGCCTCGTCCGCCTGCGATCTCGACCGGCGGCTGGTGGTGTCGCCGTCGCCGTTCGAGGCGCCGTTCGCCCTCGGCCACGAAGCGGTCGGCGAGATCGTCGACCTCGACGGCGACTCCCCGTTCCGGATCGGGCAGCGGGTGGTCATCCCGTGGCACATCAGCTGCGGCACGTGCGAGAACTGCCGGCGCGAGCTGCCGGGTGCCTGCGCTTCGGTGCCGCGCCTGGCCTCCTACGGCACGAGCGCCGGCGGGCTGTGGGGCGGGCTGTTCGACGAGCTGGTGCGCGTCCCGTGGGCGCGGTACAACCTCACGCCGCTGCCGCCTGCCGTCGATCCGGTGGTGGCCGCCTCGGCCTCCGACAACCTCACCGACGCCTTCCAGGCCGTCCGGCCGGTCCTCGACGCCCGGCCCGGCGCCGAAGTGCTCGTGGTCGGGGGGACGGCCAGCCTCGGGCTGCTGACCGTCCTGAGCGCCGTCGCGCTGGGCGCGGAGAAGGTCACCTACTTCGACGTCGACGAAGCCCGGTGCGCCAAGGCCGCGGCCGCGGGCGCGGCCGTCATCGCGGCCGACGCGTACCCCGATCGGCTCGACGGCTCCTTCGACCTGGTCGTGGACGCCTCGGCGGCGAGCGCCGGCCTCCGGTGCGCCCTGCTCTCCACCCGGCCGGGCGGCACGTGCGTGCTCCGGTCCGTCTACTTCGGAGAACCGCGGCTGCCGTACTTCTCCCTGTACGGCACGGGAATCACCCTCGTCGTCGGACCGCCGCACGCAAGCCCGCACGTCCCCGCCGTCCTCGAGCTCGTCGAAGGCGGCCGCTTGGACCCGTCGCCGATCCTGGCCGGGCCGTTCGGCTACGAGGACGCGGTCGAGGTGCTGCTGGACCCGCCGCCGGGCAAGCCGGTCTTCATCCGTTGATCGACACTGTGTCGATTATTGTCGACGAGGTGTAGAGTCGACGTCATGACGAAGCGGACGTTCCTCATCACCGGCGCGAGCAGCGGCCTCGGGCGCGCCTTCGCCGAAGGCGCGCTGGCCGCAGGCCACACCGTCGTCGGCACCGTGCGCAAAGCCGCCGACCTGGCGGCCTTCGCCGAGCTGGCGCCCGGGCGCGCCCACGCGCGGCAGCTCGACGTGACCGACGACGAGGCGGTCTCCGCCGTGGTCGCCGAGGTCGAGCGCACCGTCGGCCCGATCGACGTGCTCATCGCGAACGCCGGCTACGGGCACGAGGGCGTGTTCGAGGAGTCCCCGATGGCCGAGCTGCGTGCGCAGTTCGACGTCAACGTGTTCGGGGTGGCGGCCACCGTGCACGCCGTGCTGCCGGGGATGCGGAAGCGCCGCTCCGGCCACATCTTCGCGGTGAGCTCGATGGGCGGCCTGATGACCGTGCCCGGGCTGGCGTACTACTGCGGCAGCAAGTACGCGGTGGAGGGCATGCTCGAAACCCTGGCGAAGGAGGTCGCCGGGCTCGGGGTGCGCGTGACCGTCATCGAGCCCGGTTCGTTCCGGACGGACTGGGCGGGCCGCTCGATGGTCCGCAGCGAGCGGACGATCGCGGACTACGACGAGCTGTTCGAGCCGATCCGCGCCGCCCGCCAGGCCGCGAGCGGCCACCAGCTGGGCGATCCCGCCAAGGCCGCCGCGGCGGTGCTCGAGGTGGTCGAGGCCGAGAAGCCGCCGGTGCACCTGGTGCTCGGTTCGGACGCGTTGCGGCTCGTGGCGAGCGGCCGGGCGGCGGTGACCGCCGACATCGAGGCGTGGGCGGAGCTCTCGCGGTCCACGGACTTCCCGGACGGCCACCAGATCGCGACGGCCGGTGCCTGAGCCGGGGCGCCGGCGCGCCGCACCGTCCAAAGGGGACCTCCGCGAGGCGAAGATCCTCGAAGTCCTCGAGGAACTGCTGGCGGGCAAGAGCTTCGACGCGCTGACGACCAACGACATCGCCGAGCGCGCCGGGCTCTCCCGCGCGTCGGTGTACTTCTACTTCAGCTCGAAGCAGGAGGCGCTCGTCGCGCTCTTCGCCAAGACCGTCGAGGCGTTGCACGAGAAGTCCCGCGCGGCGGCCGCCGACCCGGCCGCACCCCGCGACGCGATCGCGACGGCCCTGCGGCGCACCCGCGACCGGTGGCACGAGCACGGCCTGATCATGCGTGTCGCGATCGACCAGTCCTCGGCCATCCCCGAACTGGGCGCGCTGTGGCAGCGGACCGCGGACATCTTCATCGACGCCATCACGACGATCCTGGTCCGTGCCGGAGTCGCGGACGAGGAAGGACCCGCCGGTGCACGGGCCATCGCGGGCGCGCTGTGCTGGATGATCGAGCGGACGTTCTACCACGCGTCGGCGGTGTCGGCGGCGGCGCTCGACGAGGCGGCCGAGACCTGCCGGGTGGTGTGGCTGCGCACGGCGGGCCTCCCGTCCTGACCGGCCGGCTGTCACCCGATGCTCCGCTGACGTCGTCCGGCCCGCGTCGCTATCGTGGCGTCATGGATTCGGCGCCGCCGCTGCTGGTCTGGTACGCGAGCTACGGGTCCAACATGTACGCCGCGCGGTTGCGGTGCTACCTCGAAGGAGGAACGCCGCCCGGCGCCCGGCGCAGCTACCTCGGGTGCCGCGATCGCAGTCCCGTGCGGCGGATCGTCGCCAGCGAGTTCCCCGGCGGGGTCTACTTCGCGACGGAGTCGCCGGTCTGGCTCGGTGGCCGGGCGTTCTTCGACCCGGCGCTGCCGGGCCGGGCGGCGATGCGGTCCTACCTCGTAACCACCGGGCAGTTCTCCGACATCGCGGAGCAGGAGATGTACCGCCAGCCGGGCCCGGACCTGGATCTGACCACTGTGCTGCGGACGGGCCGCGACCAGCTCGGGCCCGGGCGCTACGAAACCCTGCTGCACCTCGGTGACCTCGACGGCCATCCCGTCCTGACGTTCACCGCACCGTGGTCGGCGGCGGAGGTCGAGAAGAACCCGCCCTCGGCCGCCTACCTGGCCATGCTCGTGGGAGGGCTGCGCGAAGCGCACGGGTGGTCCGCGTGGGAGATCGCCGGATACCTCGCGCCGCTGCCCGGGGTGCGGGACCACTGGACCGTCCGGGAAATCGCAGGGTTGGCGTCACCGGTCGATCCGTAGCCGTTCGGGCGGCGAAACTGCCCTGATTACTCCCGTTCGCACGACGTTCCCCAGGCCGCCGTCCCGCCGGGTGTAGAAGGTGGTGCAGGGGAACGGGGGGGGGACAGCGTGAAGCGGACGACGTGTTGCGTGGTGGGCGGCGGCCCGGCGGGCATGGTGCTGGGACTGCTGCTCGCCAGGGCCGGCGTCGAGGTCACGGTCCTGGAGAAGCACGAGGACTTCCTGCACGACTTCCGGGGCGACACCGTGCACCCGGCGACCCTGCAGCTGCTCGACGACCTGGGGCTGGGGGAGCGGTTCGCGCGGCTGCCCCAGACCCGGATCACCGAAGTCGTCCTGCCGGACGAAGCCGGTGGGGTCCGGCGGATCGGGGATTTCGGTGCGTTGCGCAAGTGGGGCGTGCGGCACCCGTACGTGGCGATCGTCCCGCAGTGGGACCTGCTGGACCTGCTCGCCGACGCCGCGCGGGCCGAGCCGGGGTTCCGGCTCGAAATGGGGACCGCGGTGACCTCGCTCGTCCACGAGGGCGGCCGGGTTGCCGGGGTCCGCTACCGCAGGGGCGGGGCGGAGGCCGAACGCGAGCTCCGCGCCGACCTCACGGTGGTGTGCAACGGCCGGAATTCCGTCCTGGCCGCGGCGGCGGGGTTGCGCGTCACCGAGATCGACGTCCCGTTCGACACCTGGTGGTTCCGGCTCTCGCGTCGCGACGGCGAACACGTCGGCCGGCTGACCCGGCGGCCGGGCCGGGGCCGGTTCGCGATCGTCATCCCGCGGGAGGGCTACTTCCAGATCGGGTACGTCGCGCGCAAGGGCACCGACGGCCGGCTGCGTGCTCGCGGCATCGACGCGTTCCGGCGCGACGTGGCCGAACTGCTCCCGGAGTACGCCGACCGGGTCGGCGAGCTGGTCTCGATGGACGACGTCAAACTCCTCGACGTCCTGCTCAACCGGCTGCGCCGGTGGCACGTCGAAGGCCTGTTGTGCCTCGGGGACGCCGCGCACGCCATGTCGCCGGTCGGCGGCGTGGGCATCAACCTCGCCGTCCAGGACGCCGTCGCGACCGCGACGCTGCTGGCGGAGCGGCTGCGGCGGGGTGCGGTGCGCGGGGCCGACCTCGCCCGGGTCCGGCGGCGCCGGTTGCCGTCGCTGCTGCTGGTGCAGGCCCTGCAGCGGATCATGCACGCCGACCTGGCCGGCCCCCTCGTGTCCGGCGGCCAGGCCGGCCCGGCGGGCCCGCTCCTGACCGCGGCACGGTGGTGGCCCGCCTTGCAGACGGCGGCGGTCTACCTGGTCGGCGTGGGGTTCCGTCCGGAGCGGGCCCCGGCGTTCGCCCGGCGCGGCCGCGTTCAGGCGTACCGCGTCGGCCGGGGGAAGCGCGCGGCCATGGCCGCGGCGAGCACCGCTTCGAAGTCCGGCGGCGGTGTCCATTGTGGAGGGACGGCGGCCGGAACGGGTTCGCCGCGCACCACCCGGCCCAGCGAGTACTGCGCGAAGGCGACGTAGCGGTCGGTGTCCGGGCCCGGATCCCGGAGGCGCTGCAGCGCGGCGCGGTACCGCTCGGCGAGCCCGGTGTCCGGCACGAGGTGGAGCAGCGGGTCGTCGCCGGCGGGCAGCCTCGCTTCGCGCGTGAAGCTCGTCAGCCGGCGCAGCATGAAGGCCGCGACGGTTCCGTCGGTGAGCTGGCCGGTGATCTCCTGGACGTCGTCCGGGTCGTAGACGTCGATGGCGCGGGTGTTCCCGTTCCTGGCGGCGGCCCGGGGCACGAAGGCGTCGCAGCGGACGCCGAGTTCGTTCGCGATCACCGGCACGTCGTCGGCGGGGACGTTCCACACCGCCGCGACCTGCGGGCGCCGCCACCACTGGTCCCGGGTCGGATTCACCCGGTCGATGACCTTCCGGTACTCGACCTCGACGCCGGGCAGGCCGCGCAGCCACTCCGCCAGCGCGTCGGCGGCCACGTCGATCCGCTCCGCGCCCCGGACGGTTTCGTCCGCCGTCCGCAGTTCCACCTCGACACCGGCGGGTTCGGCGAGCTTCACGTGGTCGACGACGGCGATCGACCGCAGCGCCCCGGCCCGCGTTGCCCCGGACACGAGCTTGACCAGCACCTGCGCCGGGTGCGGCCCGGGTTTCAGCTCGGCCCACCGTGCGTCGGAGCGCAGGCTCCACGGCAGCACGACCGACAGCACCAGGCCGAGGGCGGCGAGAATGCAGCCGAGCACCAGCGCGGTGTGCCCCATGGCCGCCCAGCCGAAGAAGACGACGACCAGGGGCAGCACGATGACGACGAGCAGCGGGCCCGCGACCGCGAACGGGATGGCCAGGCTGCCGGCCCACGTCTTCGTCAGCAGCTGCCTGACGCTCGGCACGAACACGAGCCGAACCGTCCCGGCCGACGTCGTCACCACCGGGCGCAGCGCCTCGGGCACCGCTGAGGAAACGTCCACCGGCATTCCCCTCGCTCGGACCGCAGATCGTCCAGGCTAGCTCGGGCCGCCCCGGCCCGTGACCGGATTACTGACGCCGCAGCCGGCGTCAGTTCGTGGCGGCCGTGGCCGGGATCGTCGAGCGGCGCCGCTCAGCGCGGGGAACGGCCGAGGAGCCGACGGTCCCGCCGGGGCAGGACCGTCTGCGCCAGGTGCCGCACGACCGGCGGCTCACCGGAGACGGTCAGGTCCCGCACGCGCTGGTCGAGCTGGCGGTCCAGCTCCGTCGACCGCTCGTAGTGCTGGCGCAGGTGCTCGTCCCAGCTCGCCACGACGAACTGCTCCACGAACCGCTCCGGCTCGTCCAGGTCGCGGTGCAGGCGCCACCGCGTCGCGCCGCTGCGTCGCCGGGCCCAGCCGACCGGCTGCATCGCCCGCTCGAACTCCGCGGCTCGCGGCGCCGGGACCCGCCATTCGACCTGGACCTGCACCGGGCCGGACACGGTCGCCGCCGCCGGGGGTTCCGGCCAGTAGTGGGTGCGGCCCAGCTCGAAGGTGCTGTCGGGCAGCCGCAACGCGCGGCCGCCGGCCAGCGCCGCGACGACCAGGCCGGCACCGGGCACGGCGAACGCCGTCGCGAGCCCGGCGACGTCGGCGACGAACCCCCACACCAGCGCGCCCAGTGCCTGGCCGCCCATGAACACCAGCTGGTAGTAGGCGAGCGCGCGGGCTCGTGTCCACGCGGGCAGCAGCAGCTGGGCCGCGGAGTTCAAAGTGGACAGCACGGCGATCCACGCGACGCCGGCGAGGAACAACGCCACCACCACCGCGGGCAGTGACCCGGTCAGCCCGGCGACGAGGTCGGCCAGGCCGTAGAGCACCGTGCCCGCCGCGATCACGGTGTTGGTGCCGAGCACCGTCCGCAGCGACGGCAGGACGACGGCCGCGGTCACCGCGCCGGCGCCGAGGCAGGCCAGCAGCAGGCCGTAGCCGCCCGCCTCCAGGCGCAGCGGGCCGCGGGCGAGCGACGGCAGCAGTGCCCACAGCCCGCCCGCGAAGAGCATGAACGACGCCGAGCGGGCCAGCACCGTCGCGAACGCCGGTGCGCTGCGCACGTACCGGGCGCCCGCGCGCGTCGCCGCGACGAGGCGTTCCGCGCCGAGCGGGCGTTCGGCGCGAGGCCGCCGCCACGCGAAGATGACCGCGAGCACCCCGAGGAAGGAGACGGCGTTCAGGGCGAACGTCGCCTCCGCGCCGACGGCGGCGATCAGCACGCCACCGAGCGCCGGCCCGAGCGCGCGGGCGATGTTGGCGTTGGCGCTGTTGAGCAGCGCCGCCTGGGCGATCTCCGCGCGCGGGACGAGCTCGGGCTGGATGGCCTGGAAGCTCGGGACCGACAGGGCCTGGCCGACAGCCATGGTCGCGGTGAGCGCCAGCAACGAACCCGGCGAGACGTGGTGCGCGGCGGTGACCGCGGCCAAGGCCGCGGCCCCGGCGAGCATGACGGTCTGGCCGGCCAGCAGCAGCCGGCGCCGGTCGAAGATGTCCCGAGCGCCCCGGCCGGGACGACCAGGAGGAACACCGGCAGCGTCATGGCCGTCTGGACGAGCGAAACCTCCAGCGCGGACCCGCCGAGGTCGCCCATCAGCCACTGGGCGCCGACGGTCTGCGCCCACGTGCCGACGTTCCCGGCGAACTGGGCGATCCACAGCGCCCGGTACATCCGGCGCCGCAGCGGTGCCCACGCCGTGGCGGCCGGCATGCGTCAGCTCGCCGTCACGGCGGTTTCGAAGGCCAGGCCGTCGTCACCGGCGTCGACCCGGACCGCGGTGCCCGCTTCGAGACGGCCTTCGAGCAGCATGGTGGAAAGCCGGTTGTCGACGTGGCGCTGGATCGCCCGGCGCAGCGGCCGGGCCCCGAACTCCGGCTCGTACCCGGTTTCGCTGAGCCACCGGATCGCCGCGGGGGTGAACTCGACCGTGACGCCCTGGGCGTGCGCGCGCCGCTTCGTGCGCTCCAGCAGCAGTTCGGTGATCCGGTCGAGCTGCTCGGGCTCGAGGCGGCGGAAGACGATGATCTCGTCGATGCGGTTGAGGAACTCCGGCCGGAAGCTCTCGCGCAACCGCCGCATCAGCCGCTCGCGCAGGTGGCCGCCCGGGTCGTCGCGGACCGGGCCGAAGCCGAGCGCGCCCTGCGTGGAGCTGGTGACCAGGTCGGAGCCGAGGTTGCTGGTCATGATCAGCACGGTGTTGGCGAAGTTGACGGTGCGGCCGCGGCCGTCGGTGAGCCGTCCGTCGTCGAGCACCTGCAGCAGGATGTTGAACACATCCGCGTGCGCCTTCTCGATTTCGTCGAGCAGGACGACGGAGTAAGGCCGGCGGCGGACGGCTTCGGTGAGCTGGCCGGCGTCGTCGTAGCCGACGTAGCCCGGCGGGGCGCCGATCAGCCTGCTGATCGTGTGCCGCTCGGAGTACTCGCTCATGTCGACGCGGATCATGTGGTCCTCGTCGCCGAAGAGGGCTTCGGCCAGCGCCCGGGCCAGCTCGGTCTTGCCGACGCCGGTCGGGCCGAGGAACAGGAAGCTGCCGAACGGCCGCCCCGGCTCGGCCAGCCCCGCCCGGGACCGGCGGACGGCTTCGGCGACCGCGTCCACGGCCTCCTCCTGCCCGACGACCCGGCCGTGCAGGTGCTCTTCCAGCTTGAGCAGCCGATCGCGTTCGGACTCGGTGAGCCGCGCCGCCGGGACCCCGGTCAACCGGGAGACGACTTCGGCGATGTCGGCGTCGGTGACCTCCTGGACGCGGTCCGGGGTGCGCCCGTCCGCCGGTTCGATCCGGGCCCGCAGCTCGGTGATCTCGTCGCGCAGCGCGGAAGCGCGTTCGAAGTTCTCCTCGGCGATGGCCTGGTCCTTGTCGCGCTGCAGCTGCTCCAGCCGGGTCTCGAGGTCGCGGACGCGGTCGGGGCGGGTGCGGGAGCGCAGCCGGACCCGGGCGCCGGCCTGGTCGATCAGGTCGATGGCCTTGTCCGGGAGGAACCGGTCGGTCAGGTAGCGGTCGGACAGGTCCACCGCGGCCTGCAGGGCCTCGTCGGAGTACCGGACCTGGTGGTGGGCTTCGTAGCGGTCGCGCAGGCCGCGCAGGATCTCGACGGCGTCTTCGACGCTGGGCTCGGGCACCAGGATGGGCTGGAACCGGCGTTCCAGCGCCGGGTCGCGTTCGATGCCGGTGCGGTACTCGTCGAGGGTGGTCGCGCCGACGACGTGCAGCTCGCCGCGGGCCAGGGCCGGCTTGAGCATGTTCCCGGCGCCCTGGCCCCCGCCTTCGCCGCCGCTGCCCGCGCCGGCGATCGTGTGCAGCTCGTCGATGAACACGATCAGCCGGTCCCGGTTGTCGCGGATCTCCTTGAGCAGCGCGGACATCCGCTCCTCGAAGTCGCCGCGGTAGCGGGTGCCGGCGACCATGGCGGTGACGTCGAGCTGGACGACGTGGCGGCCGCTGAGGATGTCGGGGACGTCGTCGTCGGCCAGCCGCTGGGCCAGCCCTTCGACGATCGCGGTCTTGCCGACGCCGGCCTCGCCGATCAGCACGGGATTGTTCTTCGTGCGGCCGGAGAGCACCTCGATGGTCTGCTCGATCTCGTCGTCGCGGCCGATGACCGGGTCGATCCGGCCGGCGCGCGCCCGCTCGGTCAGGTCCTCGCCGTACTGGTCGAGGGTGGGGGTACTGGGCCGGGCGGGCTGGGGCGGCCCGTCGGCGGTGCTTTCGTGCAGGCGGTCGCGGGTCGCGCCGGCCTCGCGCAGCCGGCGGCCCGCTTCGGAGTCGGGGTTCATCGCCAGCGCGAACAGCAGGTGGTCCGGCCCGATGTAGGAGGAGCCCAGCCCGCGGGCCAGCTGGTGCGCGTCGAGCAGGGCCCGCTTGGCCGCCGGGGCCAGCCCGGTCGGCGGCGTCGCTTCCTCGTGGCCGCCGCAGTCGCGTTCGAGCTGCCCGGCCAGCTGCCGCGGATCGACGCCGGCCCGTTCGAGCAGCTGGGCGGTCGCCGGGGTCTTGGCGGCCGCCCACAGCAGGTGCTGGGTGTCGACGTGCGGCTGTCCCCACGCGGCGGCGCGGTTGGCCGCCTCGGCGACCAGCGACCTGGCCTGTTCGCTGAGCAGGCGGGTGATGTCGACGGAGTACGCCCGCCGTCCCGGCGAAGCCTGGCCGAAGAACTGGGCGAGGAACTGGTCGAGCGGGCTGTCGCCCTGGCCTCGGGGGAGGAAGCCGGTCATGCGGATGCACCGTCCTGAGCGATCGGGGACGGGCCCCGCGCCGGAGCCCATCGGCTGCGGCTACCCCGGCCGCCGGGGCACAAACGGCACCCTCCCCGGGGGAGTTTCCCGGCTCCTTCGGCGGGTAGCCGCCGAGGGTGCTCGACGTGCTGACCTCCTCCGCCGCGCCGCTGGACCTGCTGGCGGCGCGGGACCAGATGGCCATTTCGCTGGGCTGGCACATCATCCTCGCCTGCCTGGGCGTCGGGATGCCCGCGCTGACGCTGTTCGCGGAGTGGCGCGGGCTGCGCACCGGGGACGAGGCCTACCTCGTCCTGGCCCGGCGGTGGGCCAAGGCGATGGGCGTGCTGTTCGCCGTCGGGGCGGTGTCGGGCACAATCCTCAGCTTCGAGATGGGCATCCTGTGGCCCGGCCTGATGGGCACGTACGGCCAGGTGATCGGTCTGCCGTTCACCATGGAGGGCATCGCGTTCTTCGTCGAGGCGATCTTCCTCGGCATCTACCTCTACGCGTGGGACCGCCTCCCGCCGCGGCGGCACCTGCTCGCCGGTGTCCCCATCGTCGTCGCCGGGGTCGCGTCGGCGTTCTTCGTGGTGAGCGCGAACGCCTGGATGAACCAGCCGCGCGGGTTCGACCTCGCATCCGGCCGGGTCACCGGCGTCGACCCGTGGGCGGCGATGTTCAACCCGGCGACCCCGCCGGAGACGATCCACATGATCCTCGCCGCGTTCATGGTCAGCGGCTACCTGATCAGCAGCGTCTACGCGGTGGGCATGCTGCGCGGGCGGCGGGATCGCCACCACCGGCTCGGCCTGCTGATCCCCTTGACGTTCGCCGCGGTGCTCACCCCGCTGCAGATCGCCGCGGGCGACTACGCCGCGCGGTTCCTGGCCGGCAACCAGCCCGCCAAGCTCGCCGCGCTCGAAGGGGTCTACCGCACCGGCTCGCACGTCCCGCTGACCCTCGGCGGCGTACCGGTGGGCGACGAACTGCGCTACGGCCTGGAAGTCCCGAACGGGTTGTCGCTGCTGGTGGGGGACAGCCCGGGCACGGTGATCACCGGGCTCGACCGGACGCCGGTGGCCGACCGGCCCCCGGTGGCGATCGTGCACCTGTCCTTCGACGTGATGGTCGGCATCGGGTTCGCGCTCCTCGCACTCGGTGCCTGGCTGGCGCTGGTGTGGTGGCGTCGCCGGGACGTGCCGCGTCCGCGGTGGTTCCTGCGCGCGGTCGCGGTCAGCGGCGTCGCCGCCTGCTGCGCGCTGGAGGCCGGGTGGGTGACCACCGAAGTCGGGCGCCAGCCCTGGATCGTCTGGGGCCACCTGCGGACGGCCGATGCCGTGAACCCCGCGCCGGGCCTGCTGACCGGGCTGATCGTCGTGCTCGCGGTGTACGTCGTGCCGACGATCGGGACGGTGTACGTGCTGCGCCGGATGGCCCGCACCGACCGGCGCACGGCACCGCAGGAAGCGGGGACGCCGTCATGACCCTGGCCGACTGGTCCGTCGCCGTCCTCTGGGTCGGGCTGACGCTGTACGTGCTCCTCGCCGGGGCGGACTTCGGCGCCGGGTTCTGGGACCTGTTCGCGGGTGGCCCGGAGCGGGGGAGGGACCAGCGGGAGCTGCTGGAGCACGCGATCGGGCCGGTGTGGGAAGCGAACCACGTGTGGCTGATCTTCGTGCTCGTCACGCTGTGGAGCACGTTCCCGCCGGCGTTCGCCGCCGTGATGTCCACTTTGTACATTCCGCTGACGCTCGTGGCGCTCGGGATCATCATCCGCGGCGCGGCCTTCGCCTTCCGCAAGGCCAGCGACACCCTGGCCCTGCAGCGGCTCTTCGGGGCCGCGTTCGCCGTTTCCTCCGTGCTGACCCCGCTCTTCCTCGGCACGGTGGCCGGCGGCATCGCCTCGGGCCGGGTCCCGATCGTGATCGCCGGCGGCGATCTGCTGACGAGCTGGCTGAACCCGACGTCCGTGCTGGGCGGCGTCCTCGCGGTCGGCGCGGCGGCGTACCTGGCCGCGACCTACCTCTGCGCCGACGCCCGGCGCGCCGGGAATCCCCGCCTCGCCGAGGCGTTCCGCCGCCGGGCCCTGGTGACCGGGCTCGCGCTGGGGGTGATCGCGGCGGCCGGGATCCCGGTGCTGGCCACCGACGCCCCGCGGCTGTTCGACGGCCTGACCCACCGCGGCCTCCCGGTCATCGTCGTCTCGGCGCTGTCGGGCGCGGTGTCACTGGTGTTGCTGCTGCGCCGCCGGTACCTGGCGGTGCGGATCACGGCGGCGCTCGCGGTGGGGACCCTGCTCTGGGGCTGGGCCGCCGGGCAGTACCCGTACCTGCTGGAACCGGACGTCACGATCGCCGAAGGCGCGGCCACCCCGGCGGTGCTGTCGGCGACGCTCACCGTCCTGGGCATCGGGGCGCTCGTGCTCGTGCCGTCCCTGTGGTGGTTGTTCAGCCTGTTCCAACGTCCCGCCGAAAGGAGCGTGCCGGAATGGCGACGCGCATCGTGACCACCAGCCGCCCGATGACGGCCGACGCCGACATCGTCCTCAACACCGCATCCGACGCCACCCGCGCGAAGGCGTGGCTGCCGGGCCACGTCGGCGACATCGCGTTGCGTGCCGCCGAGGGCCGGGTGGAGTGGCGTGCGGCCGGTCGCGACGGCCTCGCCGGCCGGCTGCGGGTGATCGGCAGCGGGACCGGGGCCAGCGAGGCGGAGCTGGAGGTGGAGGTCGACGAGTCGGCCGACCCCGCCGAGGTCCGTGAGACCCTCGACGGGGCCCTTCGCGCCCTGGCGGCCGAGGTGGACCAGAACTTCAACGTCAGCTGACGGCCCGCGTGAGGGTGGGAGCAGCGCACCCTGGTCGCCCCCGGCCGGCTCCGGGGACGCTGGAAGCATGGACGACGAACGGACTCCCGTCATCGGGATGTGGGTGACCGCCGACGGTCACATCCGCCAGGAACTGCGACCCGACGGCCGTTACGACGAGGCTCGAGGACGCACGAAGAGCGCGTACACGGGCAGCTACACGGTCACGGGCAACCACATCGACTACGTCGACGACACCGGGTTCACCGCGACCGGCGACCTCCGCGAAGGCGTGCTGTACCACGAGCACCTCGTCCTCTACCGCGAGGAGAGCTGAACCGCCGGAGGTGAGGTCACCACCGGGGAGCGGCGCGACGAGCGTGTCGCCGCGCCGCTCCGAGGTGAAGCGCTGCTGGTCTTCGCAAGGGCTTCAGGTCAACGTGGTGGCTTCGACGATCAACGGCTGCGCCGGCGGGCAGACCGCAGCCGAGATGACCCCTGCCGCGCCTTCCTGAACGCTGACCCAGACCGGGCCTTGGACGAGTGCCGTCCACGGTGAACCGGGGGAGCTCTTGCAGCCGATGAGGACCTTGAAATGACCGGTGCCTCCCCAGCACCTGGTCCAGGAGCTCCGCAGCACGTAGTCGATGTTCGCGGCGGAGTTCGTGCACGCTGTCGGCGCGGCGGAGGCCGGCGTCGCGGAGTTCACCGCCAATCCGGCGGCGACCAGGGGAAGCAGGACTGCTGCGACCCCGGCTCGTCTGATGGTGCGTCCCATTCCGGTGGCCCCTTTCTGTGCGGATCAGAGGTTGACGAACAGCCAGTAGGGTTGGTCGTCGACGGGAACGTACGAGCACGTGTAGTCGGACCAGGCGCCGCCGAGGACCCCCAGCGCGCCAGTGTTGTTGCACGTTCGCGAGCTCGCGTAGGACTGCCAGAAAACCCACTGCTTGGCCGCCGTCTTCGCCGCTGCCGGTGATGTCCCGGCAGCGGGCACGGCCGACGCCGGCGCGACTCCCACGGCAATGGACAAGGCGACGGGCGCCGCCAGAACCGCAATCGATCTCGCTATGGCGCGCATCTGCAGATCTCCCCTCGTGAATGCGCTTGCTGGGCCTTTCCCAGTTTCTGCTGCGCGGTTCACCCTGTCGTCAGCACCGGGCGCACAGTCGTACGCACCCAGCGCACATTGACAGGTCTCGCTACCCTGGAAGCGCGTCGGGGGAAGCGGGAGCCATGCTCACTGTGTTCGACAGTGCCACGATTGCCGCACGAGACCGCCTGGAGGCTTGGCGGAATGTCACCGCTGCCTCACTGATTTCCACGGTGCTCGACATCCCGGACCCGGAAGTGTTCACCGCCCGCCTCCGTGCCATGCCGCTCGGCAAAGCACAGATCTCTTCCATGACCTACACATCACTGTTTTCGCGGCGATCGCCGAGGGAAATCCGCCGGTCCGACCCCGAGTACGTCCAAATCGCGCTGACCCGGGCCGGCCGCCAGGGCATCGAGCAGAACAACGCCAGTGCACTGCTGGGTCCCGGTGGCCTCGTCGTCTACGACAGCTCCATGCCGTTCGAGGCGGTGGTCGACAGCGGGACCTCGGCGGTGGACATGGTGCAACTGCAGTTCCCCAGGAAACTGGTTCCCCTGCCCGCCCGTCAAGTCGCCGATCTCTGCGCCGTTCCGCTGCCCGGAACCGAAGGTGTCGGCCGCGTACTCGCTGCCTTCCTCACCGCTGTGGCCGACGGCCACCCCTGCTGCACCGCACGCGACGCACAGCGCCTGGAGACCATCGCGGTGGACCTCACGACCGCTGTGCTCGCTCACCACCTGGACCGGGACAACCCGCCGCTGCGCTCCCACACGCATGTCCTCTACCTGCGCATCATCGCCTTCGTCGAAGAGCACCTGCACCACCCGGAGCTGCGTCCCGCCACGATCGCCGCCGCCCATCGGATCTCCCCGCGCTACCTGCACCGCATCTTCCAGCAGCACCACCCGGTCAGCGTCGCGGCCCACATCCGGACCCGTCGCCTGGACCGGGCCTGCCGCGATTTGGCCGACCCGTGCCTCGACCACGTCACCATCGCGGCCATCGCCCGCCGCTGGGGTTTCTCCCGCCCAGCCGACTTCAGCCGCGCCTTCCACCGCCACACCGGCATCCCGCCCCGCGACTATCGCAACGGCAGACTGGAGGAGGCGCAGTCCGTGGGCGGTCCGGCCACGGACTGACACCGGGTCGGGGAACCCGGAAGCGGCGTCGTGGCAAAGAGGGGGCATGACGTCGTTGCGTTCTGTGGGAGACAGCGATCCGCCCGTCGTGGGCTCGGACGCCGAGCTGGTGACCGGGGATGCCGAGCAGTTCGGGCTGTTGTTCGATCGCCACGCCGGGGCGCTGCACCGGTACTGCGCCGGCCGGGTCGGGGCCGAGGTGGCGGAGGACGTTGTCGCCGACGTGTTCTGCGTGGCCTTCAAGCAGCGGGACCGGTATGACGCCGACCGGGCGAACGCCCTGCCCTGGCTGTACGGGATCGCCACCAACCTGCTGCGGCGGCGGTGGCGGCAGGAAGCGGCCCGGTATCGCGCCATGGCGAAGGCCGTGCCGCCCCTTGCCGGGGGTGATGAACCCGCCCTGCGGGCTGTCGAGCGGACCCATGCCGCCGAATACGTCCGGCTGATCACCTCGGCTCTCGGGCAGATGCCGCGCCGGCAGCGGGACGTGCTCCTGCTCTTCGCGTTGGCTGACCTCGACTACGGCGAGATCGCCACCGCGCTCGCGATCCCGGTCGGGACCGTGCGCTCCGCCCTGCACCGGGCCAGGAAACGGCTGCGTGACGTCCTCCCCGCCCACGCCGACACCTCCCAGGAGATGACCTCATGACCACCCGGCAGGCACCGGACGACCAGCACGAGATCACCCTGCTCCGGTCCGTCCTCGACACCCCCGCCCCGGACAGCGCCAGCCTCGCCAGGATGCGCGCCAAAGCCTTCCGGCCGAGGCCGGCGCCCCGCCACCGCGGGCGCCTGGTGCTCGCCGCCGCGGCGGTCACGCTGGTCGCGGGCCTGGGCGTCACCCTCGCCGTGCAGCCGACCGGCGGCGACCCGACCGCACAGCCGACCGGCGGCGGCCCGACCGCGCTTCCGGCCGGCGGGGATCCGGCCCGTCCCGCCCCGCTCGTCGGCGCGGACACCCCGGCTCGCGAGGCGCTGATCACGCTCGCCGCGCACACCGGCGACCTCCGCCCGCTGGCGGTCCGGCCCGGCCAGTTCGTCTACTCGCACCTGCGCGGCCAAGTGGTGACCGGGATCCCGGTGGGCGCGGACGGCGAGGCCCAGGTGGTCTCGGAGAACGAGACCAAGGCGTGGTTCGCCGCGGACGGGCTGCAGACGGTGCGCATGGAGCTGACGACCGGCCTCGGCGCCCACCCGTCGACGGACGCGGACGCGCGCAAACTCGCCGACCACGGCAAGCCCCTGCCCAAGCCGCACACGCAGGTGTACCCGAACCCGAACGGCGATCCGAAGGAACAACTGCCGGTCGCCCAGCCGAAGGAACCGGGCGTCGACCACCCCACGCTGTCCTGGGTGGCGAGCCTGCCCACCGACCCGGAGCGGCTGCTCGCGGTGTTCCGGGCCGCCGCGGGCACGAGCACCAAGCACGACGCCGACTACCTGACCTTCAAGACCGCCGCCGGCTTCGCCGCCCGTGCCGACGCGCTGCTCACACCGGCGGTCCGCACGGCGTTGTACCGGGCCATCGCCCTGCTGCCGGGCATCGAGCGGGTCCCGGGCCAGGTCGACCTGACCGGCCGCGCCGGCGTGGCCATCGGGCGGAACGGGGAAGGCTTCCGCTCCGAGATCATCCTCGACCCGGTGACGTCCCGGGTGATCGGCACCAGGATGGTCGCGACGGGCGGGGCCGACTGGCCGGCGGGGACGGTGATCGCCTGGTCCAGCACCGACCAGGTGGTCGTCGACGCGGTGGGGGCGACCTCGTGAGGCGTCCGGGCAGACGACGCTCCGCGGTGCTGGCCGTCGTCGCGCTCGCCGCCGTGGTCTCGCCACCGGCCGCGAACGCCGTCGCCGTCGCCGCACCGGCGCGGGCGGCCGGGAAGACCGTCACCCTCGTGACCGGCGACCGGGTGACGCTCACCGGCCGGGACGACGTCCGGGTGCGGCCCGCGCCGGGCCGGGAGCACGTCGGTTTCGAGCAGCGGATCGACGAGAACGGCCACAGCGTCGTGGTGCCGCACGACGTCGCGGCGCTCGTCGCGGGCGGACAGCTCGACCCGCGGCTGTTCGACGTCTCGGCACTGGTCGAGGCCGGCTACCACGACGAAGCCCGGCGGGACCTGCCGCTGGTGGTCACCCGCACCGGCGCCACCGCCATCCGCCCGGCCAAGGACGCGCTGTCGTCGGTGTGGGCCGCGCTGGACGCCGGGGGCGGGACGACGCTGTCGCCCGGGGTCCGGCGGGTGGCGCTCGACGGCCCGGTGCACGTCGACCTGGACCACAGCGTGCCGCAGATCGGGGCGCCGCAGGCCTGGCAAGCCGGGTACACCGGCCGCGGGACGACCGTCGCCGTCCTCGACACCGGCATCGACGCCACGCACCCGGACCTCGCCGACGCGGTGGCCGGGACCAGGGACTTCACCGGGAGCCCCGGCGGCAGCGACGACCGGACCGGGCACGGCACGCACGTCGCGTCGATCATCACGGGCAGCGGAGCGGCGTCGGACGGCCGGTTCCGGGGCGTCGCACCCGACACCCGGCTCCTGGTGGGGAAGGTGCTCGACGACCACGGCGACGGCACCGAATCGTCGGTCGTCGAGGGTATGGAGTGGGCGGTGGCGCAGGGGGCCGACGTCATCGCGATGAGCCTGAGCGGGTCGGTGGCCGGCGGCAAGGACCCGGGCGTGGACCTCCTGTCGGAGGCGGTGAACCGGCTCACCGCGCAGTCGGGCGCCCTGTTCGTGGTCTCCGCCGGGAACCGCGGCCCGCGCGCCGGGTCGGTCGGCAGCCCCGGCGTCGCGGACGCCGCGCTGACGGTCGGGGCGGTCGACGGCGACGACGCGCCGGCCGAGTTCTCCGGCCGCGGCCCGCGCGCCGGCGACGGCGCGATCAAGCCGGACCTCACCGCGCCGGGGGTGGGCATCGTCGCCGCCCGCGCGAAGAACGGGTCCCTCGGGACGCCGGTCGACGCCGGGTACACGGCCATGTCCGGCACGTCGATGTCGGCACCGCACGTGGCCGGCGCGGCGGCGATCCTCGCCGGGATGCACCCGGACTGGGACGCGGCGCTGCTGAAGGCCGCGCTGATGGGCAGCGCCGCGCCCCGCGACGGGCTGACGGTGTACGAACAGGGCGCCGGCCGGGTCGACGTCGCCAGGGCGGTCGGCCAGCCCGTGCTGGCCACCCCGGCGAGCGTGTCCCTCGGCGAGGCCCGGTGGCCGCACGAGGACGACGCACCGATCCCGACGGTCCTGACCTACCGGAACACCGGCACCACCCCGGTCACCCTGGACCTGGCCGTGGCCGTGCGGGACGCGGCCGGGAACCCGGCGCCCGCCGGGATGTTCACCGTGGCGCCGCGCACCCTCGAGGTCCCCGCGGGTGGTCAGGCCACCGCGACACTGACCGCGGACACCGCGGTCGACGGCCCGGACGGCACCTACGGCGGCACGGTCGTCGCCACCGGCGGCGGGAACGTGGTCCGCACCCCGCTCGGCCTCCAGCGGGAGGCCGAGCGCCACGACGTCGAGCTCGGCTTCCGCGACTGGCACGGAAACCCCGCGCAGCTCGCCGACTACCGCTTCGTCGGCCTCGACCAGCCCTCGGCGTACCTGGCCACCGTGACGACCGGGTCCGCCGTCGTCCGGCTGCCACCCGGCCGGTACTTCTTCCACGCCACCGTCCTCGGCCGCAACGCCGGCAACGAGCTGATCCGGGCGCTGTTCGCCGAACCGGAGATCACCGTCACCGGGGACACGAGGATGGCCATCGACGCCCGGGACGCCCAACCCGTCGGCATGCGGGTCGACCGGCCGGACGCCGGCGACTCCGAGACGATCCAGTCGTTCCTGCGCACGACTTCCTCCGGCGAGACGGGCTTCCGCACCTTCGGTTCGTTCGACAAGGTGTGGGTGCGTCCCTCGGCCACCAGCGCACCCGGGTTCACGTTCACCGCGGAGGGGCTGTTCGCCCGGCGCGACGGGCAGGGCGGCTTCACCGGCAGTCCGTACCTGTACCACCTCCGGTGGGCCGAGCGGGGCCGCGTGCCGGCCGAGCTCGTGCGGCACTTCGCCGACCGCGACCTCGCCACCGTCCGGTCGACGCACGCCGCGAGCGGCAGCGGGGAAACCGGCGAACGCGATTACACGGTGCGGGCGCCCCTTCCGTTCACGCTCCAGGAGTTCTACAGCCCCGGCACGCCCTGGGAGCGCTTCTTGGGCAAGCCCGCGGAAAAGCCGCTGTACGAGTGGTCCACGCAGGCCGTGCCGAGGACGTTCCGGCGGGGCGAGTCCGTGGCCGAGCACTGGAACTCCGGGGTGTTGGGGCCGGCCTTCCCGCCGTATCCCGGTTCGCCGGCGGAATGGGCGGGCCGGACCGGTGACACGGTGCACTTCGACCTGTCGCCGTTCAGCGACCCGTCGTCCGGTCACTATGGACAGTCGGTGACGGAATCCGCCGAAACCGTGCTGTACCGGGGAGACGAGCGGATCGGCAGCCGGCCGTGGGTGGGCTACCACGAGTTCGACGTGCCACCGGGGGAGAGCCCGTACCGGCTGCACAGCGAGGCGGAGCGGAGCGGCTCGGCCGAGCTGTCCACGAAGGTCGTCGCGGACTGGACGTTCCGCTCGGGCACCGTGCCGGGCACCCGGGTGCGGCCCGTCCCGATGATGGCCGTGCGGTTCACGCCGCGGCTGGACGACCGCAACCGCGCGCCAAGCGGTGTCCCGTTCCTCGTTCCGGTGCGGGTGGAGCACACCGACGAGCACGCCCGCATCACGTCGTTGACGGTCCGGGTGTCCTACGACGACGGCGGCACCTGGCAGGCCGTGCCGGTGCTGCGCAGCGGCGGGGAGTGGCTCGCCGGCCTGCGGCACCCCGCCGGGGCCGCCTTCGTGTCGCTGCGGGCCACCGCGACCGACGGTGCGGGCGACACCGTCGACCAGACGATCATCCGGGGGTACCGGCTGAAGTAGCACCCCCGATGCGCGCGGCAGCCGTTCGCCCACAGGTGAACGGCTGCCCGCCCCGAACCGGTCAAGCCGTGAAGCCGCCGTCCACCGGGAGGATGACTCCGCTGAGGTGGCTCGCCCGGTCGCTCAGCAGGAACGCCGCCGTCGAGCCGACTTCCGTGCCCGTGCCCGCCTTGCGCAACGGCGTCGCCGCGATGCGGGCTTCCACCCCACCCGGGATGGTGCGGCGCAGCTCGTCCAGCATCGGGGTCTCCGTCGGGCCGGGGGCGAGCGCGTTGACCCGGATGCCCAGTGGCCCGAAGTCGTGGGCGGCCGTGCGGGTCAGGCCGATCACCGCGTGCTTCGTCGCCTGGTAGGCGCCCATGCCCGGGCTTCCCCGCAGGCCGCCGATGCTGCTCACGTTCACGATCGAGCCGGCGCCCCGGCCCTCCATCGCCGCGACCTCCGCGCGCAGGCACAGCCAGGTGCCCTTCACGTTCACCGCCATGATCCGGTCGAAGTCCGCTTCGGACACCCGGTCGAGCCGTCCGCCGCCGCCCATCGCCGCGTTGTTGAACGCGCCGTCCAGGCGGCCGAAGCGCGAGACCGTCGCCGCCACGAAACCGTCCACATCGGACGCCGACGAGACGTCGCCCGTCGTGTACGCGACGTCGTGGTCGGAAAGCTCGGCGGCCAGTTTCGCCAGGGGCTCTTCGTGCCGGGCCACCAGCATCACCGAAGCACCGTCCGCAGCGAACACGCGCGCCGCGTCCGCGCCGATGCCCGAACCGGCCCCGACGACCAGGACCACCTTTCCGGTCAGCAAGCTCATGCGTTTCCTCCACGAAGTGCCAGCATCGCGCGGGCGTCGGCGGGGGTGGCGACGGGTTTCCCGAGATCTTCCACCACCGCCCGGATCTTGCGGACCTGCTGGGCGTTGCTCTCCGCGAGCTTCCCCTTGCCGATCCACAGGCTGTCCTCCAGGCCGACCCGCACGTGCCCGCCGAGCCACGCGCTGTGCGTGCCGAAGCTCATCTGGTCGCGGCCGGCGGCGAACGCCGAGAACACGTAGTCGTCGCCGAAGAGCTTGTCCGCGATCCGCACCATGTGCTCGAGGTTCGCGTGGTCGGCGCCGATCCCGCCGAGGACGCCGAACACGCCCTGGATCAGCAACGGCGGTTTCGCCAGGCCGAGCTCGGCGAAGTACGCCAGCGAGTACAGGTGCCCGATGTCGTAGCACTCGTACTCGAACCGGGTCCCGGACTCGCCGAGCGTCCGCAGCGTGTGCTCGATCTTGTCGAAGGTGTTCACGAACGGCTTCGAGTAGGTGTTGAGCACGTACGGCTTTTCCCAGCCGTGCTTCCACTCCGTCACCTTGCCGGCGATGCCGGAGTAGACGAAGTTCATCGACCCCATGTTCAGCGACGCCAGCTCGGGCCGCAGCCGGTAGGCGGCGGCGAGCCGCTCGTCCATCGTCATCGAGGACGCGCCGCCGGTGGTGATGTTGATGACGGCGTCGGTCTCCGCGGTGATCCGCCCGACGATCTTCTCGAACACACCGGGATCGGGGGTGGGCCGCCCGTCCGGCTCCCGGGCGTGCAGGTGCACGACGGCCGACCCCGCCTCGACGGCCTCCAGCGCGGCGTCGGCGACTTCGTCGGCGGACAAGGGCAGGTACGGGCTCTGCGACGGGATGTTCACCGAGCCGGTGATCGCGGTGGTGATGATGACTTTTTCGGCCGTGCGCATCAATCCTCCTGGGGCGCGAGCGCCCGGTAGGCGTCGAGCTTCGCGTCGTCGAGCGGGCCGACCGGCGTCAGCGCCACCTGGGTGGCGCCGGCTTCGTACTGCGCTCGCACCGCCTCACGCACCTGGCCGGGGGTGCCGCAGGCGACGAGCGCGTCGAGCAGCCGGTCGGAGCCCGGCGGCGCGAGGTCGGCGTCGGTGAAGCCGAGCCGCTTCAGCTTCGCGAGCTGGTGGGGAAGTGTCAGGTAGTAGGCGAGCCGGTCGCGCGCGACCTCGCGGGCGGCGGTGCGCGTACGGCCCACCACGGCCCACTGGACCACCGACAGGAACAGGTCCGGGCCGACCGTCTCCCGCGCCCACCGGGTGTGCTCCGGCGTGACGAGGAAGGTGATCAGCCCGTCGGCGCGCTCGGCCGCGAGCCGGGTGATCCCGGCCGAGTACGCGCCGAGGACCCGCGGCACGCCGTGTGCCACCTTGTCGACGCCGTCGAGGTACTCCCGCAGGAACGGCAGCGGTCCGACCCCGCGTTCCCGGACCGCTCCGCTGATCCCGAGCCCCAGCACGTACCGCCCGGGGTACCCGGCGGCGAGGTCCCGGGCCGCCGAGCCCGCCGACTTCGGCACGCGCTCGAGGGCCCGGGCGACGCCGTTGCCGACGATCAACCGCTCGGTGGCGGAAAGGACCAGCGCCGCGGTCGTGAACGCCTCGCGGCCGGTGACCTCGGGAATCCACACCATCCGGTGGCCGAAGTCCTCGAGCGCCCGCACGAACCGGATGACCCCGTCGTGGTCGAGGCCGTCCAGCTCGGCGATCGACAACGCCGTGCGCGGCAGCGAGAGCGTCATGCGGTCGCGTCCCGGAACGCCGTGACCAGGCCTCGGGCGGCCTCGGCCAGCATCGTCGTGTCGTTGCCGAGCAGGACGAAGTCGCAGCCGTCCCGCACCGCCCGCGCGGCCTTCTCCGGCACCCCGCCGAACGCGAGCCCGCACTTCTTCCCGGCGTCGTGCGCGGCCGAGATCGCCGAGGCGATCAGGTCGAGCACGTCGGGGGACGCAGGCGTCGACCCCATCGACATCGACAGGTCCGCCGCGCCGACGAACACCGCGTCCACGGTGTCCAGCGCGAGCATCTCCGGCGCGGCCTTGATCGCCTCGACGCTTTCCAGCTGCGGGATGCACAGCACGTCGTCGTTGCCGGTGGCCAGGTACTCGGCGTTCGGCCGCAGCCCCCACGCCCCGGCCCGGCTGGTGCCGCCGGCGCCGCGGCCGCCGTGGGGCGGGAACCGGCACGCCCGCCCGACGGCCGCCGCCTCTTCGACGGTGTCCACGTGGGGCACCAGGATGCCCATTGCTCCGGCGTCGAGGATCTTCTGGATCGTCGACGGCGTCTTGTCCGGCACCCGCACCAGCGGCGTCATGCCGAGCGCGGCGGCGGTGTTGAGCAGCCGGTACGCCGTCACCAGGTCCAGCGGCGCGTGTTCGAGGTCGACGACCACGAAGTCGAACCCGGCGAACGCCATGATCTCGGCCGGCTCGGTCGAAGCGATCTTCAGCCAGGTGCCCACGGGAGTGTGCGGGCGGGTGAACAAGCCGCCCCCGGTCCGCCCGGTCACGGCATCGGGTAGTCGTCGGCGTTCAGCACCCAGCCCGGTTTCTCCGAGAAGTCCGCGCGCGGCGGGCTGAAGATGTCGATCAGCTGGTTCACGCCCGGGCTGTTCGCTTCGGACGTGTGCACGGTCGGCGGCGGGATGATCGTCACCGACGGGCTCCCGATCCGCACGTGCTCGTCCTCGCGCCAGGTGGTGCGGTCGGGCAGCCACGGCGTGCGGATGTGGTGCACGTATTCCCCTTGCACCGCCAGGGAAAGCTGCTCGAAGTCGTCGTGGTGGTGCGGGGAGAGCCTGTGCGGGTCGCGCGGCCCGTCCTGCCGGGACAGGAAGTTCACCATGAACGAGCGGGTCCGGAAGATCCGCCCGAACCGCTTCGGATCGTCCGGCACCTCCGACAGCGGGTAGAAGCGGACCCGCTCTTCGGCGGGCGCCGGCCAGCGCTCCAAGAGCGTGACGCGCGGGTGGTCCTGGGCGTAGGCGTCGGCGTTGGCGGGCTTGTCCCGCCACGCCGGTTCGGTCGCCTCGACCAGCCGGACGAGCGGGCCGTCGCCGTGGACGCCGATCCGCGACGCGCCCGGCGGGACGACGACGAGCCCGGGTTCGGTGATCCGGGTGGCACCGTCACCGGTCAGCACGGTGAAGGCGGGGGAGGCGTCGGTGACGACGACCGCCAGCTCGCCGTCCAGGGTGCCGTTGTCGAGGTCGTCGCCGTCGCGGGCGTCGGTGTGGATGAGGATGACGTTCTGCGCCCGCACGACCGGGGTCTCCCACAGGTCGAGGTATTGCGCGGGCGCGATCGCGTCGCCGCTGTCGGGCCGGGCCGCGGTGGCCAGGCCGGAGCGGGGATCGTCCTTTTCGTACACGGTCAGTCCTTTCAGGCGTCGAGGTTCAGCAGGTACGCCGGGTTGTCCCGGACCATCCGCCGCAGGTCCTTCTCCGGCAGCCCGAGGTCGAGCAGCGCTTCGCCGACGCGCAGCCACGCATCGACCGGCTTCGGGTTGGCCTTCTGGCCGAAGTCCGAGGCCAGCACGGTGTGCTCCGGGCCGAGCGTCTCGATCCAGGTCAGCAGCTGCTTCGGGTCCCAGTGCTGGGTGCCTTCGGGGTCGTACATGCCGACCTCGTGCTCGATGAACGCGCCGAGCTCGATCAGCTCGCGGCACAGGGCCGGGTCGGCGCCGATGACGAAGTCCGGGTGGCTGACGACCATCCGCTTCAGGCCGCGTTCGTGCGCCTCCTCGAACAGCTTCTTGATGTACTCGGGGTACATGTGCCCGCCGTTGAGGACGGCCTGCTGTTCCTTGATCTCGTCGAGGATCTCGATCACTTCGGGCTTGAGCGCGCCTTCGCCGTCGACGATGTCGATGCGCTCGAGCGTCAGCGGGACGGTGGTGGTCGGGAAGGCGCCGTCCTCGGGGTGGCAGTCGATGTGCCTGCCGGAGGAGATGGTCGGGAACCAGACGACCTTGCCGCCCATGCGCAGGGTCATGCGCACGGCGTGGACGTTGAGCCCGCCGACGGTGCTGTTGAGCGCGATGCCGCCGAAGACCTGCGCCTCGACCTCGGCGAGCCTGCCCGCCATCGCGAGGACGTCCATCTGGGTGTTGTGGTGGTGGGACTTGGCGACCATGGCGCGCATCCCGATCCGGGCGCCGTCCCGCGCGGCCTCGACGTGGTCGAACCGCCGGGGGAACGGGCTGGGGCCGGAGTGGACGTGCATGTCGGCCAGGCCGTCCAGGACGGAGGCGATGGCGGGGCGCGGGCTCATGAGCGGCCTTCCGTTCGCATTATGAAGTCAAAGTTCACTATAAGACCGCCTGTCAACCCTGTGACCGCTCTTGTGTCGCGACGGGTGCGTATTTAGAGTGGCTGACGTTCACTTTGTGAACATCCAGTTCGGAGCAACGGAGGACGACGATGTCCACACCGCCCAGCGCCGCAGGGACGGCCGCCCGTCCCGGTACCCCGCACGGCCCGGACGCGGCCAAGGTGCGCGCCGCGATCCGCGGCGGGACGCTCGCCTACTTCGTCGACCAGTTCGACATCTACCTGCCGATCGTCGTGCTGGCCCCGGCCGCGGCGTACTTCCAGGCGGCCAACCTCAGCGCGAGCACGACCGCGCTGCTGGCGTCCCTGGTGTTCGCCTCGACGCTGATCGGCCGCCCGCTCGGCGCGATCGTCTTCGGCCACTTCGCCGACACGGTCGGGCGCAAGCGGACGACGCTGGTCGCCGTCGGCGGGTTCGGCCTCATCACGCTGCTGACCGCGTGCCTGCCCGGGCACGAGACGATCGGGATGTGGTCGGTCGGCATCCTCATCGCCCTGCGGTTCGTCGACGGCATCTTCCTCGGCGGCGAGTACACGACGGCGGTGCCACTGGCGATGGAGTGGAGCCCGAAGCACAAGCGCGGCCTCTACGCCTCGATCATCACCTCGACCTCACCCGCCGCATACGCGGTGATCGCCGCGATCACGCTGCTGATGCTGCAGCTGCTGCCGTCGGCCGGCCTGCACAGCGCGTACGTCCAGTGGGGCTGGCGGATCCCGTTCTTCGTCGGGGCGGCGCTGGCGGCGGTGCTGTTCCGCTACTACCGCAACCAGGTCCACGAGCCGCCGGCCCGGCTGACCGGCGAGAAGCACAAGCTGCCGTTCCTCCGGCTGGTGAAGAAGTACCCGCGGGCGCTGGGCCAGGTGTTCGTCCTGATGACGGGTACGTGGCTGGCGACCAACATGGAAGCCGCCGTGACGCCCGCGCAGCTGAAGGCCCACCTGGACCTGTCGAGCAAGGAGGTCACCGCGACCATGCTCGTGATCAACGCGGCCGCCGCGCTGTCCTACCCGGTGTTCGGGGTGCTGTCCCAGCGCATCGGCCGCCGCCGGTTCTACATCGGCTACGGCCTGGCGATGGTCGTGCTCGGCGCGGGTTCGTACACGCTGCTGATGGCCTCGGACGGCGGCTTCGGCGCGGCGCTCGGTTTCGGCGTGCTCATCGGGGTGTTCACGGTCGGCACGTTCGGCCCGATCGCGGCGTACCTGACCGAGCGGTTCCCGGCGAGCATCCGCTCGACCGGCTACGGCGTCGGCTACAGCCTCGCGCTGATCGCCCCGGCGTTCTACCAGTTCTACCTGCAGCGGTTCGACGGGCTCATGCCGGCGCACCTGGCCCCGGGAGTGCTGATCGTGCTCGCCGGTCTGCTGATCAGCCTCGGCGGTTTCCTCGGCCCGGAGACCAAGGACGTCGACATGTCCGACGACAGCACGATCCCGGCACTGTCCTGAACGAGCACTGTCTGAACGAGCCCTGTCTGAACGAGCACTGTCCTGAATGGAGCGTCCCTATCCGGCCCGCTCGATGTCGTCGGGCCGGTAGTGGCCGCCCAGCTCGTGGGTGAGCTCGCGGGCGGTGTCGACCACGACCCGCAGCTCCGGCGAGTCGTCGCCCATCGACAGGGTGTTGTCCGGGCCCACGATCGCGATCGTGGCGCAGATGCCGTACTCGTCGAAGACCGGCGCGGCCACCGCGACGATGCCGGGCGTGCTCATCGCGGAGCAGTGACCGGCCGCGCGCACGCGCTCGACGTCGGCGCGCAGCTCGTCGCGCGCCGGGCCGGACAGGGTGCCGATCAGCCGCTCCATCGACAGCTGGTCGGCGTGGTAGGCGAGGAACACCTTGCTCTGCGCGGTGTCCAGCGGCAGGTGGCTGCCGACCCGCACCGACACGATGACGATGGTCGAGGCGTTCTCCTCGACCCGCGAGACCACCGGGCCGGTGAGCCCCCAGAGGCTGAGCACGACGCTGGTCTGCGTGGCGCGCGAGAGCGCCTGCATGTGCCGCGGCGCGAGGTTGACGACCCGGCGGTGCCCGATCGCGAACGCGCCGAGCTGCAGCAGCAGCCCGCCGGGCACGTAACCGCCGTCGGCGCTGCGTTCCAGCAGCCCGGCCGCGACGAGCGAGGTGCAGTACCGGTACGCCGTGGTGCGGTTGAGGCCGAGCCGCTCGGCGACCTCGCCGGCGGTCAGCTCGGGGGTCGCCGGGTCGAACAGCGAGAGGATCTGGCTGACCCGGCTCACCGCCTGGATGTCCGCCTGGTCCGCGCGGGCCTCCGGGGACCGCGTCGGTTTGGTCACGGGGTGCCTCCGCCGGAAGTCTGGAATCACTGTTCACTTCGTGAACACGGATCTCAGGCTACACGGACCGCGCCGGTTTGCCGGTCGCCGCCACGACCATGGAGTGATCCGGCGGTGGCGACGACCGGCGGACGCCGCCGCTTTCGGCGTCCCCGGCGGCGGATCCGGTGGACCCGCCGCCAGACTGCGTTCGCTGCGCGGACAGCGAAGGACGGTCACCCCGGACTCCAGGAGGTGCGGGAGTCCGAGGCGACCGTCCGGTGCCGGCCACCCGTCGGTGGCGCGCTGGTGTTACTTGTTGGTGCCCGGGGTCAGCACCTTGTCGATCACGAAGACGGTGGCGTTCTTGGTGGGGATGTTGCCGCACAGGATCTTCGCGCCGTTGATCGTCATGTTCTCGCCCGAGCCCTCGATCTTCACCGGGCCGCCGGCGGTGTTGAGCGTGTCGACCGAACCGGCCGCGGCGAGGCCCTTGGCGTCGTAGCGCTTGCCGACGACGTGGTACTGCAGGATCGGGGCCAGCTCGGCGGGCTTGCCGGCCAGCTCGTTGAACTTGGCGTCGCCCAGGGCGGCGAACGCCGGGTCGGCCGGCGCGAAGACCGTGATGGCCTCCTGGCTGTTGAGCGTGTCGACCAGGTTGGTGGCCTTGACCGCGGCCACCAGCTTGGTCAGCAGCGGGTTGGTCGAGGCGGCCGAGGCGACCGGCTGCGGGCCCATCGAGTCCAGCGAGCCGGGCGCGGAACCCTGCGGCAGCTGCGAACAGGCCGGGCCGAAGACATCGGCGTTGGTGGTCACGCCGTTGCCGGCCCCGGCGGCGGCGCTGGAGGACGGGGCCGCCATCGAGGACGACGGGGCGGGGGCGCTGGAGCTGCCCGAGGAAGCGGTGTCGCTGCTGCCGCACGCGGTGAGGGTGAGCGCGGCGGCCGCGGTCAGGCCGATTCCGGCAATACGAAGGTTACGCACGAGAATTCACTCCAATGGATTGCGCGGCTGAGGCGGTGGTTTTCATCCGCCCCTGTTATCGGGTATTCGCGACCCGGCGGGAACCGGATTGGTGGATCGGGAAGAAAATTTTCAGGCTGCGGTGAAGGTGACGTTGTGCCACCCTGTCGCGCCGTCGGGCACGGTGCCCGCCCGCTGGTCGGTCTGGGTGTAGCCGGACTTGTCGGTGGCGCGGCAGAACACCTGGTGCACCCCGGCCGGGATGTCGACCTCGGCCCACCACATCCGCCACGTGTTCAGGTTGACCTCCTGCGACAGCGTGGTCTCCTGCCACGGGCCCTGGTCGACGCGGACCTCGACCTTCTCGATGCCCGTGTGCTGCGCCCACGCCACCCCGGCCACGCGCACCTTCCCCGGCCGGACGTTCGCGAAGCCCCGGTGGGAGTCGATGCGCGATTCGGTTTTGATCGGTGCTTCCCGGCTCCAGCCGCGTTTGAGCCAGTACGCCTGGCGCGCGGCCCACGTCGTGACTTCGATGTCCACGACCCATTTCGTCGCCGAGACGTAGCCGAAAAGCCCGGGGGTGACCAGCCGGGCCGGAAAACCGTGTTCCAGCGGCAGTGGTTCGCCGTTCATCCCGATCGCGAGCATCGCGCCGCGGCCGCGATCCTGCGCCGCGGCGACCGGTGTGCCCGAGGTCCAGCCGTCGACGCTGGTGCAGAACAGCTGCTCGGCGCCGGGTTTCACGCCGGCTTCGGCGAGCAGGTCGGCGAGGTCGACGCCGATGAAGTTCGACGTCGACACGTAGTCGCCGCCGACCTCGTTGGACACGCACGTCATCGTGACCGTGCGCTCGACCAGCGGCCGGTTGCGGATATCGCCGTAGCTGTAGCGGATTTCCCGGTCGACCATGCCGTGCAGGCGCAGGCTCCAGTCCTCGGTGCGCACCTGCGGCACCGACAGCGCGGTGTCGACGCGGTAGAACTTGCCGTTCGGCGTCAGGAAGGGCGGCGTGCCCAGCTTGGCGAAGTCCGCGTCGGCCGGGATCGTCGGCGCGGTGCGCGCCGGGATCAGCTTTCCGACCGCGTCGCGGGACGCGGTGGCGTCGCGCGACGAGCTGATCAGCTGCCCGCCCAGGCCCGCCGCGCCGGCGCCGGCGACCACACCGGCGCCGCCGAGCAGGAACGCCCGCCGTGACGTCCCGGACTTCTCGCCGGAGTCCGGTTCCCGCCACACGCGCGGCGCGATCCGGTGCAGCAGCAGGAACACGGCGATGCCGACGACCAGGCTGGCGATCGGCGCGAGCAGCGCCTCCGCGCCCAGATCGGGCCGTTCGAACACGGCGAAGGCGCCGACGAGCCCGAACAGGGCGATGATCACCGTCCCGGGCACCGGCGACCGGCGCGACAGGACGCCCGCGAGCGCGGCGACGCCGACCATGACCACGGCCATGCCGCCCAGCAGCACGAGCTTGTCGTAGGTGCCGAACGTGCGGACGGCGAAGTCCTTCAGCTCGACCGGGGTGAGGTCGATGGCGCCGTTGCCCACCGCGAGGTAGGGCGAGGCGTTGACGCTGATGAACCCGGCCACCAGGTGCCCGGCCGCGAGCGCGGCGGCCAGGGCGAGGACGCCGGTGAACGCGGCGGCGAAGAACCGCAGCCGGGCACGCGGCGGTGCGGCCGGTGTTTCCGGGTCGAGCTGGGTGACGGTCATACCGGCCATTCGGGGCGGCGTGGCCGGCGGCTTGGTCGTGCTGCCCCCGTCACACCGGATCGGGTGCCGTGGACGATCCATTGTGGACTGGCGGTGTCCCCCGTGCGGGTGACCGGCGGGGTTTCTCGGCACCACACCAAGCCGCACGGGCCGTCCGGGACGAATGCCTCGTGACACACCGCCTTCCAGGGCCGCACCACCCGGGAGGCTTCCGATCCGCTCGCGTGACGCGCTGGGAGTGCCCCGATGACCACCGCCGACGCCCACCTCCTCGCCGGCGCGTACGCCCTCGATGCGCTCGACGACCTCGAGCGGGCCGCGTTCACCCGGCACCTGGGGCAGTGCCCGTCCTGCGCCGAAGAAGTCGCCGGCTTCCGCGAGACCGCGGCCCTGCTGGGCACCGCCGTCGCGGTCGGCCCGGACGAGCGCTTCCGCCGCCGGGTGCTCGCCGCGGTCGCGCAAACGCGGCAGCTGCCTCCCCGCGTCGCCGAGCCGACCTCTCCGGTGCGACGCAGCCCGTGGCGCAAGCGGGCACTGATCGGGATCGCGTCCGTCGCCGCCGCGGCCGCGGTGCTCGCCGGCGGGATCAGCATCGGGCTGGACCAGTCGGTCCCGGGCCGCCCGGTCCCGGTGGCCGACGGCGCGGTGACGTCCGCACCCGACGCGACCACGCTCCGCACGGCCGCGGCCGGCGGCGGCTCGGTCACGGCCACGGTTTCCCGGCGGCTGGGCAAGGTCCTGGTGGCCGCGCAGGCGTTGCCGCGGCTGGATGCGGGCCATGCGTACGAGGTGTGGCTGACCGGCCCGGGAGCGCCCCGCTCGGCGGGGTTGATCCACCCGGAGGGGACCGTCGAAACCGCATTGCCCGCCGGGGTCGACGGGGTCGCGGTGACGGTGGAGCCTGTGACCGGATCGCTGCAGCCGACCACCCCGTCGATCGCGAACCTCGCGATCGGCTGAGTCGAAGGAAAGATCGCCCGGCTGCGTCGGTCGGCTGAGCCGAGGCGAAGGTTCCCCGGCTGCGTCGATCAGCGGCGGTGACTACTGCTTGACCGACCGGGCTTCTCTGCGGGCGAGGACGTCGTCGAGGCGGGAGCCGACTTCCGCGCAGTTGGCGCGGACGACGTCCAGGAACGCCGCGAGCACCGGGGAGTCGTCGGCCGCGCGGAAGGACAGCTGCAGGTCCGGGAGGCGGACCCGCGGGGCGATGTCGCAGAAGCGGACGTCCTTGCGGCCGGCCAGCCGCATCCGGGCCGGGCCGAGGCCGACACCCACGTCGCACGCCGCCAGGCCGATGATCGTGTGGATGTCCCGTGACATCGTGGCGGCGTCGAGCGCGGCCGCGCCTGCGCCGAACCCCTCGCGCAGGCGGGCGGCCACGGCGGGTTCCTGGGTGGGCGCCGACATGATCAGCCGCTCGGCCGCGAGCTGCTCGAGCCGGACCTCCGCGCGGCCGGCGAAGGGGTGGGCCGTACCGACCACGGCGACCAGGTGGTCGGCGCCGATCGGGACGGTCACCAGGCCGTCCACGCCCGCCCCGCGCGGCGCGCCGCGGCCGACCGCGACGTCGAGCTCGCCCGCGACCAGGGCGACCGTCCCCGCCGGGCTGCTCATCTCCCGCAGGTCGAGCCGGACGTCCGGCCGGGCCCTGCGGAACCGGCCCAGCACGCCGGGCAGCGGATCGAGCAACGCCGAGCCGATGAACCCCATGCGCAGCTGCCCCGTCTCGCCGCGGGCCGCGCGGCCGGCTTCGACCGCGGCGGCCGACATCTCGCACAGCGCGCGCCGGGCCCTGGCCAGGAACGCGGTGCCGGCCGCGGTCGGGAACACCCCGCGGGGCGTGCGGTCGAACAGCCGCTCGCCGACCTCGCGCTCGACGGCCGCGATCTGCATGGACAGCGGCGGCTGGGCGATGCCGAGGGACGCGGCCGCGCGGCCGAAGTGCTGGTGCTCCGCCAGCGCCAGTGCGTAGCGGAGATGACGGGACTCCATACGTTCAGGATATCGCCCGAGGGTGATTCAGCTATGAAACTGGATAGCGGGTCCGGGGCGCGGTGGAGTGGGCGTCATGAACGACATCACCGCCTGCGTGTTCGTCCACGGTGCCTGGCACTCCTCGCTGCACTGGGCCGCCACCCAGCGGGCACTGGCCGCCCAGGGCGTCGCCGGCGTCGCGGTGGACCTGCCCGGGCACGGCGTCACCGCGCCGCTGCCGACCGGCTACCTGCGGCCCGGGCAGCCCGGGCTGGCCACCGAACCCTCCGCGCTCGCCGGGCTCACCACCGAGGTGCTCACCGACGCCCTGGTCACCGAGCTCGCCGAGGTGCGCCGCCGGTTCGCCCGCGTCGTCCTCGTCGCGCACAGCGCGGGCGGCGGCCCGGCTTCGGCCGCGGTCGAACGCCACCCGGACCTGGTCGACCACCTCGTCTACCTGTCGGCGTTCGTCCCCGCCGGGCGGCCGAGCTTCGGGCAGTACGTGACGGACCCGGTCAACGCCGGCGCGGCGCACGCGCCCTGGACCGGCGACGCGGATGTCCTCGGCGCCTTCCGGATCAACCCGCTCTCACCCGATCCCGCCGAAGTCGAGGCGATCCGGAGGGCGTTCCTGTCCGACTGGCCGGCGGACCGGCCCGGCTGGCGGCTGACGCTGCACCCCGACGAGCCGGTGGCGTCGCTGGCCGGGGCGTACCCGGTGACCGCCGGGCGGTGGGGCCGGGTGCCGCGCAGCTACGTCCGGCTGACCGAAGACCGGGCGCTGCCGCCCGCCACGCAGGACCTGATGATCGCCGAGGCCGACCGCCTGACGCCCGAGCACCCGTTCGCGGTGCACTCCCTGCCCGGCGGCCACTCGCCGTTCCTGACCCGGCCGGCCGAGCTCGCCGAACTCCTCGGCCGGATCGCGAAGCAGGCATGAGGCCCGCCGCTCAGGCCGTGCTGCTGTCGGGCACGTTCGTCCAGCTGATGAGCGTCACGGTCATGCAGCTGGCGGTGCCGCGCATCCGCCACGACCTGGCCGCCGGCTCGGGCGCGGGGCAGCTCGCGCTGGTCGGGTACACGCTGACCTACGCCTGCTCGCTGATCACCGCGGCCCGGCTCGGCGACCGGTTCGGCTACCGGCGGGTGTTCGTCGCCGGCACGGTCGTGTTCACGCTGGCGTCGCTCGCCGCGGCCGCCGCGCCGGACGCCGGGACGCTCGTGGTCGCCCGGCTGGTGCAGGGGGCAGGCAGCGGCCTGGTCGCGCCGCAGATCCTGTCGCTGATCCAGACCGCGGTGCCGCCGCAGCGGCGGGCCGCGGTGCTGGGCCGCTACGGGGCGACGATGGCCGTGGCGTCGCTGGCCGGTCCGCTGTGCTGCGGCGTCCTGCTGCACTTCGACCCGTTCGGGCTGGGGTGGCGGCTGGCGCTGGCCCTGCCGGTGCCGGTCGGGATCGCTTCGCTGGTCCTGGTCCGGATCCTGCCCGACGGCCGGGGACCGGCGGGCGCGAGCCGGGTGGATCCGGCCGGGGCCGCGCTGTCGCTGACCGGGCTGATCCTGCTCGTGCTGCCGCTGACCCTCGGCCAGGACGCGGGCTGGCCGGCCTGGACGTGGGCGAGCCTGGCGCTGGGGCTGGGCCTGCTCGCCGCGTTCGCCGTGTCCCAGCGGCGGGTGCGGGATCCGCTGGTGCGCCCGGAAGCGCTGACCGCGGCGACGACCCGCTGGGGCATCGGGGCGGTGCTGCTGTTCAACGCCGGGATCCCGTCGTTCAGCCTGCTGCTGTCTTTGCACCTGCAGGGCACGCTGCACCGCGATCCGCTGGTGACGGCGGTGACCGTCGCGCCGTACGCGGTCGGCGCCCTGCTGGGCAGCGCGGTCGCGGAAGCCGCGGCCCGCCGGTTCGGTGCCGCGGCCCTGGCGGCCGCGTCCGGGGGACTGGCGGTGGTGTCCCTGCTCGTGGTCCCGGCGCTGGCCGGGCCGGCCCCGGTCCTGTGGACGGTGCTGGGTGCCGGCGGCTTCGCGTTCGGGGTCTTCACCGCATCGGCGTTTTCGCTGGTGCTGCACCGGGTTCCGGGGCACGTGGCCAGTTCCGTGTCGGGATTGCTGCCCACTTCGCAGCAGTTGGGCGGCACGCTCGGGGTGGCGCTGGCGGGGGTGGTCTACGCCGCCGGCGCGATGGGCTCGGCGATGGTCTACGAGGCGGTCGTGTTCCTCCTCGCGGCGGCGGCCACGGCCCGCCTGCGCCGTCCGAAGCCCGCCGACGGAGGTGTCAGGGAGCTCGCGGAGACGAAGAGCTGCTGAGCGAGGCGAAGGGCCGCGGCTCGTTTCGAAGCACTGCACCGCACGGATTGGCCCGGTCGCCCGATCGGGCTAACCCCTGCCCAGTTCCTGGGCGCATTTGCGCCCGGCCGCCGTCAGCGATCGACTCGGCACATCCTGTTCCGCCGAGAAGGGAACGCCCATGTCGGTCACCGACGAACTGCTGGCCAACAACGCCGCCTACGCCGCGAACTTCAGCGGGCCGCTTCCGCTCCCGCCCGCCAAGCACGTCGCCGTGCTCGCGTGCATGGACGCGCGCATCAACGTCTACGGCGTCCTCGGCCTCAACGAAGGCGAAGCCCACGTCATCCGCAACGCCGGTGGCGTCGTGACCGAGGACGAGATCCGCTCACTGGCCATCAGCCAGCGCCTGCTCGGAACGGAGGAGATCATCCTCATCCACCACACGGACTGCGGCATGCTCACCTTCACCGACGACGACTTCAAGAGGTCCATCCAGGAGGAGGTCGGCGTCAAGCCGGCGTGGGCGGCCGAAGCCTTCGGCGACCTCGACGACGACGTCCGCCAGTCGATCGCCCGCATCAAGAACAGCCCGTTCATCCCGAATAAGGACTCCGTGCGGGGGTTCGTGTTCGACGTCGCCACCGGGAAGCTGAACGAAGTGAACTGAACCGGACGGCCGCCCACCCGGATCGGAACCGGCACCAGCCGCCCGGTCCGGCGGGTGGCCACCGGCCGCCTTCCCGTGCTGCCGGGGAACTGCTCACCGCGTAATGCCCGTGTGGCCCAGCGAGTACCGGCCCGGCTGCGGCCAGACGCACAACCCGTGCGGCTCGTTCCCGGCGGGGATCTTCGCCAGCAGTGCACCATCCTTTGTGGACAGCACGTACACCACCCGGTCGTAGCGGCCGGAGAGCCACAGCTGGGTGCCGTCGGCGGTCACGTTGCCCATGTCCGGGCTGCCGCCGCCCGGGATGTGCCACGTCGTCAGCGGTGCGCCCGTGTACGCGTCGAGCACGCTGATGCTGCCCTCGTGGCGGTTGGTCACGTACAGCTGCTTCGCGTCTCGTGACAGGTACAGCCCGTGCGCGCCGCGGCCGGTCGGGATGAAGCGGAGCACCTTCGTCGCCGCCGCGTCGAGTACCCACAGGCCGTTCGCGTCGGAGTCCGCTATGTAGTACACCGAACCGTCCGGGGCGAGCTTGATGTCCTGCGGGCCCATGCGTGTGTTGCGGTGCGGCATGTCGACCATCCGCAGCAGGCGGTGCGTGGCGACGTCGACCACCGCGACGCGGCCGGCGAACTCGCAGGTGAACACCGCCGTGCGGCCGTCGGGGGAGAAGTCCGCGTGGTCGATTCCGGCGCACTCGGGCGTGGGCGTCTCGTCGTGGGCCTGCCACGTGTGCGGGTCGTACCAGACCAGCTTGCGCAGCCGCTCGGCCACCGAGATCGCGTACCGGCCGTCCGGGGTGAAGTACATGTTGTACGGGTCCACGACCGGGAACGCCTTGCCCGGCAACCCGGTCTTCGGGTCGAACGGCAGCACGTGGTCGCCGCGGTCGTCGGTGGCGTACAGCGTGCGCAGGTCCCACGAGGGCACCACGTGCTGCAGTTCCTTGCCCGCCGGGTACTTCGCGACGACGCGGAACGTCGCCGGGTCGATCACCCAGACGTCCCCCGAGCCGCTGTGCGGCACGTAGACCAGCGGCTTGTCGCCGACAACCGCGGGGGAGAGCAGGCCGGCGCCCGCCGCCGCGTCGACGTCGTGCGGGTCGGGAACGGGGGGCATGCCGGGCAACGGGTTCGGCGACGGCGCCGGCGGGGTCGGCAGGTGCGGCACGGCCGTGCCGGTGCCGTTCGTGTCCGGCATGTCCGGCATGGACGAAGGAGCCGGGCCGGTGCCGGACGAGCAGCCCGCGGCGAGGACGCCAGCGAGGACCACGGCGGTCAGCCGGACGCGCATCCGGTTACGCCAGCAGGTCTGACGCGGTGACCGGGGTGAGGCCGCGGTCCGCGAGCGCGGTCAGGATGCCGGGGAGCGCGGCCACCGTGCCCGGGTGGCCCAGGTGCATGCTGACCACGCTGCCCGCCCGGGCCTTCGCCACCGCGGCGCGGATGGCGGCCGGCCCCGGATCTTTCCAGTCCAGGGAGTCGATGTCGTAGGACAACACCCGCGCGTAGCCCGCCTTGCCCGCTTCGACGAGTTCTTCGGGGGTGGCGTGCTGGCCTTGGGACTGCCGGAAGAAGCTGCCGGGCGAGCCGGTCAGTTCGGCCAGTTTGTCCCGGCACCGCTGGATTTCCGCGTACATCGGCTCCGCTTTGTACCCCGAGAGCGCCGGGTGGCTCCAGGTGTGGTTGCCCAGTTCGTGCCCGCCGTCGCGGACCATCCGGGCGGCGTCCGGGTGCTCGGCGAGCCAGGTGCCCACCGCCAGCACGGTGATCCGTGCGCCGTGCTGGTGCACGACGTCCAGCACCTGGCGGGTGACCTGCGGGTCGCCCGCGCCGTGGAACGTCAGCGCGACCTGCGGCCGCCCCGACGAGGAGCGGACGAGCTCGGTGGCCGGCCGCCCCGGCTGCGGCGCCGAGGAGGACGGCGTGCTCGACGACGGCGGCACCACCTCGGGCGACGCGGAACCGATCGGAGCCGGGGTCTGCCCGGGTGCCGAGCACGCCGCGAGCGCGGCGGCGCCCAGCGCCACCCCGAACAGGCGGCGCCGGGTCAGCGGGTCGTCCACAAAACCTCCCACACGACGGACGGCGCCGAACCTTTCCGCAGAGGCGCTGTGAAAACGCTGAGAGACCGCGCGCAGTCAGTCGCCGTCACCGCGGTGGCCGGTCACGCAGGTGGTGGGGTGGTCGCGCAGGCAGACTTTCCCGTTGGCGATGCGCAAGCCGACGGTGTCGAACGCGGTGACCCAGTCGGCGGCGATGGCCTTCTGGGCGGGAACGAGCGGGATCAGGCCGGAACACACCGCCGCGTGCAGCTTGTTCTCGACCGCGTCCTTCGGGTTCGGGATCTTGCCGGGTTCGACCCACAGGTTGCGGGGGTCGTCGGGGGCGCCGCCGAGTTCCAGGCTGACCAGGTGGTCGTACTCGCCCTTGTCGGCGGGTGCCAGGTCGTAGGAGCGGGCGGACGCGGCCTTCATCGTGGTCGTTTTCGACGTCGGCGGCCGGATTGTCTTCGTCCACCCGGTCCGGCAGATCGTGTCCTCGATGGTGTCCTGCCGCACGGCGGGGTTCACCGCGCCGGGGGTGCAGTGCGGGTCGGGCAGTGGCTGGCCGTCGCGGTGGCCGAGTTTGCAGGTGTCCGGGGCCAGCATGGCCGCGGCGGGGTTCTCGACCGGCAGGTCACCGGGCGCGGCCGCCGGCGTCGGGTCCGGGGTGGCTGCGTGGCAGCCGGCGGCAGCGAGCGCGGCGGTGAGGACGGCAAGGGCCCAGCGGCGGGAAGAGAACACGGGAATCTCCTGCATCAGGAACCGGCGAGGAAGGCAGACCCCGCCGAGCGTGGGGACAAGACCTGAGAGCGGCTCACTTCTACCGGCTCTCGAGGCGTCGAGCTCCCAGGCACGCCGTGTGCGGGGATGCGCGGCTCGCCGCAGGCCGGGATGTTCCGGACGAGGGGGCACGAACGCGTCGCAGTCAACGGTTTCGCGGCCGTTCGTGCTACGCGCCGCCGCATCGGCCTGGCAGACAGCATCGGCGCTCAGGCGTATGGCCGAGCCCGGCCGGTGGCTCCGGCGATCCCGGCTGCGTCACCGGGTGAGCGGCCTGGTTCCGGTCGCGGCGACGGACAGGTCCCACAGCCGGGCCGCCGAACCGGGATCGATGGCGTGGGCGCGGACACCGCCGTCGCCGATCACGGTGCCGTACTCGTCGATCCAGCCGCGGTCGAGCTGTTCCTGCCGGCTCATGTAGCGCTGCAGGCCGGTGATGATCTTGCCGGGGTGCAGGGCGAACGCGCGGACGCCGTCGTCGCGCCCGAGTGCGTCGAGGTGCACGGCGAACAGGGAGTTCGCGGTTTTGGCTTGGCCGTAGGCCAGCCACTTGTCGTAGCCGGTGCCGACGGCGTGCCTGCCGGACAGGTCGGGTCGTGGGAAGACCCGTTGAGCATCGGCGAGGTGGCTGCTGATCTGCGTCAAGCTGCGCGAGTCGGGCATGTCGCTCGCCGACCTCAAGCGGTTCGCCGAACTGGTCCGGCAGGGCCCGGGCAACCAGGCGGAGGGGCTGCAGCTGCTCGACACCCACCGGCAGCGCGTCGACGCGCGGGTCGAAGCGTTCGGGGAGTGCCGTTCGGTCATCGCGTGGAAGGCCGGGATCCACGCCGAGCACCTGGACCGCGGCAAACCCGGCGGCCTCTGGGACCCGACTGCTTCGAACGGCTGAGCCGGACTCTCCTGCATTTCTCCGCCTGATTCTCCAGCCGGGCGGCGCTGTCGTTCACCACCCGGAGGGGAATTGTCTTCGGCCCGAAATCATCGAACTCCGGCCGAGCCGCGGTCCGTCACTCTCGGTGAGAGTCGGCTTTGTCAGCTGAGGATCTTCGGCGTCTCCAAGGCGCAGTGGCAGAGCTGACAGTGACGAGAATGACGGCAGGTTCCACCGTCCAGAGGGTATCGACGGGTTGTCGTCCCTGCATATCCTCCGCAGCAGTGGAGCCATTGTTCGCTTGTCCGAGCGGGCGCCGAGTGATATTCACGCCAATTTGACATGGGGGGTGCCGGTATGGCGACCGGAAGGCGGAGCGCGGCGCGACGGGTGCCGGGACGGCCGGCCAGGTTTTCCGGGCCGGTGGTCGCCACGGATCTCGGGTTGCAGTTTCCGGAAGCGCTGTCGTACACGCAGTGGATGCGTGCCGGCCGGAGTGTGGCGCGGATCGCGACCACTTCGGCCTGGTTCGTCGGGGATTGGCTGGTGTGCGGCCAAAACCGGTACCAGGACCGGTACCGGGAAGCTGTGGAAGCGGTCGGGCTGGACTATCAGACCGTCCGCAACTACGCCTGGGTGGCGCGCCGGTTCCCCGTCGAGCGGCGGCGGGACGGGGTCAGCTTCCAGCACCACGCCGAGGTGGCTTCGCTCGACCCGCCGGAGCAGGATCGGCTCCTGGCCGAGGCCGAAGAACGCGGGTGGTCGCGCAACGTGCTGCGGACGCAGGTCCAGAACGCCAAGCGGGGTGGTGAAACCGCCGCCGCCGGACCGGTCGTCCAGCCGCTCAAGGTGGACCAGGACCGGGTGGCCCGGTGGATGCGGGCCGCCGCGGAAGCCGGGACCAGCCTGGAATCCTGGATGATCGGCTGTCTCGACCGGGCGGCCACCCACGTGCTCTCCGACGTCGAGGTACCCGTGCTCGTTCCCGGTCAAGCGCCCGGGACCGGGGAACCGGCCGTCCCGGGCGCTTGACCACCGCTCGTCACTTTCCGTCGAGGCTGAAGGCGTAGAGCTTGTTGTTGTGGCCGGGGCAGCCCGCCGGGCAGACGTTGGCGTAGTAGTAGCCGGAACCCCAGAACACCGAGCCGTCGGCGATCGCGGCGCCGCCGAACACCGACCCGCCGGAAGCGAAGCTCCACCGCACCTGACCCGTCGCGGCATCGAGTGCGTACATGTTGGGTCCGTTCGGTGTCGACGAGCCGGCGAACACGATTCCGTTGGCGCTGCTGACGAAGGCGTCGTCGAGCCAGTCGCCGGTGCTCGCCTGGGGATCGGCGACCTGCCACTCGATCTCGCCGGTGGCGGCGTCGAGCGCGACGAACCCGCCGCCGGTGGTGGTGGACGTGCGGCCGTCGGACGCCTTCAGCGTCCACGGCAGGTGGTTGCCGTTGCCGATGCCCGCGTAGATCCGCTTCCCGTCGGTCGACGTGCCCCACTGGATGCCGCCCAGCGGGCCGCCGGGCCCGGCCTGCGTGCGCCACACGACGCGCCCCGTCACCGGGTCGACCGCCCAGTAGACGCCGCTCTTCTGCCCGATCCCCAGCAGTTCGGTGCTCTTGCCCGCGATCGTGGTCCGGTACAGGTTGGGCCCGGCACCGAAGTCGAAGTCCGGGCCCCGGTCGGGCTGGAAGATGGTCCAGGTGTCCGCGGTCAACGTCGGGGTCGCCCAGCGCAGCGCCCCGGTTCGCAGGTCGAGCCCGAGGATGCTGTCGAAGTGGTCGTCCGGCGACGGGGGAGTGCACCCGCTCTGCGTCGGCGACTCGCACACCCCGGCGGGCACCGAATAGTTCTGGCCCGTGCCGACGTAGACCAGGCCCCGACGGCGGTCGACGACCGGCTGGCTGCCCCACACCGCGCCGCCGGTGTACCCCTCGGGCACGGTGCGGGTCCGCCAGAGCAGGTGCCCGGTGTTCGCGTCGAGGGCCACGACCGAGCCGCGGAAGGTCATCGGCGCTTCGGTGATCGAGGCTTTGGACGACACCCCGACGTACAGCACGCCGTCTTCGACGGTCGGAGCGCCGGTGATGATGGCGGCCGGGTCCGGGTCGACGACGGCGGCCCAGCCGCGCGCGCCGGTCCGGGCGTCCACGGACACCACCTGGGCGCCCCGCCCCGCGGTGGGCGCCGAGCCCTGCGACAGCAGGCCGGTGCCCAGGAACAGGCGACCGCGCCAGTAGGCGGGGCTGGTGCGCGAGGCGTCTCCGGCGACGCCGGTGTACTCGGCGACCGTGCGTGACCAGACCGGGGTGCCGGTGCGCGCGTCGACCGCCCAGAGCCGGCCGCCCCAGTCCGGCGCGTAGACCACGCCACCGGCCACGGTCGGCGTCGCCGACACGTCCCCGGCGGTCGTCAGCACCCACCTCGGCTTGAGCCGGCCGACGTTGGCCGGCGTGAGCACGCGTTCGGTGGCGGCGTGCCGGGTGTTGTGGTTGTTCTGACCGGCGCTGGGCCAGCCGGCGGGTGCCGGCGCGTCCGCGGTGGCGGAGGCCGGCAAGGTGGCGGCCAGGACGGCCGCCAGGACGGCCGCACCCCAGGTGCGCGTTCTTGCCGGGTGTTCGCTGCGTGGCACGTGTACTCCCTCGGTGTGCTGGTCTAAACCGGTCACGGGGCGGGCACCGCCCCGGCGGCCCAGTCGGCCGCGACGACGTCGGCCGACCCGGGCGGATCCGCAGGCCCGACGGCGGTCCCGGTCAGCTGCTCGACGAAGTGCCGGGCGGGCGCGTTCCGGCGGGTGGACTCGTGGTGCAGGCGGACTTCGGCGCAGTCCGCGGAGATCGCTTCCGCGCAGAGCAGGCGCAGCACGGCGCCGTCGACACGGCGGTTGAGCATGCGGCAGCTCAGCAGGAAGACCGGGACGTCGAGCACCCCGTCCCGCGCTTCGGCGAGGACCAGGCCGACGACCCCGTGGTCGCCGAAGACGTCGCGGACGCGCACCACCCAACCGGTACCGCTGCGAGCCAGGAACGCGCGCAGTTCGGGCACCGTCCACGCCGAGCCGGTCAGGGTGAACTGGGTGGTCCGCGCGGTCAGCTGGGCGGCCCGCTCCAGCGTCAGGTCGGTCAGCCGGTCCAGCGAGACTTCGATGTCGCAGCGGGCCAGGAACTCCTCGTAGTCCTTTGTGGACTGAAGAAGCTCCTTCCGGTGGGACTCCGCCGCGTACCAGTCCGACCGCAGCCGGTCCTCTTCGGTCACCGCGAGCTGGTCGAACGCCGGCTCGTGCACCAGCTGCCGCCACGCGCGCCCGCCGTCACGGTCCACTTCGACCACGGCCACTTCGGGCAGCTGCGCGCGCACCGACGCGCACGCGACCGGGTCGTCGTCGACGAAGATGAAGGAGGACAACGCCAATCCCAGTTCGGCGGCCAGCTCGCCCAGGTAGGCCGGCTTCGGGGCCCAGCCGATCCGCTGCGCGGTGATCTCGCGCAGCGAGAGCGCCATCCCGGGGTGGCGGTCGAACACCGCGTGCACGTCCTCGGTGTTGTTGTGGCTGCACAGGCACAACAGCTTCCCGCGGGATCGTTGGTCCTGCAGGAACTCCTGGACCCTTCGATGGCCGTCACCGACTTCGACCCCCTCGGGCCCGGCTTCGCCGCACAAGCCTGACCACAGCGTGTCGTCGCAGTCCAGCACCACGACCTTGCGCGGCGCGCGCCACGTCGACGCGGCGAGCCGCACCACGCGGTCGGCCAGCGCCGAGGAGAACTCGTCGGTGTAGGGCAGGTGGGCGATCCGGTCGGCGTACTCGTCGTGCACCTCCGGAACGCCGTAGTGCGCGGCGAGGTCGTCGGTGGGCATCAGGTGCACGCCGGGCAGCGCCGCCACGGCGTCGGCCACGCGGCGCGCGGCGGTCGTCAGCCACGCGGCCGTGGCCCGGTCGCCGAGCGCGCGCGGCGACGGGGGAGTCACGGCGATGAGCCAGGTCGCCGTGCTGCGGCCGGGTGCCGCGGCCAAAGCGGCGAGCAGTTCGTCGAGGAGACCACCGCGGAGGTCCTCCAGGCGGAGCAGCAGCGCGTTCACCCCGGTGTTCGCCAGCAGCACGCTCGTGGGGTCCAGGAGTGGCTCGACGGTCTGGCCGTAGGGCGCGGTGACCACCGCGGTGTCCAGCCTAGCGGCCCGGTCCGCCGCCGCGGCCGCGATCTGGTCGGCGGTGAACGTGGCGGCCAGCGCGATGCCACGGGTCACGGCGTCCCGCCCCGTTCGCGGACCACGGCGGCGAACTCGGCGGCCGTGGTGGTCTCGCCCAACGCGTGGACGGGCAGTTCCACCCCCAGTTCGCGCCACACGCGTGACAGCACCCGGACCGCACGCAGGGAGTCGCCGCCGAGCGCGCCGAACGGCGCTTCCGGGTCGACCTCCGTGATCCCCAGCACCTGCCGGAACGCTTCGATCACCGTGGCCTGCGCGGCTTCGTCGGAAATGGCCGGAATACTTCGATCCGTCACTGTGTACCCTCGATGTCGACCGGATGCGGTCAAATCCTGCGTTGATCTCCGATGGCGGCGAGCCCCGTGGTTTTTATCTCGCCGCGGACGAAATCCACTGTAAGGAGACCCGGTGCGAAACCGCAACCCATTGCGCCGGTTCCGGCCGGTGGCGCACTCGGCCCCGGCCCGACGGCACGCGGAGAATGCCCATGTTGCTTTCCGAAAGTGATGTTGAATTGTTTGCGCAGGTCAGCGGGGACGTCAATCCGTTGCACCGCTCGCCCGAGCACGCGCGGGCGACGCCGTTCGGCGGGGTGCTCGCGCACGGGGTCCTCGCCCTGCTCGCGACGCTCGAAGAAGTGCGTCCCGAGCCCGGTGGCACCGCCCGGCTCGAGGTGGAATTCCGTGGCCCGGTGTACCCCGGCGTCCGGTACCGCGCGAGCGCCGCGGCGGGGCCGGCGTGCGAACTGCGCGACGGGGACCGGGTGTGCTTGTCCGCCCGGTGGCGTCCCGGGCCCGCGGCCGAGCCGGTGGTGAGCGGAGTGCCACCCCTCGGCGCGGCCGCCGTCCGCACCTTCGACGACCTGGCGCCGGGGACGCGCGTGTCGGGGGAGTACGGGCCGCGCGGGCTCGATGCCCTGGTCCGTCGGTTCCCCCACACCGCTGCCCTGCTGGGCCCGGGGGCGCTCGTCACGCTGCTGTGGTCGAGTTACACGGCCGGGATGCTGCTGCCCGGTGAGCGGTGCCTGCTGAGCGGGATCTCGGTGCGCTGCCACCCGGTCGGCGGACCGGAGCCCGCGCCGCTGGCCTTCGCGGCCGAGGTACTGGCCCTCGACCGCCGGTTCGGGTTGCTGACCACCGGCGGCACCCTCACCGCCGCGGGCGGCCCGCTCGCCGAGGTGGAGTTCGAAGCGATCGTGCGCACACCGGCGCCGCTGCCCTCCGCGGCGGCGATCGCCGCGCACCTGCCGCCGTCGGAGCGGCTGACCGGGCGGTCCGCGGTCGTGACCGGGGGCAGCCGCGGCCTGGGGGCGGCGGTGGCGCTGGCGCTGGCCGGGCAGGGCTGCGCCGTGCAGGTGGGGCACCGCGGCGCTGTGCCGGACCGCTTGCTCGCCGAGGCCGCGGACCTGCCGGGCGCCCTCCGGCCCGCGCGGGGCGACGCCGCGGACCCCGGGTGGAGCCGCGGGCTGGCCGCGGACCTCGGGGAACTGGACTTCCTCGTGTGCTCGGCGGCCCCGCCGATCCGGCCGCTGGGCGTGGTCCCGGAGCACCTGGACCGGTTCGGCGAGTTCCTGGACGCCTCGGTCCGCCTGGTCACCGCGCCGCTGGCGGAACTGCTGCCACCACTGGACCGCCGCGGCGGCCGGTGCCTGGTGGTGTCTTCGGCGGCCCTTGAAGACCCGCCCCGGGACTGGCCGCACTACGTGACCGCGAAGGCGGCCCTGGAGGGCTTGGTGAGCTGGTTCGCCAAGCACCACCCCCGGGTGGGGTTCGTGGTGGCCCGGCCCGGGCTGCTGCGCACGGAACAGACCAACACCCCGGGAGCGGCGGAACGAGCGGCCGCGGTGGAACCGGTCGCGGCCGCACTGGTCGGGCTGCTCCTCGACACGCCCGTCGAGCCCGGGGTGCCCCGGGTCGTACCGGACCCGATGGCCGGGGCTGTCTCGCCGGCGGGACAGCCCGGAACGGCCTGACCAGGCTGGATGTCAGTTTTCGCCGCGATCGGTGCCCACGGGGACCTCCGTGCGCCGTCGTGCGGCCGGCCGCAGTCCCATCAGCGCCGCCGAGGCCAGGACGAACGCCGCCGCGGACAGGATCGGCGCTGCGCTGGATCCGTCCAGCAGGCCGAACACCACCCCGGTCACCCCGGCGGTCGATGCGGCGATCGCTCCGGCCATGCCCATCACCGACCCCTGGTGGCTGTCGTCCACCGACACCGACATCAGACCGACCAGGCCGCTGTAGGAAATGCCGTAGCCGATCGCGCCGATCAGGCACACCGGGTAGAGGACCAGGAGCGAGCCGGTCAGCGAGGTGGCGGCGATGCACGCCGTCATGACCGCCAGTGCGGCCGGCACCGACACCGCGGGCTTGAGGTAGCGGGCCGCCAGCGGGACGAACGCGAGGAACGCGGCGGCCAGGCCGATGCCGACCACCGAGATCAGGTTGCTGACCGTGCGCTGGCCGAAGCCCTCGTTCGCGGTCAGGTACAGCCCGATGAACTGGAAGAACGCCGTCCAGCCCAGTGACATCAGCAGCAGCGACAGCGAGAGCACCCGGATGCCGGGGAACCGGAACGCCTCGCCGAGCCGGGCGATCGGGTTGGGGATCGAGACCTTGCCCGCCGGCCGCTCCTCCGGCCGGGGCGCCTCCCGGTAGGTGGTCAGCAGGATGAGCAGGTTCAGCAGCGAAGTGCCGGCCACGAAGAGGAACGGCGTCGGCAGCGCGAACCAGGAGACCAGCGTCGGGTCGCTCAGGTAGCCGCCGATCAGCGGCCCGGCCACGTACCCCATCGACACCCAGAACATGATCCGCCCGATGGCGGTGACGCGGCGGTCCTTCGGCGTGACGTCGATGATCGCCGCCTGCGCCACCGGCAGGCTGCCGGAGAACAGGCCGCAGACCACGCGCCCGGTGATGAACAGCGGCACGTCCTTGGCCAGCATCGCCCACACCGTGAGCGCGTAGCCCAGCGCCAGCCCGCTGAGGCACAGCGCCAGGGTGCGTTTGCGGCGGAACAGGTCCGAAAGCGAGCCGAGCACGGGCGCGCCGAAGAACATCGCCAGCGAATAGGTGCCGATGGCCAGGCCGTACAGCAGGTCACGGGTGCCCTGGCCGCCGTCGGCGAGCAGCCCCGCGGCGGGGTCGTACGCGATCGGGATCAGCACCGGCAGCACCAGGCTGACACTCAGGTTGTCGATGAAGATAATGAGATAAAAGGGAATCAAGCGTACCAGTGAATTCTGGTGCACGGCACTCCTCAGCTGAGTAGTTTCCGATCCTTCGGGCGCTGCCGATACGCAGTTTACGACGGCTCTGATCGGTGGACGTCACGCTCCCCGGGTTGACCGCGAGCGGGATTCGTGTTCACCATGAAATAGGTGGTCGAAGCGGGACGTGCACAACGGCGGACAATCCGCGCCGTCCCGTTTCGGAACAGACCCCGATGATCCGGCCGCTACCGGCGTGGACCGATGCGGACCGGGGGAAAGGTTTCCTTCGAATGACGTTGCGGCAGGCGACCGCGCACGAGCATTTCCAGTGGCTGCGCTTCCGGGGCGACCCCGGCGACCCGAACCTGACCATCGGCTACACCTGCGAGCTGCGGGGCCCGGCCGACACCGGCCGGCTCGACGCGGCCCTGCGCGAGGTCGTGGTGACGGCGTTCCCCCGGCTGCTGGACTACTTCACCGAGGTGCGCGGCTCGCTGCAGGTCCGGACCCGGCCCGCCCCACGCAGTGTGCTGCGCCACTGCGCGACCGCCGCCGAACTGCACGACGCCCCGCCGCTCGACCCCGCGGGCCAGCAGCTCTACCGCTTCCTCTGCCGGCGCGAGTCGTCCGAGCTGGTGTTGCTGCGGCTGGACTTCAGCCACCTGGTCTTCGACGGCGGGGGTTTCGCGCCGTTCTTCGCCGCGCTCGCGGCGTGCTGGCGCGGTGCGCACCCCGAGCCGGAATCCCCGGCGTGGCAACCGAAAACCCCGGACCACGCCGCCGCGACCGCGTTCTGGCGGGACGCCCTCGACGGCGCCCCGCTGCACCAGCCCCTCGGGTTCGCCCGGACGGCGACGCCGCCGGCGGCGAGACCGCTGTCGGTGCGCCACACGGTCGGCGACGCCCAGGGCGTGCACCGGCTCCTGCGCGAGCGGGACGCCACCTTGCTCCAGCTCGTCGTCGCGCTGACCGGGGCCCTCCTGCACACCCGCACCGGCGACGCCGACCACCCCGTCGTGGTCGCCCACACCGTGGACACCCGCCGGCGCGGTACTCCCCACGGCTGCCACACCACGCTGCTCCCGATCTGGCTGGCGCCGGCGCCGGCGTCGCGGACCGCGCGGTCGCTGCTGGACGAAGTCGGGGTCCAGCGCGAGAAGATGCGCCCGCACCAGCACTTCCCCGTTCTGGACCTGCTCGCGCTCGCCGCGGCCGAGCCCGACCGCCCCCGCCGGTCCGCCGGTCCGCTGCTCAACGTCGTGGTGAACTCCTCGCCGGCCACTTTGCCGACGGCCCCGCCTGAGCTGACCGGCCTGAACGTCCGGTGGCTGCGCACGCCGGAGACCGCCAGCTCCAGCGACCTGACGATCACCTTCGCCTCCGGCGAAACGGGCATCCGCCTTTCATTCGACTCCTCGTCCCGGCTGGTCACCGCCGACGCGCTGGCGGCGTTCGCGGCGGATTTCCTGACGCTGCTGCGGTTCGCCGTCGCGCACCCGGAGCGGCCACTGGCCGCGTGCGACCTGTCCCGGCCCACGGGGCCGGTCGCCGAGGGCGCACCGGGCGGCGGCGGCCATCGTGCCCTGGGCCGGATGATCGCGGACACCGCCGGCGTGCACCCGGACCGGATCGCCGTCGCCGACGACCACCGGACGCTGACCTACCGCGAGCTGCTCGCCGAAGCTTCTGCCCTCGCCGCAGCCGTCGACGCCGCTCCGGGCGCGATCGGCGTCCTGGTCACGCGGTCCGCGGCGGTTCCGGTGTGCTATCTCGCCGCGTTGCTGCTGGGCCGCCCGTTCGTGCCACTCGACCCGGTCTCGCCCGACGAACGGCTCACCCGCTGCGGCGAGGCCGCCGAGGTCCGGGTGGTGCTGGCCGACCCGGCGACCCGCGAGCGCGCCGCGCGGCTCTTCCCGCACGCCCGCGTCCACGACGTCACCACCACCGGCCCGGGACCGGCCGTGGTGCCCGAGCCCGGGGTGGATCCGGACCGCGTGGCCTACGTGCTGTTCACGTCCGGCTCGACCGGTATCCCCAAGGGCGTGATGGTCGGCGAAGGGAACCTCGTCAACTTCCTGCTGTCCGTGGGTGACGACCCCGGTCTGCGGCCCGAAGACCGGGTGCTGGCCCTGACCCCGGTCAGCTTCGACATCTCCTTGCTGGAACTGCTGCTCCCGCTCGTGCACGGGGCCGCCGTCGAAATCCTGCCCGACGAAGCCCGGTTGAGCGGCTCCGCACTCGCCGAGCGTCTCGACCGCGGCCGGATCACCGTGGTGCAGGCGACGCCGTCCACCTGGCGCGTGCTCGAGGCGGCGGGATGGCGGGCGCGCACGCCGATGACGTTGCTGTGCGGCGGGGAGCACCTCGAGCCGGAGGTGGCGGAGTACCTGCTGGCTCAGGGAAGCGCTGTCTACACCATGTACGGCCCCACCGAAGCGACGATCTGGTCGAGCTGGCACCGCGTCACGCACCCCCGTGACGTGCACCTCGGCACGCCGGTCCGCGGCACCGCCTACCACGTGGTCGACGACGAAGGCCGCGCCGTCGCCCCCGGCGCGCCCGGTGAGCTGGTGATCGCGGGGGATTGCGTGGCCAAGGGCTACCTGAACGCCGCGGACACCCCCTTCCGCCCGCTGCAGGACGGCACACCGGCGTACCGCACCGGCGACCTCGTCCGGCACGAGGGCGAAGGCCGGGTCGTGTTCGCCGGCCGCAAGGACGGCCAGCGCAAGGTGAACGGCTACCGGGTCGAGCCCGGCGAGGTCGCTGCGGTGGTGCGGCAAGTCGTGCCGACCGCGACGGTTTTCGTGGTCGTCGCGGCCGATCCCGAACCGCACCTGCGGTGCCTGGTCTGGCTGCCCGAAGGCCGGGACTTCGACGCCGGCGCGGTCCGCGACCGCTGCCAGGCCGCCCTGCCGCACTACCTGCGGCCGAAGACCATCGACCGGCTGCGCAGCATTCCCCTGACGCCGAACGGGAAAGCCGACACCCGGGCACTGGCGGAGCGGCCGCGCGCCGAGCTGGACCTGGCGCAGCCGCAAGCCCCCGCGGAGGCGTCGCGGCCCGGCGACGACGGGCTCGTCGCCGAGCTGCGCCGCCTGGTCGCCGACGAGCTGCACGTGCCGCCCCCGGACGCCGATCAGCCGCTGGGCTACCAGGGCATCGGGTCGCTGGGGTACAACGTGCTCGCCGTGCGCATCAGCGAGCGCTACGGCGTTCCGTTCCAGGCCCACGACTTCTACCGGCTCACCACCCTCCTGGCCGTCGCCGCGGCCGTGTCCGGGACCGCGGCCGGTCCCGAACCGGCGGGAAAGCGCGGCCGCCGCACCACCTCCGGCCCGGCGGCCGCGGACGACCGGCTCGCCATCGTCGGCCTCGCCGCGGTGCTGCCCGGCGGCGGCGACGCCGGTTCGTTCTGGGAAGCGCTGCTGGCCGGCGTCGACGCCGTCGGCCCCGCCGATCCGGACCGCGGGCTGCCGGGCGAGGTCGCCGGGTTCCTGCCGGGCGTCAAGAGTTTCGACGCCCGGTTCTTCTCCATCTCCCCGCTCGAGGCGGGCTGGATGGACCCGAGACAGCGGGTGCTGCTGCAGTCCACCTGGCACGCCTTGGAAGACGCCTGCCGGGCCCCCGCCGAGCTGCGGGGCACGCGCACCGGCTGCTACGTGGCCGCCACCGGGGCGGACTACGCGGTGCTCCAGGCGCGAGCGGCCGCCCGGCAGGCACCGCACTCGCTCGTCGGCGCTTCCGCCAGCCTGCTGGCGAACCGGCTGTCCGCGTTCTTCGACTGGACCGGCCCGTCCGCCACCCTGGACACCGCCTGCTCGGGCTCGCTGGTCGCGCTGGTCCGGGCGTGCCGTGACCTGCGCACCGGCGCCTGCGACACGGCCGTCGTCGGCGGCGTCAACCTCATCCTCGACCAGCAGGTCAACGACGGCCTGCACGCCGCGGGCCTGCTCTCGCCCCGCCACCGCTGCGCCACCTTCGACGCCTCGGCCGACGGCTACGTGCGCGGCGAGGGCTACGGAACGCTCGTCGTCCGGCGGTTGCCGGACGCACTGGCCGAGGGCAACCGGGTGCTGGCGGTGATCGAGAGCGCGGTGGAAAACCACGGCGGGCGCGCCAACTCGCTCACCGCACCCAACCCCAACGCCCAGCGCAGCCTGCTGCTCGAGGCCTACACCCCGGAGCTGGCCGCCCGGACCGGCTACATCGAAACACACGGCTCGGGGACCGCGCTCGGCGACGCCATCGAGTTCGACGCGCTGGCGCGGGCCTGGGCCGAGCTGGTGCCCGAGCCCGAGCTGCCGGTGCGGCTGGGCGCGGTCAAGACCAACGTCGGGCACCTGGAGGCCGCCGCGGGGATCGCCTCGGTCGTCAAGGTGGTCAAGGCGTTCGAGCACCGCACGTTGCCGGGCAACCTGCACTTCTCCGAGCTGAACCCGCGGATCTCCCTGGCCGGAACGCCGTTCGAGCTGCTGGAGAAGCCGGTGTCGTGGACCGGGCCGGAGCCACTGGTCGCGGGTATCAGCTCGTTCGGTTTCGGGGGCAGCAACGCCCACGTCGTGCTTTCCGCCCCGCCGCCGGATCCCGCACGCGAGCCGGAGGACGGCGGGACCTACCTGATGCCGTTGTCGGCGCGGACCCCGCGGGCGCTGCAGGCCCTCGCCGGCGCGCTGCGGGCGGAGCTGCCGCGGCTCCGCTTGGGCGAGCTGTCCCACACGCTGTGCCGGGGCCGCGAGCACTTCGAGCACCGGCAGGCCTGGGTGGTGTCCTCGGCCGCCCAGCTGGCCGACGCTTTGGGGGCGGTGGCCGAGCCGGTCCGGGTCGGGCCGGCCGGTGACCCGGTCGTCACCGCGGATCCCGAGCAGGCCCGCCGCGCCTACCTGGCCGGCCACCCCGTCGACTGGCCGTCCCTGTTCGCCGGACGCCCCCCGCGGTTCGTGCGGCTGCCCGCTTACCCGTTCGCCGACACCGACTTCTGGTTCACCCGCTGATGGGCGCGCTCGACAGCGGACCGGAGGCGGCTGGACTGCGGGCCGTGCCCGGTGAGCCGGGAGCGGTGCGCGCCGTCCTCGACCCGGACCACACCTGGTTCCGCGAGCACGTCGTGCGCGGCCGCCGGATCCTGCCCGGGGTGGTGTGGCTGGAGTTGGCCTTCCGCGGGCTGGACCTGGTGCACCCGGGCGCGCGGGTGCACGGCGTCGCCGACGGCGCGTGGCTGCGGCCGGTGCCCGGCGACGAACCGCTGGACCTGGTGCTGCGGTTCCGCGTCGCGCCCGACGGGCGGACCGCCGGCTACACGATCGACAACCACGGCCTGCGCTGCGGCCTCGGCACCCTGCAGCTGACCCCGCAGGACCGGCCGCCGTCGGTGCCGACGGCGGTCCGCGACCGCATCGCCGAGGACTCCCGCTCGCACTTCACGCGGCGGGAGATCTACACCGAGTTCGCCGCGATGGGCATCGACTACGGCCCGCACTTCCGCCGCATCAGCTACGTGCAGCGGCTCGGGCAGGCGTCGCTGGCCCTGCTGACGGGAAACGACGGGATCCGGCTGGAGCCGGTGCCCCTGCTCGACTGTGCGTTCCAGGCCGGGATGGCCATTTCCATCGGCGAGCACCGCGACAGCCTGATGCCGTTCTCGCTGGGACAGCTGGTGGTGCACCGGCCGCCGGCCTTCCCGCTGCCGTCGGCGTTCGTGCTGACCGAGAAGCACTCGCCCTTCCGGACCGGGTGCACGGTCTACGACGACGGCTACGAGCCGCTGCTGTCCGTCTTCGACCTCGGCGTGAAGCCCGCGCGCTGACTTCCGCTCCACCGAAGGAGAACTCCGTGAACCAGCAGTACGAACGCCCCGGCGCCGACGCGGTGCGCCGCGCCGAAGTCGGCGGGCTCGCGTTCGCGCCGCGGTGGTCGACCGGCGCCCTCCCCGCCGCGGCACCCCGTCCCGGGGGCACCCGGGTGTTCCTGGTGCCGCCCGGCCAGGAGGCCCTCCGCCGCGAACTGACCGAAGCGTTCCCGCACGAAGACGTCGTCGCGCTGCGCGACCCGCTGACCGTGCCGCCGGACGGCGCGCACCTGGTCTTCGTCTCCCGCACGTCGTGGTCCGACGGGGTGCGGGACGACGACCTCACCGCCCTGCTGCGCCTCGTTCGGGCACTGGATTCCCGGCCGGCGGTCACACTCGACGTCGTCACCGACAAGGCCGTGCCGAGCCCGCTGTTCCCGGCCGCGGGCCACCCGGTCGACGGCGTGCACGTCGGCCTCGCGCGGACCCTCGCCGCGGAACGGCCGGAGTGGCGGGTCCGCTGCCTGTGCCTGAGCGACCTCTCCGCGTCCACACTGGACCGGGCGCTCGGCCTCGCCCTGCCCGATGCGCCCGGCAAGGCGCTCTGCCTCGACGGCGACCGGATCGCCACCGCCGGGATGGCTCCGGTGCGGCTGGGGGAGTGGCCGTCGCGGCCGGCGTTCCGGACCGGCGGCACCTACGTGATCCTGGGTGGCACCGGCGGTCTCGGGGGAGTGCTCGCCGAGTACCTGGCCGAGCACTACCGGGCCGAGATCGTCCTGCTCGGCCGGCGCGGGCCCGAGCACACCGAGGCCGCCCGGCGGCGGCTCGGCGAGCTGGGCGCCCGCGCGGTGCACCACCACCAGGCCGACCTGGCCGACGGCGCCGCCCTGCGCGCCGCGTTGGACCGGCACGACGTCGTGCACGGCGTCATCCACTCCGCGCTGGTGCTCGACGACGCCACCTTGGCCACCATGAGCGACCGGCGGCTGCTGGACGTGCTGCGGCCGAAGGTGCACGGCACGCACCAGCTCGTGCAGGCGCTGCGCGGGCGGGAGCTCGACTTCTGCCTGTTCTTCTCCTCGCTGCAGTCCTATCTGGCCAATGCGGGGCAGGGGAACTACGCCGCGGCGAGCGTGGCCGCCGACTCCTACGCCGACCTGATCCGCGAGGCGCTGCTCATCGACGCCCGGGTCGTGAACTGGGGCTACTGGGGCTCGGTCGGGATCGTCGCGAAGCCGGAGTACCGCGAACGGATGCGGCGGCTCGGCGTCGGTTCCCTCGAGCCGGCCGAAGGCCTCGCCGTCGTCGAGCGGCTCCTCGCGGGCGAGCACCGGCAGATCACCGTCGTCAAGGCCACCCCGGAGGCGTTGCAGCGCATGGACATCACCCCGCACGAGACCGCAGCAGAGACCTCGGGACCCGCGGCGCTGGTGCCACCGTTCGCCGACGACACGCCGGAGGCGACCCGCAACCGGGCGCTGGCGGAGCGGATCGAGGCCTACGCCCGGTCCGCCCTGCACCGGACCGACCTGCCTTCGGTGGCGATCCCGCGGCACGCGCGGCTGCTGTCCGCGGTCCGGGCCATTCCGGACGCGCCGTCGCCTTCGCGTGCCGAACTCGTGCGCGAGTACCCGGACCTGGCGGGACACCTGACGTTGCTCGACCGCTGCGTCGAGAGCCTGCCCGCCGTGCTGCGCGGCGACCTCGACCCACTGGAGGTGGTGTTCCCCGGCGGCAGTTTCGAGCTGGTCGCCCCGGTCTACCGCAGCAACCCGATCGCCGACCACTTCAACGGCGTCTCCGCCGACGTGGTCGCCGCCTACCAGCGGCAGGTGTCCGGAAGGGAGCTGCGGATCCTGGAGATCGGCGCGGGCACCGGCAGCACCACCCGGTTCGTGCTCGACCGCCTCGACCCGCACGACGTGTCCTACGCCTTCACCGACCTCTCGCACGCGTTCCTCAACCGCGCCCGCGACGCGTTCGCCGAGCACCCGTACCTGCGCTTCGAGATCTGCGACGTCACCGATCCGCCGCCGGCCTACGAGGGCCGGTTCGACGTCGTGGTGGCCACCAACGTCCTGCACGCCACCCCGGACGTGCCGACGACTTTGCGCAACGTGCGCCGGATGCTGCGAGACGGCGGAATCCTCGTGTTGGGCGAGATCACCGCGCGCCAGGACTACGCCACGCTGACCTTCGGCCTGACCGACGGCTGGTGGCTGGGCAACGACGCCTACCGGCTCGAGCACAGCCCGCTGCTGTCCGGGACGCAGTGGCGACGGCTGCTGGCCGAGGCGGGTTTCGGTGACGTGGCGTCCCACGGGGGCGACGAGCAGCAGGTCCTGGTGGCCGCCGCCGGCCCGGCCGCTTCGCCCGCGCACCCGGCTCCGGACGGCGTGGGTTTGACGGAGCGGGTCGAGGGGTTTGTGCGTGGGGTGATTGCGGAGACGATGCGGTTCGAGGTGTCCGAGGTGGAGCGGGATCGGCCGTTTCGGGACATGGGGATCGATTCGTTGATCGCGATGGAGTTGTTGAAGCCGTTGCGTGAGGTGGTGGGTTATCTGCCGGCGACGGTGTTGTTCGAGTTCCCGACGGTGGCGCGGTTGGCGGGGCATCTGGTGTCGGAGCACGGGGAGGTGTTGAGCGAGGCGTTTCCTGGTGAGCCGGAAGAGCCTGCGCGCCCGGGTTCGGACGGCGTGGGTTTGACGGAGCGGGTCGAGGGGTTTGTGCGTGGGGTGATTGCGGAGACGATGCGGTTCGAGGTGTCCGAGGTGGAGCGGGATCGGCCGTTTCGGGACATGGGGATCGATTCGTTGATCGCGATGGAGTTGTTGAAGCCGTTGCGTGAGGTGGTGGGTTATCTGCCGGCGACGGTGTTGTTCGAGTTCCCGACGGTGGCGCGGTTGGCGGGGCATCTGGTGTCGGAGCACGGGGAGGTGTTGAGCGAGGCGTTTCCTGGTGAGCCGGAAGAGCCTGCGCGCCCGGGTTCGGACGGCGTGGGTTTGACGGAGCGGGTCGAGGGGTTTGTGCGTGGGGTGATTGCGGAGACGATGCGGTTCGAGGTGTCCGAGGTGGAGCGGGATCGGCCGTTTCGGGACATGGGGATCGATTCGTTGATCGCGATGGAGTTGTTGAAGCCGTTGCGTGAGGTGGTGGGTTATCTGCCGGCGACGGTGTTGTTCGAGTTCCCCACCGTGGCCCGGCTCGCGGAGCATCTCGTGTCGGAGCACCGTGCCGCCCTGGAAGGGGAATTCGACGGCGGCCCGGCAGCCGAACCCGTTGCGGAAGCGGAAACCAGGGACGAGCTGGCCGTGCGGGACGGCGACGTCGCCGTCATCGGGATGTCCGCGCGCCTGCCCGGTGCGCGGACCGTCGACGAGTTCTGGGCCAACCTCGTCGCCGGGGTCGATGCCACCTCCGAGGTGCCGTCCGGGCGGTGGAAGGTCGACGTCACCGCCGGTCCCGAGCCGCTGAGCTACACCGGTCGCGGTGCCTTCATCGACGACGTCGACGCGTTCGACCACACCTTCTTCACCCTCACCCCGCGCGACGCGGCCGTGATGGACCCCCAGGAACGCCTGGTCCTGGAGCAGACCTACCAGGCGCTGCTCGACGCCGGGTACAGCCGGGCCGGGCTGGCCGGCGGCGACACCGGCGTGTTCGTCGGCGTGATGAACGGCGGCTACGCCTGGCACACACCCGCCGATCCGGCCGAGCCGCCCACGACCTCGCTGTTCTGGTCGATGGCGAACCGCACCTCCTACCACTTCGACTGGCACGGGCCGAGCCTGGCCGTAGACACCGCCTGCTCGGCTTCGCTGACCGCCCTGCACCTCGCCTGCCAGTCGCTGCGCACCGGCGAGTGCCGGCAGGCCGTGGTCAGCGGGGTCAACCTGATCACCCACCCGCGGCAGTTCCGGCTGCTCAGCGGCATGGGCATGCTCTCGCGCGGCGGCACCTGCCGCCCGTTCGGCGAGGGGGCCGACGGATTCGTCGACGGGGAAGGAGTCGTGTGCCTGGTCCTCAAACCGCTGGCCGACGCCCGGCGTGACGGCGACCGCGTGCACGCCGTCATCGCCGGCTCCGCGATCAACGCGGGCGGCCGGGCCAACGGCTACACCGCGCCCAACGTCGACGCCCAGCACGCCCTGATCACCCGCGCGCTGTCCGCCGCCGGCATCCCGCCCGAGGGGGTCGGCTACGTCGAAGCGCACGGCACCGGCACCGAACTCGGGGACCCGATCGAGGTCCGGGCGCTCGGCAAGGCCTACGCCGCGGCCGGTACCGAGCGCATCCGGCTCGGGTCGGTCAAGGCGGGCATCGGTCACCTCGAGTCGGCGGCGGGCCTGGCCGGGGTGCTCAAGGCCGTCCTGCAGATGCGCCACCGCAAGCTCGTGCCTTCGCTGCACGCCGACCGGACCAACCCGCACATCGACTTCCCGGCCACGCCTTTCGTGCTGAACACCCAGCCGGCCGAGTGGCCGGATCCGCTGCCGCTGGTCTCCGCCGTCAGTTCCTTCGGAGCCGGTGGCGCCAACGCCCACGTCGTCCTCCGCGGGGTGCCGGCGCAGGACCCGGCGCCGCCCCGGCCCGAGCGGGACTGCTACGTCATCCCGCTCTCGCACCACAGCAGTGCGGGGCTGCAGTTGCTCATGGACGACCTGCGCGCCTCGCTGCTCGGCCGCCGCGTCGACATGGACGCACTGGCGCACACCCTGTCCTGCCGCCGCGACGCCTTCCGGCACCGGGTGGCCCTCGTCTGCCGCGACCAGGACGACCTGGTCCGGCAGCTCGGCGTCGACCTGCAGCGGCGGGGCGCCCGGACGCCGTCCGGACCGGCCGGGGTGCTCACCGCGGACACCGCGCCGGCGGTGGCCGCCTTCTTCGAATCCGGCGGCGATCCCGGCTGGGACGGCTTCTACCCGCCTCGTCCGCCGGTTTCCCTGCCGGGCTACCCGTTCCTGCGCCACCGGCACTGGGTCGCCTCCGTCGAGTCGGACCTGGGCGGTCTCGGCGAGCTGGTGGCCGCGCACCGGATCGGCGGCGAGGCGGTCGCGCCCGCCGCGTGGTCACTGTCGGTGCTGTCTCGGCACGCCGGCGGCAAGACACTCGGGCACGTGCTGTGGCAGCGGCCGGTCACCGACCCCGGTGCCGTCGAGGTCGTCACCCGCGGCCGCGAACTGTCCCTTGTGGACAACAAGGGCGGCGATCCGTTCTGCACCGCCGAAGTGGTCGACCCCGGCGACGCCCGCCCGTTCGCCACGGCACCGGCGGAGGGAGGCCGCCGGCTGGACGGCGAAGAGGTCTACGCCCGGTTCCGCGAGCTGGGCTACGACTACGGACCGGCCCTGCGCGGGGTGCGGTGGGCCGAAGTCGCCCCCGGCGCGGTCCGTGCGTTCCTGCACGTGGATCGGGACTGGGGGTTCGAGCTGTCGCCGGCCCTGCTGGACGCGGGCATGCAGCTGTCGATCCTGCTTTCGGCGAGCGACGACCCGGCCGCCCCGGTGTTCGTCCCGTACCACCTGGGGCGGCTGAAGGTCGTGCGCGCCCCGCGCGACGAGGCCGTGTTCTGCGAATGCACCGAACGCGCCGGCGGCTCCGCCCGCACCCGCACCTTCGACTTCCGGTTCACCGACGTCGACGGCAATCCTCTGGTGCTGCTGGAGGAAGCGGTGTCCGTCGCGGCAGGCGGGGCGCCCGCGCCCCGGCGGGCCCCGTCCGCGTTCGAAGTCTTCGAGCTGAGCTGAGGGAGGAGGTGCGAGGTGCCCGGTGACGTCCTGATGTTCCCCGGCCAGGGTGCGCAGTACCCCGGGATGGGGGACGAGCTGTTCGACCGCTACCCGCAGCTGTGCGCGCAGGCCGACGCGGCCGTCGGCTACTCGCTGACGGAGCTGTGCCGGTCCGACCCCGACGGGCGGTTGCAGCAGACCGCGCACACGCAGCCCGCGATCTACCTGGTGAGCTGCCTGGCCTACCTGGCGCACGCCGAGCGGGCCGGCGGGGCGGTGACCGGACCGCTCGTCGGCCACAGCGTGGGCTTGTACGCCGCGCTGTTCGCCGCCGAGGTGCTCGATCTGATCGGCGGGCTGGAGATCGTCGCCCGGCGCGGCGAGCTGATGCAGGCGGTCGAGGGCGGCGGGATGCTCGCCGTGCTCGGCGCCGGTGCCACCCGGGTGGACCGGGACCTCGCGCGCTGGGAGTTCTTCGACGTGGAAGTGGCCAACTACAACAGCCCCGGCCAGGTCGTGCTCAGCGGTCCGGCCGAGCGCCTCGCCGAGCTGACCCCGGTGCTGGAAGGGGCCGGGCACCGCTGTGTGCCGCTGGCGGTCAGCGGGGCGTTCCACTCCCGGCACATGGAACCGTGCCGGCGTGAATTCGCCCGGTTCCTGCTCGGACGCGAGTTCGGGGAGCCGGTGCGGCCGGTGGTCTCCAGCACCACCGGACAGGTGGTCGTGGCCGCCCGCCTGCTCGAGGAAATGGTCTTCCAGCTGGTGAAACCGGTGCGCTGGTGGCAGACCGTGGAACACCTGGCCCGCACCGGGGCCACGACCTTCCACGAGGTCGGGCCCGGCACGGTGCTGACCGACCTGACCCGGAAGATCCTCGGCGGCGCGCCGCCCCGGACAGAGCAGCTGGAGATGACGGCATGACGGCAGGACGCAGCCGGGTGGCGGTCGTGGGTGGCGGCGGAGCGGGGTCCGTGGCGGCCTGGCTGCTTTCCCGCACCCACGAGGTGGTGCTGTTCGAAGCCGACGAACGGCTCGGTGGGCACGCCTACAGCCATCCCGTCGAGACCGGTGCCGGCGAAGTGCGGGTCGACATGGGAGTCGAGCACTTCACGGAGAAACTGGCACCCAACCTGCACCGGCTGCTGACCGGGTTCGGGATCGGCACCTACGTCGCCCCGTCGTCGATCCGGGTCGCGTTCCCCGGGCCCGGCCGGACCTGGAGCAACCAGGACCGCAGCGGGGCGCTCCGGGCCGAGCTGATCGACGAGTTCGACCGCTTCCACCTGGCCATGAACCAGGTCGCGGCATCGGCCGACGAGCGGCTGCGCGGGCTGAGCATCGGCGAGTACCTCGACGAAAACGGCTACTCGCGCGCCTTCAAGCACCAGGCCGTCGACCCGATCATGAGCGTCTACTCGGGCTGCCACGCGCCTTCACTGGACTACTCGCTGATGTACGTCGCGCTGTCGTTCAGCATGAACCTGCTGTCCTTCTTCGCGCCCGGCTACTGGCGCAAAGCCGACGGCGGCATCCACCGCTACCTGGACGTCATCGCCGCGCAGCTGGGCGACCGGGTCCGCCTGGCCACCCCGGTCGAAGCGATCGTGCCGTCGCCCGGCGGCGGGGTGCTGCTGTCCGCCTGCGGCGAGGAACACCACTTCGACGCCGTCGTCGTCGCCACCCACGCCGACATCGCGCACAAGATGCTGCGCGACGCGGGCCCGCGGTACGGGGAACTGCTCGGCGGATTCGCCTACGTGCCGGTGGAAAGCGTGCTGCACCAGGACACGAGCTGGCTCGGCGACGACGGTTCCGACGTGTACTGCCGGTTCCGCATGGGGCCGGGGTTCGACCTCGCGCGCGCCGAAGAGGCCACCGGGAGCCTCACCCGCGACTGCTCCGTCCTGCACGCCCTCCGCGACGTCGAGGAGCCGGTGCTGATCACCTTCGACCCCCAGGAACCGGTCGAGGAAACGAAGGTGCTCGCCCGCCGGCGGTGGAAACTGCCGCAGCTGCGCCCGGCCGACGTCCGCCACAAGCGGCGGCTGGCCGGGCTGCAGGGTCGTGACGGCATCTGGTTCTGCGGCACGGACACGAGCGTCACCGGCCACGAAGGCGCGATCGTCTCCGGGATGGTGGTCGCCGCCCGGCTCGGCGTGCCGCACCCGTTCGCCGACGACCCGGGCGCCGCCGCCCAGTTCAAGGTCGTCGAGGAGTTCATGGGCGTCTGAACCCGCCCGCCCACCTGCCCGTACGGAGGGGAAGCACCCCATGCACGTTCTCCGACCCCGGCGCCGTCCGCTGCCGGCCACCGGCGACCGCCCGGCGAGCCCGGTGCTGCTGCTCACCGACCGCGACGACTTCGCCGCGGCCGCGTCCGCCGCGGGCGTCGAACACCGGCGCACCGGCCCGCGCGAGGCGGTCCGCGCGGCCGACCTCGACGAAAACGGCGTGCTCGTCGTCGCCTGGCGCGGCGACGCGGCACCGGCGTACGAGGCGGTGGCGGCCTTCGCCCGTGGCTGTGCGGATCTGCTGCGGGTCGCGGCGGGCCGGGCCCGGCACCTCGTGGTGCTCTCGGCCGAGGACGACGCGCTGGCCCCGGTCCTCGACGGCATGGCCGGGTCAGTGGCGCGCGAGGAACCCTTGCGCCACACGTCGGTCCGGGTGACCGGCGCGGTCACAGGCGAGCGGCTGGCGAGGTGGATCGCCGCCGCGGCGGCCAACCCGGGCGCGCGGCTGGTGGCCGGGGAGGACGAGCCGGAGTGCCTCCGGCACGAGCCCGCCGAGCTGCCGCCCGCCCGGCCCGCCGAGGTGCTCCGCCCCGGCGACGCGGTGGTCCTCGTCGGCGGCGCGGGCGGCGTGGGACGGCCGTTGTGCCGGTACCTGACCGAACGCTGCGGGGCCCGGGTGGTCGTGCTCGGCCGCGGCAGGCCGGGCCCCGAGCGGGCCCGGGCGCTGCGGGAGGCGGGTGCGGTGGCCTACCTCAGCGTCGCCGCCGACGACCCGGCCGCCCTGGACGAGGCGTTCCGCTACGTCCACGAGCGGTTCGGTCCGGTCGAGCTCGCCGTCAACCTCGCCGGGGTGCTGGCCGACGGGCTCCTGCGGACCCTGTCCGCGGAGAGCCTCGACGCCGTGCTGCGGCCGAAAGCCGGGGTCGCGCTGGGCCTGGCCGCGCTGCGGGGTCCGCACCGCCCGGCCCGGGTCGTCCAGTTCGGCTCGCTGACCGCGGTGACCGGCAACGTGGGGCAGGCCGGCTACGGTGCGGCCAATGCGTTCGCCGGCGGCCTGGCCGAGCGCACCCCCGGCTGGCTCTGCGTCGACTGGGGACTTTGGGACACCGACGGCATGCGGCCGGCCGAGAGCGTCCCGGGCCTGCGCGCCATGGACCCCGAGCGCGCCTGCGACGCGCTGATGTCCGCCGTGGCCGCCGGGGTCGGCCGCGTGGTCGTGTTCGACGGCGACCTCCGCGTCGATCCCGAGCCGCCCGCGGCACCGGCCGCGCCGGCTCCCGTGGCGCCCGCGTCCACCGGGGACCTGCGGGAGCGGACGGTGGAGTGGCTGCGGGCCGTGGTCGTCCGGCACACCGGCCTCGCCCGGATCGGCACCGAGGACAACCTGCTGGAACAGGGCCTCGACAGCGTCGGCAGCGTCCGGATCAGCCGGGAGATCGAATCCCACCTCGACCTGGGCGAGCAGTTCCGGCTCAGCCGGGCCGTCGTGCTGCAGCACCCCACCGTCGCCGCGCTCGCCGACCACCTGCTCGACCGCGTGCGGCCCCGGCTGGCCGCCCGGTTCGCCGGCACGGCGGCGGAACCGGCGGCCGCACCGGACGTCGCCGACGAGCCGCCCGTCCCGGCCGGGGAGCCGGTCCACCGGCCCGACGACATCGCGATCATCGGCATGGCGGGGGAGTTCCCCGGCGGTGACGACGTCGAGGCGTTCTGGCAGTCCTTGCTGCGTGGCGAGGATTCGGTGCAGGTCATCCCCGAAGACCGCTGGGACTGGCGCGCCGACTACCGCCCGGCCCCCGAGGAGCCGGGTGCCGCGCAGGGCAGGCACGGCGGCTTCCTCCGCCACGCGCTGGACTTCGACCCGGTGTTCTTCGGCATCGCTCCCGCCGAAGCCGAAGCGCTCGACCCGCAGGAACGCCGTTTCCTGCAAACCGCCTACCACGCCTGGGAAGACGCCGGGTGCTTCGCCCGGCCCGCGCCCGGCGCCGGGGTGTTCGTGGCCGCGATGTTCGGCCACTACCAGGACCTCGACACCGACGGCCGGGCCGTCGGCAGTTCCTTCGCCGCGGTGGCCAACCGGGTCTCGCACGCCTTGGACCTGCACGGGCCGAGCGTGGCCGTCGACACCATGTGCTCGGGCGGGCTCACCGCGCTGCACCTGGCCGCGACCGCCATCCGGGCGGGCGACTGCGACGTGGCGGTCGTGGGCGGGGTCAACGTCATGCCGCACCCGGGCAAGTACCGGCTGCTGACCCAGGGCAAGTTCCTCAGCCCCACCGGCGCCTGCCACGCCTTCGGGGTCGCCGCCGACGGCTACGTGCCCGGCGAAGGGACCGTCGCCGTCGTGGTGAAACGGCTTTCCGCGGCGCTGCGGGACGGCGACCGGGTGCACGCGGTCGTCCGCGCCACGGCGGTCAACTCGGGAGGCCGCACCGCCGGGTTCACCGTGCCCTCCGAAGACGCCCAGCACCGGGTGATCACCGCCGCCCTCGCGCGGGCCGGGGTCGAGCCGGGCGCGGTGACCTACGTCGAGGCGCACGGCACCGGCACCGAGCTGGGGGACCCGATCGAAGTCCGCGCACTGAGCCGGGCCTACGGCGGTCCGGAGACCGGGCCGGCCCACCTGGGCACGGTCAAGAGCAACATCGGCCACCTGGAGTCCGCCGCCGCGCTCGCCGGGCTCGTCAAGGTCGTGCGCCAGCTGACCACTCGCACCCTGGTCCCGACGTTGCACTGCGAACTGGAAAACCCGGAGCTGGACCTCGAAGTGTCCCGGTTCCGGCTGGTGAAGGAGACCCGGCCGTGGCCGGCCGGCGGTACGCCCACCCGGTTCGCCGGCTTGAGCTCCTTCGGCGCGGGCGGCTCGAACGGGCACGCCGTCATCCAGGAGTTCGTCGCTCCCGAACCGGCCGTGCCGTCGCCCGAGTGGTGCTTCGTCCCGCTGTCGGGCCGCGACGAAGCCGCGGTGGACCGGCGCGTCGCCGACCTCGCCGAGCACCTGCGCGAAACACCTGGCACCTCGCTGTACGGGCTGAGCTGGACCCTGTGCTGCGCGCGGCAGCACCTGCGGGTCCGCCGGGGGTTCTGGGCCCGCAGCACCCGCCAGCTGCTCGACGTCCTCACCGGCGACCAGCAGCCACCGGCGCCGCCCGTCGACCGTGAGTGGGAGCGCGCGGCCGCCGCCTACACCGACGGTGCCACCCCGGACTTCGCCGCGTTGTTCCCGGTGCGGCTGCTGGTGGACGCGCCGCTGTATCCGTTCGCCGCAGACCGCTACGTCATCCCGGCCCTCGACCGGCGCTCGTCGGGACGGAGCCCGCGGCGGCGTTCGCCCGCCTCCGTTCCGCTCACGCCCGTGTGGCGGCCGGAGCCGGCCGGTCCCGCCGAACACGCCGTGCGCAGTGTCCTGGTCCTCGCCGACCCGGGCGGAGAGCCGCCCCCGCCGCCGGAGGGCGTCCGGGTCATCCCGGTCGGCCCGGCCGACGTCGCCGACCCCGGCGCGCTGGCCCGGCTCGCCGGGGAGGCAGGCGGTGAGTCGCTCCACTGGCTGGACGTCCGTCGTGAGTGGACGGTCCCGGAGCTGCTCGCGTTCGCTGCTTTCCTGCAGGCGCAACGGGTATCCTCGACCGTGCTGAGCGTGTCACTGGACGGCGACGACCCCAGGCGCGCGCGATGCCCGGCTTCCTGCACGGGCTGGCCGACGAGAACCCGCACATCCGCTCGGTCCGGGTCCGCGCCGCGTCCCGGCCCGGCTGGGCGCCGCTGCTGGCCGAGTTCGCCGCGACCGGGCCCGGCGAAGTCCGGCTCGACGGCGACCGGCGGGTCCGTGACTTCGCCGAGGTCACGCCGGCCCGCGGGGCCCGGCTGCGCGAAGGCGGCCGGTACCTCGTCACCGGCGGCCTTGGCGAGGTCGGCCGGGCGATCGCCGAACACCTGGTGCACGAATACCGCGCCGAGGTGGTGGTCGCCGGCCGGTCCGAGCCCGGCCCGGACCAGCGCCGGTGGCTCGCCGAGCACGGCCTGCACCACGAGCGGGCGGACGTCACCTCGGCCGCGCAGACCCGCGACCTCGTCGACCGCACCGTCGCCCGGCTCGGCCGCCTCGACGGGGTGATCCACTCCGCCGGGGTGCTCCGGGATGCCCTGGTGCACAACAAAACGGCGCGGGAGGCGGAGGCCGTGCTGGCGCCGAAGCTGCGGGGAGCGCGCCACCTCGACGCCGCGACCGCCGGGCTCGACCTGGACCTGTTCTGCCTGTTCGGTTCGATCGCCGGGGTGCTCGGGAACGTCGGCCAAAGCGACTACATCGCCGCCAACCGGTTCCTCGACGAGTTCGCCGCCGACCGCGCCCGGCAGGTCGCGCGCGGCGAGCGCAGCGGATTCACGCTCGCGATCGACTGGCCGCTGTGGCTGACGTCCGAGAGCAGCCGCGACGCGCGCGGGGCACTCGGGGACTACCTGCGCGAGGAGTTCGGCCTCGAACCGCTCGACGCCGCCCGCGGCGCCCGGTTGTTCGCCGAGCTCGCCCACACCACGCCCGACGACTGCCACCAGGTGCTCGCCTGCGTCGGCGACGCCGCGGAGATCCGCCGCCGCCTGCTCGCCCCGCCGGTGCGTTCCCGGCCGCCCCGGGACGCCACCGCCGACACGACGGACGCGGACTTCACCGAACGCCTGGCCGCCCTGGTCCGGGAACAGACCGGCCTGCGCCCGGCCGACGTCACCGCCGACCACACCTGGGGCGACCTCGGCTACAGCTCGGTCATGCTCCAGGACCTGGCGGCCCGTGTGGGCGCGGAGTTCGGCGTCGCCACCCCGCCGAACGCGCTGTTCCGCTACCGCACCATCAGGTTGCTGAGCGCCCATCTGGCCGACCGCGGTGCCGCACCCGCTCCGCGATCCCCGGCCGCTCCGGCGCCCGCGTCCGAGATCCCGGCCACCCGGGAACCCGCTCCCCGGGAAACCGCGGCGCCGGCCACGGGAGAACCCGCCCCCGAGGGGTTCGCGATCATCGGCATGAGCGGCACCCTGCCCGGCAGCGAGGACATCGACGGCTTCTGGCGCCTGCTCGTCGAGAACCGCGACGCGATCCGCCGCGTGGATCGCTGGAAGGGGCTGGAGCACGACGCGTTCGCGGGCACCATCGACACCTACGACCGGTTCGACCACACGTTCTTCGGGGTCTCCGCCCGGGAAGCCGTGCTCATGGACCCGCAGCACCGGCTGTTCCTCCAAGCCGCCTACAACGCGCTGCTCGACGCGGGGCTCGCCCCCGGGTCGGTGCGCTCGGCGGGGGTGTTCGCCGGGGTGCAGTTCGCCGAGTACCAGGCGCTGCTGCAGACCGGCCCCGACCGCGCGCACCCCTACGCCGTCACCGGCAACGCGCACACCATGCTCGCGAACCGCGTCTCCCACCTGCTCGACCTCGACGGCCCGAGCCAGACCGTCGACACCGCCTGCTCGAGCGCGCTGGTCGCGCTCAACCGGGGCGTGCTGTCGCTGGCGGCGGGGGAGTGCGACGTCGCGCTCGTCGGCGCGGTCAGCGTGCTCGTCGATCCCGCGTCGACCGAAGCGGCGACCGGGCTCGGCGTCCTGTCACCCGACTTCCGGTGCGCGACCTTCGACCGGGCCGCCAACGGGTACGTGCGCGCCGAGGGTGTCGGCTGCGTGGTGCTCAAGCGGCTCGCCGACGCCCGGCGTGACCTCGACCCGGTGCTCGCGGTGGTGGAGCGGGTGGCCGAAAACCACAACGGCCGCGCCAACTCGCTCACCGCCCCCGGCCCGGACGCCCAGGTGGCCCTGCTGACCAGGGCGTACAGCCCGGAACTGGCCGGCCGGGTCGGGTACGTCGAAGCGCACGGCACCGGCACCGCGCTCGGCGACCCGATCGAGGTCGGCGCGCTGCGGTCGGCGATCGAGCGGCTGGCCCCGCACCGCGCGCCCGGCGCGGTGGCCCTCGGCGCGGTCAAGACCAACGTCGGCCACCTCGAGCCCGCGGCGGGGGTGGCCGGGCTGGTCAAGGCGGTGTTATGCCTCCGGCACCGGCAGCTGCCGGCGAACCTGCACTTCCGTGAGCTGAACCCGCTGATCGATCTCGCGGGCGGGCCGCTGCGCCTGCTGCGCGAGAACGAGGAATGGAGCTCCGACGGGCCGCGGGTGGCCGGCGTCAGCTCCTTCGGCTTCGGCGGGTCCAACGCGCACGTCGTGCTGTCCGAGCCGCCGGCCGCCCCGCCACCCGGCACCGGCCGCGACCGGCCCGGCTGGTGGTGCTCAGCGCCCGCTCGCCGTGGTCGCTCCGGGCGATGCGCGAGGCACTGGCCGGGTGGCTGCGGGGCGCGGACGCCGACCTGGCCGACATCGCCCACACCCTCGCCACCGGCCGCGACCACTTCGAGCACCGGCTCGCCTGGGTGGCCACCGACCCTGCCGACCTGCTCGCCCAGGTCGAGGCGGCGCGGCCCGGCGAGGTGCCCCGGTGCGAGCGCCGTCGGGTGGCCGGCCGCCCACCCGAGCTGCCCGGCGGCCCCGCGGAGTACCGCGCCGCGCTCGAGTCGCTGCGCGCCCGCTACCTCGAGGGTGAGGAGCTGGACTGGCCGGCGGTGTTCGCCGACGGGCGGTACCGGCGGCTGGCCATGCCCGGCTACGCCTTCGAGCCGACGGAGTTCTGGTTCGAGTGACCACATCGGACAGGAGGAGGAACGTGGACGACGACACGCTCGTGGTGGTCGGCATGGCCTGCCGGTTCGCGGGCGCCGACGGCACCGGCGCGTACTGGCGGCGGCTGATGTCCGGGCGCGGCGCGCTCGGTCCCGCGCACCGGTGGCCGGAGGCGACCGGGCTCACCGGCGGGTTCCTGGACGGGCACGACGAGTTCGACGCGCGGTTCTTCCGGATCTCCCCGAACGAGGCCCGGTGCATGGATCCGCAGCAGCGCCTGCTGCTGCAGAACGTCCAGCACGCCGTCGACGACGCCCACCTCACCGCGGACGACCTCCGTGACCTCCGGTGCGGCGTGTTCGCCACCGGCCTGCCCGGCGACTACCGCACCGTCGTCGCCCAGCGGCCGGAACTGGCCCTCAGCGCGCACAGCTTCCTCGCAACGCGCCCTCGACGTTGTCCGGGCGGATCTCTTACCACTACGACATCGGCGGTCCGTCGGTCACGCTGGACAGTGCGTGCTCCTCGTCGCTGGCAGCACTGCACACGGCACTGCTCAACATCCGCGCGGACGAGTGCGCCGCGGCCATCGTCGGTGCGGTGTCGGTGTTCAGCACCCCCGAGGTCCCGGAATTCGCCCGCGTTTCGCGCATGAGCTCGCCGACCGGCACCAGCAGGCCGTTCACCGACGCGGCGGACGGGTTCGTCCCGCGGAGGGCGTCGCGACGGTGATCGTGATGCGCCACGCCGAGGCGCGGGCGCGCGGGCTGCGCGTGCACGGAGCGATCCTGGCCGGCGGCCTCAACCACAACGGCACCACCAACGGTCTCGCCGCGCCGAGCAGCCGGGCTCAAGCCGGTTTGCTGACCGGAGTCCGTCGGCGCCACCGGATCGACCCCGCCCGCATCGCACTCGTGGAAACCCACGGCACCGGCACGGAGCTGGGCGATCCGCTGGAACTGGCCGGGCTCAAGCAGGCGTTCGGCGGCGACGTGCTGCTCGGAGCGGTGAAACCGCTCATCGGGCACACGCTGGTGTGCTCCGGCCTCGCCGGGGTGATCAAGGTCCTGCTCGGCTTCCGCCACGCCACGATCCCGCCCGCGGTCCCGGCACCGGACGGGGCCGCCTACCTCGATCTCTCGCCGTTCCGCGTCAACGCCGAACCGGTGCCGTGGCCGGAGGACAAGCCGCTGGCGGCGGTGAGCGCGTTCGGTTTCACCGGGTCCAACGGCCACGTCGTCCTGTCCCGGCCCGATCCCGCCGGGGCACCGGTGCGGCCCCGCCCGCGTCCGCTCCCGTTCTGCTTCTCCGCCGAATCGCGGCAAGGTCTCGAGGAACTGGGGAGCCGCCTCCGCGAGGTGGTCGGTGAGCTGCCGGAGGAGCAGTTGTCGGACCTGTCGCAGCTGCTGCTGCGGCGCCCCCGGCGGAAACACGCGCGGGTCGTCGTCGCCGACGGGCGGCGTCGGCTGCTCGACGCTCTCGCGGATGCCGCGGATGCCGCGGATGCTCCGCTGGACGACGATCTGCGCGAACTGGTGACACTCTGGCAGGCCGGGGACATCGCCGCGATGCGCCGGAAGCTGACCGCGCCCGCCGAGCTGGCGGACGTGGCGCTTCCCGACTACCCCTTCCAGCGCCAACGCCACTGGGCGCTGGACGCGCCCGCAGCACCGGCCGATGCGGCGCCGGGTGGTGCGGTGCGGGCTGGTGCAGTGCAAGTTGGCCCGGCACCGGCCGATGCGGTGCCGGCCGACCCGGTGCCGGCTGGTGCGGCGCAGGCCGATGCATTGCAAGTTGGCCCGGCACCGGCCGATGCAGTGCCGGCCGACCCGGTGCCGGCCGACCCGGCGCCGGCTGGTGCGGTGCCGGCCGATGCTGCCCCACCCGATGCGGTGCCGGCCGAGCCGATGCCGGTCGGCGCCGGGGAACTGGCCGAGCGGCTGTGCGCCGGCTTGACCACCCTGCTGGGCTTCGGCGACGGGGAAGACCGGGTGCGTCCCGGCACCCGGATCGCCACCCTCGGCCTCGATTCACTGTCGGCCGTCCAGCTGCTCGCGCCGTACCGGCAGGGGCCGAACCCGGTCCGGGCGCACGAGCTCTTCGGCTTCGCGACCGTCGCCGACCTCGCGCAGGCCATTGCGCGCGCGCCGGCGGGTCGAGCCCGCAATTGCGGTGGCAGGAAGAGGGAAGCGGCCGGACCACGGTGCTCCTCCCGCCGCTGAACGCCGACCGACGGGCGTGGACGCAGCAGGTCCCGGCCCTGCTGTCGGCGGGCCGCCGGGTCCTGGTCCCGGCCTACCCGGGGCACGGCGCGGTCCCCTTCGACGCCACCCGGTTCTCCCTCGCTGATCTCGCCGACGAGGTCGCCGGTTCCACGGGGGACGACCAGGCCGACCTGGTCGGCTGGTCGCTGGGCGGGTGCGTGGCGATCCTGGCGGCCCTCCGGCACCCCGGCCGGATCCGCTCCCTGACCCTGATCAACACCGCGCCCCGCTACCGCGAGGACGTCTTCGAACGCACCCTCGACCTCCGCCACGAACTCCACCGCCACGGTGGCCTGCTGGGCGCGGTCTTCGACCGGGAAGGCGATCCGACGGCGGCGTTCACGGCGGCGGCGCCGATGGACGTCCTCGCCGAGTACTTCGCCGCCCTCACTGCGTTCGACGTGGCCGGCCGGCTGCCCGAGCTGAAGGTGCCTTGCCTCCTCGTCCGAGGCGGTGAGGACTGCGTCGTCGACCCGGAATCGGCGGCCTTGCTGACCCGGGTGCCCGGCGCCCGGCTCCGCGAGCTGCCGGGCCACGGCCACTACGCCCCGCTGACCGCGGGGCGAGCCGTCAACGAAACCCTCGCCGGCTTCTGGGCGACACTGAACTGATCGGAGCGGAACCATGTTGGTGGACAAGGAAAAGACCGCCGTCGTCATCTTCGACATGCAGCTCGAGCTGATCCCGCTGCTGGTGAACGGCACGCAGCTGCTCCACGACTGCTGCTGGCTGGCCGAGGTGGCCCGCGAGCTCGCGCTGCCGCTGACGCTGACCGAGCACAAGAAGCTCGGCGGCCTGTCACTGTCCCTTTCGGACGCCGCACAGGACGCGCCCCGGCTGGAGAAGGAACACTTCGACTTCCTCCGGGAACCGCACATCGAGGAGCACCTGGCCGCGGCGGACCGCGACCAGTACGTCCTGGCGGGGGCCGAGACCCACGTGGTCATCCTCCAGTCGGCGCTGAGCCTGCTGGAACGCGGGAAGTCGGTGTTCGTCCTGCGGGACACCTGCTCGGCCCGGAACCGGTCGGACCACGACGCGGGCCTGGACCGGCTCGCCGCGGAAGGAGCCCAGCTCATCACCCGGGAGATGTTCTTCTTCGAGCTGATCCGCAACTCCGAAGATCCCCGCTACCTGGAACTGGCCAAAAAGTTCCTGGACGGCCGGTACATCCGTTAGCCGCGACAACGGTACGGCGGCGGGTCAGCCGGCAGCGGTCAGCCGTCCGTCCGCCAGTTCCCGCACCCGTGAACCGAACCGCTCGCGCACCGTGCGGTCGTGCGTCACCAGCACCACCGGCCCGGGGAACTCCGCGACGGCCTGTTCGAGCTGCTCGACCAGCAGCAGGCTCAGGTGGTTGGCCGGCTCGTCCAGCAGCAGGACGTCCGGTGCGCCGGCGAACAGCAACGCCAGGCACAGGCGCCGCTGCTGGCCCACGGACAACCTGGTGACCGGCACCTCGAAGTCCCGTCGCCGGAACAACCCGAACCGCACCAGTTCCGCGGCCGCGTCCTCGCGGTAGGTTTCCCGCCGGGCGGCGAAGGCGTCGAGCAGGTTCCGGCTCTCCCCGCCGAAGTCCACGTCCTGGGGCAGGTACCCGATCCGCGCGGCGGGCGCCCGGACCACCTGCCCGCGGTCCGGACGCACCACGCCGGCCAGCGTCCGCAGCAACGTCGACTTGCCGCTCCCGTTCGGACCGGTGACGACCAGGCGCTCACCGGGCGGCAGCACCAGATTCACGTCGCGGAGCACCGTCCCGACCGTGACGTCCTCCGCCGACAGCAGGATCCCGGCCTCGTGCGCGTCCGGCTGGGCGCTCGCCGCGGCGGTGAAGCGCAGCGGCTCCGGAGGCCGCGGGACCCGGTTCTCCAGCAATGCCGTCAGCTGCCGGTGCGCCGCCCGGGTCGCCCGCGCCGCGGCCGCCTCGGCCGCGCTGCCCGCCGCGTTGTAGGCCAGCTTGTTGTTGTCCCGCGGGCCCCGGCCGGCCCCGCCGCTCCGGCCGGCACCTTCGAGCCGGGCACGGGCATCGTGCACTTCGCCGGCCCACTCGCGGTAGCGCTGTTCCCACCGGGCACGGGCGCGGGCCTGCTCGTCGAGGTAGTCGCGGTAGTTCCCGCCGTAGCGCACGGCTTCGCCGCGGGGCCCGTCGAGGTCCACGATGGCCGTGGCCGCCGCATCGAGCAGGACGCGGTCGTGCGAGGCGATCAGGCACGGCCCGGGGTACCCGGACAGCCACTGCACCAGCCATTCCACCGCGCGGTCGTCCAGGTGGTTCGTCGGCTCGTCCAGCAGCAGGCCCGCCGGCTCCCGCAGCACCAGCGCGGCCAGGGCCAGCCTGGCCCGCTCTCCGCCGGACAACGTGGACGTGAGCCGCTCGCGGTCGACGGAACCGAGCCCGAAGACGTCGAGCGCCTCCCCGGCGCGCGCGTCGGCTTCCCAGCCGCCCAGCCGGGCGAACTCCTCCTGGAGATCGCCGTACTCGGCCAGCAACGCGGGCAGATCCGCGTCGTCATCCGCCATCGCCTCTTCGAGCGAGTGCAGCTGCGCGGCCAGCTCCGCTACCGCCGAGCGAGCTCCGGCGACCACGTCGGCGACTGTCGTGCCGTCCGGGAAGTCCGGCTGCTGCGGGAGGAACCCCGGCCGCCCCGGCACCGCCCGCAGCACGTCACCGCGCTGCACCGGCAAGTCGCCCGCCAGCACCCGCAGCAGCGTGGACTTCCCCCGGCCGTTTTCGCCGATCAGGCCGATCCGCTCGCCGGCCGCTACGGTCAAGGAGATGTTGCGCAGCACCACCCGGTCGCCGAGGGTGACCTGCACGTCTTCGGCCGCGAAGTGGGCCGACCGGCGGCCGGCGGCGAGCACGTCCCTGTCCGCCATCGTCAGGCCTCCTCGGGCGGCCCGGTCTCGGTGAGAACCCCGTCCGCGAGGTGCAGCCAGCGCTGGACGCCGATCTCCTTGAGGAACCGCTCGTCGTGGCTGATGACCACGAACGCTCCCTCGTAGGACTCCAGGGCGCTCTCCAGCTGCTCGACGCTGTCCAGGTCGAGGTTGTTCGTCGGCTCGTCGAGCAGCAGCAGCTGGGGCGCCGGTTCCGCACCCAGCACGCAGGCCAGCGTGGCGCGGAGGCGTTCGCCGCCGGAGAGCGCGCCGACCGGGAGGTGCGCGTGATCACCGCGGAAGAGGAAGCGGGCGAGCAGGTTCATGCGGTCGGCGGCGGGTTTGGCCGGGGCGGCTGCGGCCAGGTTCTCGGCGACGCTGCGCTCGACGTCGAGGAGGTCGAGCCGCTGCGAAAGGTGGGCGATGCGGCCGTCGACGCGCTTCACCTCGCCGGAGGTGGGCTCGAGCTCGCCGGTGATGACCTTGGCGAGGGTCGACTTGCCGGCGCCGTTGCGGCCGGTCAAGGCGATCCGCTCCGGCCCCGGATGGCGAGGTCCACCCCGTCGCCGTCGAAGACGTCCAGGTCGCCGTAGCGGACCTTGACGTGCTCGCCGAGGAACACGGTCCGGCCGGCGGGGACCCGGGTTTCGGGCAGCTGCAGCGAGATGCGCTTGTCGTCGCGCAGCGAACGTTCCGCCGCGTCGAGCCGGCTCTTGGCGTCCGCGAGGCGCTTGCCGTGGGTGTCGCCGGCCTTGCCCGCCGATTCCTGCGCTCGCCGCTTAAGGGTGCCCGCCGCCACCTTCGGGATGCTTCCGCTGCGGGCGTTGCGCGCCCCGGCGGAAGCGCGGCGCGCGGCTCGTTCGCGGGCCTGCTGCAGCTCCCGCTTCTCGCGCTTGACCTGCTGTTCGGCGGTGCGGATGTTCTTCTCGGCGACCTCACGCTCAGCGGCGACTTCGTTTTCGTAGTCGGTGAAGCTGCCGCCGTAGATGGTGACGGTGCTGCTCTCCAGTTCGGCGATCCGGTCGACCCGGTCGAGCAGGGCCCGGTCGTGGCTGATCACGAGCAACGCGCCCGCCCAGTCGTCGAGCACGGCGTACAGCTTGCGCCGGGCGCCGGAGTCCAGGTTGTTCGACGGCTCGTCGAGCAGCAGCACGTCGGGGTTCCGGATCAGCTGGGCGGCGATCCCGAGGAAGGTCACCTCACCGCCGCTGAGGGTGCGCAGCGGCCGGTCGAACGGGATGTCGCCGAGCCCGAGGCGATCGAGTTGCGCGCGAGTGCGTTCCTCGATGTCCCAATCCGTTCCGATGACGGTGAAGTGTTCTTCGGCCGCATCCCCGCCGGCGATGGCGTCGAGCGCGGCGACCACCGGCGCGATGCCGAGCACGTCGAGCACGGTCATGTCTTCGGAAAAGGTGAGGTTCTGCGGCAGGTACCCCAGCGTCCCCTGGACCACGATCGAGCCGGCGGACGGGGTGAGCTCGCCGGCGATCAGCCGGAAGAGGGTGGACTTCCCGGCACCGTTGGCCCCGACGATTCCCGTGCGGCCGCTGCCGGCGGTGAAGGAGAGCTCGTGGAAGACCGGAACGTCGCCGGGCCAGGAGAAAGACAGGTCGGTGCAGACGACAGAGGCGTCGGACATGGCAGAAAACACTCGCATCCGTGGTTGAAGGCGCAACCCCGAGGGGGAAGGAGGGCACACGACATCGCCGCAGCACCCGCGTCACCGGACGCAGGCTGCGGACGGCTCTCCGATCTCACCCGGAGATGTCGTCGTCACCCACCATGGCGTCCCCTCGAAATCACACTCGGCAACCACCCGAATCCTAGCAGCGAACGTCCGCTCGCGCGGCGCTCACCCGCGCGCGGGCCTCGGCGACCGCGTCGTCGAGGCTGGTGAACAGCCTGCTGCCGGTGCGGAGGGCGCCCGTGGTGGTCAGCAGGTGCTTGTGGTGGGCCTGGATTCCCTTCAGCAGCACCGTGACGCCTCGCGCCTCCAGCTCCCCGATGGTCTCGCCCAGTGCTTTCGCGCCGGTCGCGTCGAGCAGGTGCAGGCGGGAGAACCGCAGGATGACGACGAGGACGTCGTCGGCCGCGGCCGCGAGCTCGGTCATGATCCGTTCCGAAGCGCCCCAGAACACCGCGCCCTCGAACCGCAGCACCGCGATGTGCTCGTCGCCGTCGGCGGCCGGGCCGGGCAGCGGGTCGCGGCCGGCGCGCGCGGCGCGGGCGAGGTGGCGCAGCGCGAAGAACGCGGCGGCCAGCAAGCCGATCTCCACCGCGAGGATGAGGTCGGCCGCGACGGTGACGAGCGCGGTCACGGCGAAGGTGACCGCGCTCGACCGGCTCGCCCGGACGACTTCGCGGATCGTGGCGAGCGGCACCATGCGCAGGCTCGTGACCAGCAGGACACCGGCGAGGGCGGCCAAGGGGATCCGCGAGACGAGCCCGGTGGCGGCGTAGATCACCGCGAGGATCACCAGCGCGTGGACGACGGAGGCGAGCCGCGTGCGTGCCCCGGAGCGGACGTTGACCGCGGTGCGGGCGATCGCGCCGGTCGCGGGCATCCCGCCGAACAGGCCGACGGCGATCGAAGCGAGACCTTGGCCGACGAGCTCGCGGTCCGGGCGGGTGGGCCCGACCGGCGGGCCGCCCCGGGTCATCGTCGCGGCCACCCGGGCCGACAGCAGGGATTCGATGGCGGCCAGCGCGGCCACGGCGACGACCGCCCCGGCGAGGTCGTGGGCCACGCCGAGGTCGAAGTGCGGCAGCGTGGGGGAGAGGCTGCCGGGCAGCGTCCCGATGCGTGGCACCGGGGCGTGCGCGACTTCGGCGGCGACCGTCACCACGATCACCGCCACCAGGGACGCCGGAATGCCGCGGTGCAGCTTCGGCAGCGCGAGCATGATCACCGCCACGACGGCGACCGTGGCCACCGTCCAGCCCACCGCACCACCGGCGTTCGCGACGGCGGATACCGCGCCCAGCAAGGGATTCCGCCCCGGCGGCGCGGTCGTCCCGACGGCGGCGGGGAGCTGCTGGAGGAAGATGATGCAGGCGATGCCGAGGGTGAAGCCTTCGACGACCGGCCAGGGCAGGTAGCCGACCAGCCTGCCCAGCCGCGCCGCGCCCGCGGCGAGCACGACCACGCCGCCCAGGATCGACACGAGCGCCACGGACGCCGTCCCGTGGGCGGCCACGATCGGTGCCAGGACGACGGCCATCGCTCCGGTCGGGCCGGAGACCTGGACCGGTGAGCCGCCGAAGACCGCGGCCACGATCCCGGCCACCACGGCGGTGACCAGCCCGGCGGCCGCGCCGGCCCCCGAGCTGATGCCGAAGGCCAGCGCCAGCGGCAGGGCCACGACGCCGACGGTGACACCGGCGAGGAGGTCCGCACGCAGGACCGGCAGCCGCAGGTCGTAGTCGGCCCGGCCGGGCAGCAGTTCCCGGACGGCCGCGAGGCGGCTCACGCGTCGGCCGCGATCGCGTCGAGGATGGCCTGCGGACTGGCTCCGGGCAGGGGCGGCAGTTCCTGGGCGGTCCGGAGCCGGTCGGAATCCGGGGTCAGGCTGGAGAGCAGGAAGGCGCGCGCCACGACGAGGAGCTCCGCGACGAGCGGCTGGGCGAGCCAGTACTCGACGGCGTTGCCCGTGCGGGTGGAGACGACGACGCCGCTGCGGCGGAGCACCGCGAGGTGCTGGGACAGGTGGGACGCTTCGCAGTCGGTCACCTCGAGCAGCCGGGTGACCGGCGTGCCCTCGTCGCCGGCCGCGGCCAGCACCTCCAGCACCTGGATGCGGATCGGGTGGGCCAGGCACTTGAACAGGTCGGCCTTGATCCGGTAGAGCGGCTCGGTCGTGCGGGATCGGGCGGGCATGGGCACCTCCTGGATTGATGACTCTATCAATCCGTCAATCCGCGGACGACGCAGCCCTGCCCCCCGGTGGCCGAGCTGCTGTTCGAGGCTCATTTCCTCGCGGCGGCGTCGGTCAGGTACCGCGCCACCGGTCCCAGAGTCAGCATCCCGCTCGCCGCGCCGGCGTGTTCCCCCGCGGCGTCGCGCAGGCTTTCCGCGGCGGCGGCCGCGATCCCGCGCTCGCCGAGACGGACCGCGGCGTGTGCGGTCAGGCACCACATCGCCTCCTGCAGGTGGTCGCGCGGTGGTTCGGGTGCGGCCGCGAGGGCGGCACGGGCCTCGTCCCGCCTGCCTTGGGCGAGCGACACGTGGGGCTGCGTCCACGGGCGGTACGGCCCCCAGTCGAGGTGCGGGTCGGTGGGCGCGGCCCGGCCGTGCAGCAGGCGCAACCCCAGCAGCGCCAACGGGAACAGGCCGCGGTGCAGTCCCGGCATGCCCGCCGTCCGGAGGGCGTCCTCGGCGGCGCGGTACTGCGCCGCGGCCGTCGCGGGGGACGGGCCGCCGGGTTCCGTGCTGCGAGCGGCCGTCGCCCGGGCCCGGAACCACGCGACGAGCACCGCGACCAACGGCGACTCGGCGGTGGCGGCGAGCTGTTCGGCTGCGGCCGCGTGCGCCTCCGCGGTGTCGAGGTCGCCGACGGCCGAGGCGGACTGCAGCCGGACGAGCCTGCCGAGCACCGCGAAGGCCGGCAGGTCGTGCCGCGTCGCCACGTCGAGGATCTCGGCGCCCGTCCGGTCGCGGACGGCCGCCAGCCCGGGGCGGGAAAACGACTGCAGGAAGACGCCGTTGAGCGCGAACGCCAGCAGTGCGGGATCACCGATGCCGCGGGCCAGTGCTTCGGCCTCGCCCGCGGCTCGCCGCGCGCGGTCCCGCTCGGTGGCGGTGAGGTCGCCGCTGCGGCTCTCGACGGCGACGGTCGCCAGGAGGCGGGCTCTCAGGTCGGGCGGACTGCCGGGCCCGAGCGCGGCGAGCGTGCGCTCGGCCGCCGCCACGACGGCGCGCGACTGCCCGAGGTCGTCGGCCCGGCTCCAGATCGCGGGCACGTCGTAGGCACCGATGATCCGGGCCGTCAGCACCAGGTCGCCGGTGCGTTCGGCGGCCTCGATCGCGGCCAGCCGGTCGCGCCGCGAGTGGACGAGGGCGTCGCCGCCCGCCAGTGCGAGGGTGCGGGCCAGGTCCACCGTGGTGCGCGGGCCGAACCGGGCACCGGAGGCGGGCCACGCGGTCCCGGTGCCGTTCAGGATTTCGGTCTCCAGCCGCTGCAGGTCGGCGCCGGGGTCGAGCCCGAGCTGGTCGACGAGCATCGCGCGGGCGCGGCGGAGGGTCGCCAGCGCGTCGGCCTGCCGCCCGGCCCGGTGCAACGCGCGGGCCAGCAGGCCCCACGCCGGCTCGCGCCACGGGTGTTCCGCGACGTGGGCACCCAGCTCGGCGACGAGGTCGCCGCCCTCGCCCGCGTCGAGGAGGACGCGGGCGCGCAGCTCCACGGCCGTCAGCCTCAGCTCTTCCAGCCGGGTTCGCTCGCGCTGGGCCCACGCGGAGTCCGGTACGTCGGCGTAGGCGGTTCCCCGCCAGGCCGCCAGCGCCGCGCTGAGGTCGGTCACGGCGCCGGGAGCCCGCCGGGTCCGGTCCAGGGCGTCCTCGAACCGGTGGACGTCGACGTCCTCCCGCGGCAGGCGCAGGGCGTAGCCGGGTCCTTCGGTCACGATCACCCGGGGCGGCGTGCGCGGCGCCCGGCCGGGCTCGAGCGCGCGGCGCAGGGCGGCGACGAACGTGCGCAACGCGCCCACCGCGCGGGCGGGCGGATCGGGCCACAGGTCGCCGACCAGCGTGTCGGTGGTGACCGGCCGCCCCTCGGCCGCGACGAGCCGGGCGAGCACTTCGCGATGGCGCGGCCCGCCCAGGTCCACCGGGCTCCCGTCGTCGCGCACCGCCCGCACGGCGCCCAGCACGTCGATTCGCATGGCCCCATCTTCGCCGGTCGGGTGCCGGCCACGCCCGTCGTGCTGATCGGTTGCTGATCGGCGGCGGCCACGCTGGCCGGGTCGGGTTCCCCAGCAGAAAGACGCACCTCCCATGACTTTCACCAGCCACGGCTTCGACCACGTCCGCCTGCCCGGCGCCGGCGGCGTGGAACTGGCGGCCGCCGTCGGCGGCAGCGGCGACCCGGTCGTGCTGCTGCACGGCTTCCCACAGACCCACCTGATGTGGCGGCACGTCGCCGAGCGCCTCGCCGGCGAGCACACGGTGATCTGCCCCGACCTGCGCGGCTACGGCGCCAGCGACAAGCCGGCGGCCGACGACCGGAGCGTGTACGCCAAGCGCACGATGGCCGACGACGTCGTGAAGCTGGCGGCGGCGCTCGGCCACGAGCGTTTCGCCCTAGTCGGCCACGACCGGGGTGCCCTGGTCGCCTTCCGGGCGGGCCTTGACCACCCGGAGTCCGTCACCCACCTGGGCATCCTCGACGTGGTGCCGACGCTCGACATGTGGCACGTCCTCCACGGCGTCCCGGCGGCGGTCGGCTACCACCTGTTCCTCATGGCCCAGCCGCCCGGCCTGCCCGAGACGATGATCGCGAACAGCGCGGACGCGTTCTTCGGCTCGTTCCTCGACGCGTGGGCCAACGACCCGGCCGCGATCCCGGCCGAGGTGCGCGCGGAGTACCTGCGGGCGAGCGCGGCGGCGGTCCCGTCGATCGTCGCGGACTACCGGGCCTCGGCGGACGTCGACGTCGAACACGACCAGGCCGACCTCGACGCGGGCTCCCAGCTGGCCATGCCGGTGACGGTGGTCCAGCAGGACTGGGGAGCCCAGCTGGGCTACGACGCGGCCGCGGTGTGGAAGGCGTGGGCGCCGGACCTGGACCACCGGCTGACCCGGGCGGGGCACTTCATGGCCGAGGAGGCCCCCGGCGAGATCGCGGCCGCGATCCGGGACCTGCTGGCCCGCTGAGCCCGGTCATCCTCCGTCCCCGTTGCCCCGGACGAGGTAAAGCTGCTGCGTGCCGGCCCACGGCGACGTCAGCGTCCAATGCGCCAGCGCGCCCGGCGGTGGGTCCCCGCGCACCAGGGCGTAGTCGGTGACGATCGGCCGGTCGCCGAAGTCGAAGAAGCGGAAGTTGACGTCGAGCAGCGTCCGGCCGAGCGTGCCGAGCCGGGCCTCGCGCTCGGCGATTGCCGGGCCGACGGCTCCGCGGTCGTCGAAGAGGTCCACGATCGCGCAGCCGCAGCTGTAGGCCAGCACACCGATCTCGCCGCCGCTGCGCACGGTGCCGTCGCCGACCAGACGGCCCAGCTCCGGTCCGATCCGCTCGTAGTCCGCGGTTGCGTCGTGGTTGGACATCAGCGGCGCGAACCGCCGTGGCAGGCCGCCGGCCGCGTACGCCCCGGCGCTGACCACCAGCACCCCGCCACCGCGCCGGCGGCCACCACCCGGGCCGGCACGCGCACCGCCGCCGTCGCGGTGGCCGCGAAGAAGAGCGTCGCCGCGACCAGGCTCGGCCCGTAGTACCAGTGGTACGGCGGCACGTGCAGCCGCGTGTAGGTCAGGTAGTGCGCGATCCCGGCCGGCACCAGCGGGACGAACGGCCGCACCCGGGGCCACCGCGGGCCGCGTCCGCCACGCAGAGCGCGAAGGCGAGCAGCGCGAGCGCGGCCGGGAGGAACGACGCGATCGTCGCCCACGGGAAGACCTCGGCGTAGAGGCCGGGGCCGTTGCCGAAGTCCCACGGCCCCCAGGACTTCTGCAGGGTCTTGATGATCACCGTGTCCGGCACCGCCGACCCGAGCACCACCCAGCTGAAGGCGAACCAGGGGAGCGCGACCGCCGCCGCGGCGAGCACCGACTGCCACGCCTTCTCCCAGAACCGGCGCCGCAGCGCGAAGAGCACCAGCGCGACCACGACCAGGTCGAGCCGGACGAGGGCGAGCAGCCCGGTCAGGACACCGAGGGCGACCGGCCGCCGTTCGCCCGCGAAGACCAGCAGCCAGGCGACGCCGGCGGCGCCGAGTTCGACCTCGAGCCCGATCGACGACAGCAGCAGCGGGTTCACCGTCAGCATTGCGACGGCGGTCGGTGCGAACCAGGCCGGCAGTCCCGCCCGGTCGCCCGCCCGGCGCAGTGCGAGGGCCAGCGCGACCTGGCAGAGCACGAACAGCGCACCGGCGGCGAGCACCGCGTCCCGCAGGACCAGCGTCAGTGCGGCGAGGAGCAGGACGTTCAGCGGCGACGTCGCGGTGTTCGACGTCTCCGCCGCGATCAGCCCCCAGTGCCCGTGGAAGGCGAGGTTGCGCGCGTAAGCCAGCGTGATGAACGTGTCGTCGACCAGGTGCGGGCGCACCACCGCGAAGACCACCGCGGACACCACGGCGACGCCGCTGGGCAGTACCCTGCGCCGCGGCCGGGACTCCGGGGCCGGGATCGCCTGTGCCGGGTGAGCAAGCCGCTGCGTCACGGTTCGCGGGTGAGGGTGAAGTGCCCGGCGCCCCTCGCCGCGGACTGCACCGGCCAGCTGTCCGGCCCGGTCGCCGGCCCCGAGCCGTAGTTCAGCCGGTAGTCCGGTTCGCGCGGGGTGATCGAGCGGTCCAGCCAGTGGTAGTTCACCCGCAGCGCGAGGCTCATCAGCGGGTTCGCCGTGGCGATCCGCCGCTCGATCAGCTCCTTCGCGTGGCCGCGGTCGGAGAACTCGTCGATGATGGCGCACTCGCAGAAGTACGCGAGGGTGCCGATCTCCCCGGGACTGGCCACGCTCGCGCCGTCCAGCCGCGCGCCCAGCGCCGTGCCGACCCGCGCGTAGTCCGGTGCGCTGGCCCAGTTCCCGAAGACGACCGGCGACTTCCACGGGATGCCCTGCGCGACGTCGACGGCCGCCGCGCTCAGCGCCAGCAGTCCGGTCAGCCCCAGCGCGAGCAGCGGGGGAACGGTGCGCAGCGCCGTCCGCTCGCGGGCCCGCCCGAGCCAGGCACCGAAGGCCGCGACGGCGAAACTGCCCACCGTCGTCGTCGGGGCCACGTAGTACCAGTGGAACGGGCCGACGCCGATGAACGAATAGGCGACGAAGTAGAGGACCCCGCCGGCACCCAGCGCCGCCACCGTGCCGAGCGCGGGGAATTCCCGCCGCCGCAAGGAGATCCGGGCGACGGCCCAGCCGGCGAGGGCGACCACGCCGAGCACGGCCGGGAGGAACGTCACCAGCACGGTCACCGGGTAGACGTTGTAGTGCATCACCGGCCCGGTGCGGTAGGTCCACGGCGCGAACAGCCCCGCCTGCGCCTGTTTGATGGCCAGTGTGTCGGGCACGAACGAGCCGAAAGCGAGCCAGCTGAAGACGAACCACGGCGCGGCCGTCAGCACCGCGAAACCGGCGGCAGGCAGCAGCCGCCGCCGGATCGCGGGCGCTCCGAGCGCGATCACCACCACGAACACGACGAGGTCGAGCCGGGTGAGGACGGCGAGCCCGGCGGTCACGCCGAACAGGATCGGCCGTCCTTCGAGCGCGAAGACCGTGAGGACCAGCAGGACAGCGGGGATCAACAGGACTTCGAGACCGATCGCGGACAGCACGAACGGGTTGACCAGCACCAGCACGACACCGAGGCCCCGGCCGCGGTCGGCAGCGCCACCTTCCGCCCGATGCGCTGCCAGGCCCAGCCGAGCGCGCCGCCGCACAGGACCGTCAGGATCCCGAGCGCCACGACCGGGTGCGGGCCGCCGGCCACACGCGTCACCAGGGTCAGTGCGGCGAGGAGCAGGACGTTCAGCGGTGACGTCGCGGAGTTCGCGGGCGAGCCGGGGATGATGCCCCATTCGCCGTGCACGGCGAGGTTCTTCGCGTAGGCGAGCGTGATGTAGCCGTCGTCGGTGAGACTCCCGCGCACCACCAGGAAAAGCGCGGCGGCCAGCACCGCCCCGAACACGGGCAGCCAGCGCCCTCTCGCGTCGAGCTGCTTCGCGTCCGCTTCCAGCTGCACCTGTTCACCCCGGGGAAGCGCCATCGACGCCGAATCCGTCATCTGCCCGATCGACATGTCCCGGGGACCGTAATGACGATTGGTTACAGCGGTGCTACGGCACGGTTATGTTCCGCGGGTGCGGTTCGTTCTCCACGGCCGCGAGGCCCGGGTGGTAAAACGGAAGCGGGGGTGACGCGACCGGGTCGCGGAGGTGGGGCGGGTGCGGGTCCGGCTGCTGGGGTCGATCGACGTGCTCGTGCACGGCGCACCGCGTGCGGTGCCGGGCCGGCGGTTGAAGGCCGTCCTGGCGGCGCTGGCGCTGCAGCCGGGACAGGTGGTGAGCACCGACGGCCTGGTCGACATCGTCTGGGGCGACGACAAGGCGCCGACCGCGGCGACGGTGCAGTCCCACATGTCCCATCTGCGCCGGATCCTGGGCGACCGCGCCGCGATCCTGGCTCGCTCGCCGGGCTACCTGCTGGACGTCGAGGGCGAAGCCACCGACGTCCAGGCCGCCACGCGCCTGTTCGCCGAGGGCACCCGGGAGACGGACGTCGCCGGGCGGGAGACACTGCTGCAGGCCGCGGTGGCGCTGTGGCGGGGCAGGCCGCTGGCCGACCTCGCCGGGCTGAACTGGTTCGACCTGCACGCGCACCACCTCGACGAGCTGCACCTCAAAACCCGCCATGCCTTGGCGGACGCGTTGCTGGCACGGGGCCGGCACGAGCAGCTCATCCCGGAGCTGGAGGCGCTGATCCGGCAGCACCCCCACCACGAACCGAGCTACGGTCAGCTGATGCTGGCGCAGTACCGGGCCGGCAGGCAGGCGGATGCGCTGGCGACCTACCAGCGGTTGCGGCGCATCCTCGACGAGGAGCTGGGCTTGGCCCCGATCCCGGCCCTGCGCGACCTGGAATCGGCCATCCTGCGGCAGGACCCGGCGCTGGCGCCGCCGGCCCCGCCGATCGTGGCCGGCGGCCGGGGCGTCGTCCCCGCGCAGCTGCCGGCCGCGGTGAGCGGGTTCGTCGGCCGGGCCGCGGAGTTGTCCACATTGGACCGGCTGGTGGCCGCGGGCGCGCCGGCCGCGGCGATCGTCACGGGTACCGCGGGGATCGGCAAGACCGCCCTCGCGGTGCACTGGGCGCACCGGGTCCGTGACCGCTTCCCGGACGGGCAGCTGTACGTGAACCTGCGTGGCTTCGACCCGGCCGGGCCGCCGATGCCGCCCGCCGAGGCGGTGCGCGGCTTCCTCGACGCGCACGGGGTGCCGCCGCAGGCCGTCCCGGCCACGCCGGACGCCCAGATCGGGCTGTACCGGAGCGTGCTGGCGGGACGCCGCGTCCTGGTCGTGCTGGACAACGCGCGCAACGCCGAACAGGTGCGCCCGCTGCTCCCGGTTCGCCGGGCTGCCTGGCCGTGGTCACCAGCCGCGATCAGCTGGCACCACTGATGGCGACGCACGGTGCCGTCCCGGTCCAGCCGGACCTGCTCGGCCCGCAGGAGTCGCACGCACTGCTGGACCGGAGAATCGGGTCCGGCCGCACCGCGGCCGAACCCGGCGCGGTCGCCGAGCTGGTCACCCGGTGCGCCCGGCTCCCGCTGGCGCTGACGATCACCGCGGCCCGCGCGCAGGCGAGCCGGGCCCTTCCCCTGGCGGCGCTGGCGAAGGAGCTGCGGGAGGCGGAAAACGTCCTGGACGCGTTGCGCGCCGGTGACGCCGAGACCGACCTGCGGGTCGTGTTCTCTTCGTCCGTCCAAGCCTTGGCGGCCGGCACCGCCCGGCTGTTCCGGCTGCTGGGCCTGCACCCCGGAGCGGAGATCACGGTGGCCGCCGCGGCCAGTCTCGGCGACCTGCCCGTCGCGCGGTGCCGGGCGGCGCTGGCCGAGCTCGCCGGGGCGCAGCTGCTGACCGAGCACCGCCCCGGCCGCTACACCTGCCACGACCTGCTGCGCGCCTACGCCCGCGACCAGGTCCACACCCGGCACCCGGCCGTCGAGCGGCAGGCGGCCGTGCATCGGCTGATCGACCACTACCTGCACTCCGCGCACCGGGCCTTCCGGCTGGCGTACGGCCCGCCGAAGATCTCCCTGCCCGTGGCCCGGCCCGGCGTCAGGCCCGAGGACCACGACGGTCCGCAGGCGGCGATGCGCTGGCTGGCCGCCGAACGCACCGCGCTCCCGGCGATGGCGGAACTCGCGGCCGCCACCGCCGGGTGCGAGGAACAGGCCTGGCGGATCGCCGCGACGATGACCGGCAACCTGTGCTACGCCAACTACTGGCCCGACTGGGTCGTGGCCCAGCGCCGTGCCCTCGAGGTGGCCCGGCGCGCCGGCGACCGGCTCGGGCAGGCCTACACCCACCTGGGCCTCGGCCGCACCCTGTACTGGCTCGGCCACCAGCACGACGCCGCCGTCGAGGTCAAGGCCGCGTCACAGGCCTTCGCGGAGATCGGCGACCCGGCGGGCCGGGGACAGGCCGCCGGCCTGCTCGGCGCGCTGGCGACCGAGCGCGGCGACCACGGTGACGCACTCGCCAGAAAGAGGACGCACTGGCGTTCTTCCGCGCCGCCAACGATCCCAACGGGCAGGCCTACGCCCTGAACAACCTCGGGTGGACCCACGCCACGCAGGGCAGGCCCGAGCCGGCCCTCGCCCGCTGCCGGGAGGCGCTGGACCTGTTCCGCACGACCGGTGACCGCCCCGGCAAGGCCGCCACGCTCGACAGCATCGGCTACGCCTACCAGCTGCTGGGCCGGCACGACCGGGCCGTCGGCTGCTACACGGCGGCGGTCGAGCTGTTCCGCGACATCGGCAACCACTACGACGCCGCCGAAATCCTGAGACGCCTCGGCGAGGCCCACGCCGCCGCCGGGGCGCCGGAGGCGGCGCGCAAGGCCTGGGCGACAGCCCTGCGGCTGGGCACCGAACTGGGCCACCCCGACGTCGAACACGTCCGCGGGCGGCTGCGCGACCTCGGGTGACGCCCTCGCCGGAAAGCCGCTGCAAGGACCGTTGCAGGTTGCTTGCAGCATGACGCGGCACGCTTCGCCCGCCACATCGGCTACGTGACAATGGGAGGCGATCACGTGCACACCAGAACGAAGGTTTCGAGGGCGCTGCTCGGCGCCGCGGCCGCCGCGGCGATGGCGGTGCCGGCCACGGCACAGGCCGCGCCGACACCGGCCGCTCCGGCCGCGGCGCCGCCGACGACGGGGTTCGTGAAGATCCAGAGCCAGGGCGACCTCACCATGTGCCTGCAGCCCACGTCGGCGAACCTGGACGTTCCCGTCGTCCAGGAGAAGTGCCGGCCCGGACTCGACCTCCAGGACTGGCAGTTCCAGAAGCTGGGGTCGGGCCCGACCTACCGGTTCCAGAACGTGGCCTCCGGCGGTTGCCTCTGGGCCTTCGAACCCGACGGCGGATCCCCGGTGGGGATCGAGGAGTGCGGGAGCAGCCCGTTCAGCAACACGGAGTTCAACTCGGGCTTGAACCTGCCCGACTCGGTGTTCCTGGAGTCGCTGATCGGCTTCCGGCACACCGGTGAGTGCCTCTGGGTGCCGCCCGACGCCAAGAGCAGGGTGGGTGTGCAGATGGTGGTCCGTCCGTGCCAGCCCGCGGACGTGTCCTTCGAGGGCTGGCACATCTTCCACAACGCCCTGTAGCCACGCCGAGAGGGGAAACCGCCGACGAGGTCTCCGGTGCCGGGTTCTGCGACCCGGCATGTGCCGGAGACCTCGCGGTGCGCAGTGCTGTTCCTCCTGCTGCTGAACGGCATTGCCGTCGGCCGATCTGCTCGTTCAGGTGGAGTCACCTGGTTCCCGTTTGTCCGCGGACCCGGCGGGTAAGGCGGTGGTTTGGCCGGTTCGACGATCGAGGAGCGCACTGTGGACGAGGATCAGGTGAAGGCCGTGCTGGCGGCGGAAGGGCCGTTCGCGTCGGTGTTCCTCGAGGATTCGCACGACCCGAGGACGCGGAGCGGCAGCTCGAGCTGAAACTGCGGGAGATCGCCGCCCGGCTCGGCGAGCAGGGGGCCGACGACGCGACGGCCGAGGCGGTCGTGACGGCGATCCGCGACAGCGAGCCCCCGGTCGGCCGGAGCGGGCGCGGGGTCGTCGCGGCCGGGGGCCGGGTCGTGGTGGACCGGCGGCTCGCGGATGCGCCGGCCGCCCAGGTCGAGCGCGTCTCGCCGCTGCCGTACCTGCTGCCGTTCTTCTCGCACGGTGCGCCGTCGATCCCGTACCTGCTGGTGACGGTCGACCACCGGGGCGCGGACCTGGTGACCCGCGACGGCGAGGGCCGGGAGGTCGCCACCGAGACGGTGACGGGCGAGGACTGGCCGCTGCACAAGGTGCGCGGCGGCGGGATGGCGCACCGCAGGATGCAGGCCGACGTCGAGGAAACCCGCGACAAGAACCTGGAGGACGTCGCCGGACGCGTCGCCGAGCGGGTCGCGGCGGTGCAGCCGGGGCTGGTGCTGCTGGTGGGGGAGGTGCAGGCCCGCCGGGCGCTGCACGAGAAGCTGCCGACGGCGGTCCAGGACGTCACCCGGGAACTGGAGGCCGGCAGCCGGGCCGCGGGGGCCTCGCAGGAGGATCTGGAGCAGGAGATCCGGACCGTGCTGGCCGGTGAACGGCTGAAGGTGCTGGACGAGCTCGCCGAGAGCTTCCGCACCGGGCTGGGCCGGGAGGACGGGCTCGCGGTGACCGGGCTCGCCGAAGTCGTCCGGGCGCTGGCCGAGGCCAACGTGGACACGCTGTTGATCGGCGATCCCGGCGACGCCGAGGTCTGGGCCGGCCGCAACGCCGGCGAAATCGCGCTGGACCGTGACGGGCTGACGGCGTTCGGCGTCGAGGACGGCCGGCGGCAGCGGGCGGACGAAGCCGTGCCGTGGACGGCGCTCGTGTCGGGCGCGTCGGTGACGGTCATGGACGAGCGGGTCGACCTGAAGGAGGGGATCGGGGCGCTCCTGCGGCACTCCTGACCGTCCGGCCGCGTTCCCCGCGGGCGGCGCGGGGGCCGGTCAGCGTGGTTCCGCGGGGGCCGGAAAGGCGGCGAGTCCGGCTTCCGCCAGCTGGGCGGCCCGGCGGACCTCGCAGGCCACGGCGTCGATCGCGTCCGGCAGGGGGTGGCCGGGGCGCACGTGGGTCCGGAGGGCGCGGAATTGGACCCGCCACAGGCCGAGGAGCGTCGCCGCGGCGATCTGCGGTTCGGGGTCGTCAGGGCGCAGCCCGGTCCGGGTGGCGAGCGCTTCGGCGGCGATGTCGACGAACCGGTCGGCGATGTCGCTCTGGTAGGCCCGCAGCGAAGGCGTGTTCCGGATCAGGTCGCCGAACTGCCGGTACTGCGCCAGCGCGCGGTCGGCGTCTGCGTCTGCGGCGAGGGCGGTGGCGAGGACGTCCCGTTCGTGGTCGAGGATCGCCAGCATCGCGCCGACCGGGGTCAGCGCCGGGTCCGGCAGGTGGGTGCGCAACGCGTCGGCCGTGGCCTCGAGCCGGTCCAGGAGCAGCGCTTCCTTGCTCGGGAAGTAGTTGAAGACGGTCTTTTCGGACACCCCGCACGCTTCGCCGACGTCGGCGACCCGGACGGCGTCGAAGCCGCGTTCGAGGAACATCCGCGCGGCGGTGTCGGACAGCTGCCGGCGCATCGCGCGTTTCTTGCGCTCCCGCAACCCCTCGACGGCCGGCCGGCCGGTTCCCGCTGTCGTCATGCGGCCATCCTACTTCAGCCACACGAAAGTTTCTGCTACTGTAAATTTATAGCAACTGAAGTTAGGAGCCGCAATGTCCGAGATCCACATCGTCCGCGACTACCCGCACTCGCCCGTGAAGGTCTGGCGCGCCATGACCGACCCGGACCTGATCCCGTACTGGACCTCGACCGGCAAAGGCGCCCGCGCGGTCGGCTTCGAGCCGGTGGTCGGCACCAAGTTCCGGTTCGTCGCCAAGCCGATGCCCGGCTGGCGGGGGATCGTCGACTGCGAGGTGCTGGAGGTCCGCGAGCGCGAATTGCTGCACTACACATGGGTGGGCGCGGAGGGGGAGACACCCAGCCACGTCCGCTACCGGCTCGAGCCGACCGCCGGCGGAACCCGTTTCACCTACCACCACACCGGATTCACCGGAATCGGCGGGTTCGCGATGGCCAAGCTGCTCGGTTCGGTCCGCACCAAGATGCTGACGGTCGGCGTCCCGGCGCTGCTGGCCGAACTGGACGAGACCGGCGCCCTGCTCCCGGACGCGCCCTCGCGGCTGGCGCGACCCCGGTGAACATCCCCGCGCAGGTCTTCGCGCTCATCGCGGCGGTGATGCACTTGTGGATGTTCACGATGGAAAGCATCCGCTTCGCGCGCCCCGAGGTGCACGCGATGTTCGAGGTACGCGCGGCGGACGTCGACGTGGTCCGCCCGTGGGCGTTCCATCAGGGCTGTTACAACGCATTCCTGGCCTTGCAGGTGCTCGCGGGGCTGATCGCGGCCGATTCCGGGGCGATCGCGGTCGGCCGCGCCCTCGTTTCGGCCGCGGGAGCGTCCATGCTCGCGGCGAGCGTGGCCCTGATCGCCTTCGACCCCCGGCGGGCCCGGATCAAGGGCCTGCTCGGCCAGGGCGCACCCGCCCTGGCCACCCTCGTCGCTCTGGTGGCCTGAACCGCCGCAGGGCGCTAGTGCCGCGGGGGTTCCGTCCAGCGCTCAGCTTGGTGTGCGGGCACCCGCTCGTCCGGACTGGCGTGGCCGAACGGGTCTGCGAACGGCTGCTCGCACCTACGTCGTCTTGGATTCGTCCGGCAACATCCAGCGGTGGCGGAGTGCCTGCGCGAGAGGTGGCAGGGCGCATCGTCCGGCGTCGGTGATGAGATCCGCCAGGGGAAGCACCCCCGGCCAGTATCTGACTCTGTCGACGCCGGCCGTGATGAGCCGGCCTTCCGGGCCGCACGCCAGCATGCTGATACCGAGGCTGTGGTCGCCGGGGAGCAGCTCGTACAGCAGCCGTCCATCCAGGGCCCACACCCACATGGTGTGATCCCAGCCGCCGCCGGCGACGACCAAGCCCGCGTCGGTGACCGCGAGACCGCGGACCTTGCCGTCGCGGGGGACGCCGAGCACCTGCACGGCGGCCCCGTCCCGGCTCCAGCGGCGAATGCTGCCGTCCCCGGCCGCAGTGAGCAGGGCGCCGTCCGGGGCGAAGGCCAGGTGTTCGACCGGCTCGGTGTGACCTGTGAGTGAATGGTGCAGGACGCCGTCTCGGTCCCAGAGGCGAGCGGTGTTGCCGGCCGATACGGCCGCCAGCCGACCGTCTTCGGCGCACGCGAAGGCAAGAGTTCCTTCGTTGTCTTCGGCCTTTTCGAGCACCTGGACTTCGCCCGCGGTGTTCCAGATCCGGAGCGCTCCGCCGGTGGTGGCGGTGACGAGCCGGCCGTCCGGCGCGAAGCTCATCCGGCCGACCGGCGATTCGTGCGCTTCGAGGGTGTGCAGCCACGTGCCGTCCCAGTCCCAGACCCGCACCGTGTGGTCGAATGCGACGGCGAGGCGCCCGTCGGGGGCGAAGGCCAGGTGCCGCGCGTTCAGGTCCTGGTCTCCGGCGAGTGTGTGGATTAGAGCACCGTCGGCAGTCCTGACTTTCACGGTCGTGCCATCGGCTTCGGCGCGGCGACGTCCCGGACCGACTGCCCACCGCCCGGAATCGGCACGCAGAACGCTGACCGTATCCGTCATCAGGCCGGCATCCAAAACGGCAAGTTCTTTGAACTGGGCAGCACCTGCACCTCGGGGCATCAATCGCGCGAGCCGATTGATGTCCCAGACGTACACCGTGCTGGATGTGGCCGTCACAAGCCGGCCATGCATGCTGAAGTCGAGGACAGTCGCGAAATGCGTGTCCGCCATCTTGATGCGAGCGACCACGCCTTCGGCAACGCACAACCGCACGTCGCCCCTTATGACTGTGGCCAGCAGCTCATCTGGTCCGCACAGCAGCGAATAGACCCCCATCATGTCGGGATCGGTCGATTCGGTGACCTTGTTGTACGGGTCGTTCGGTTTGCAGGAGGTCACGCGGCGGTGCGTATCGACTGCGTGTAAATGGCCTGAATCGGAGAAAACAAGATCACGCACCGGCCCGGCGATCGTCATGAGGGTTCCCTCCACCGAGTCATCGGACAACGAGGGAGCGCCGTCTGGCTGCCAGAGCCGCACCTCGCCGTTTCGGTAACCTGCAGCGATCCACCCGTCGCTGTTCACCGCCAGCGCGGTGACCGGCGACTCCTCGGCAGGCTGTAAGCGGCGTTGTTCCGGGCCACTGCTGCCCCAAGTGCGGATCTCCCCGTTCTCACCGGTGGTGACCAGCAGGGCGTCGGGCGCGAACACGACAGCTGTCCGCTCTCCGTCACCGGTCAACCGGCGAATCGGCTTTCCGTCGGAACCCCACAGGCTCAGCACGTGGTGGCCTGCGGCGGCAAGCCGGCCGTCGGCGGCGAACACCAGGTCGGTGACCCGGTCCATGTTGCCGTCGAGGTGGTGGATCATCTTTCCGTCGGTACCCCACACGGTGACACGTCCCGCCGCGTCCCCGGAGGCGAGCCGGCCGTCCGGTCCGAAGGTGAGCGCACTGACTGGCTCACGATTTCCCGTCAGTTCGTGCAGCAGGGTGCCCTCCGCGGACCAGATCCGGATCGTGCCTTGCTTGTCCGCTGTGGCGAGGCGACCGTCTGGTGCGACGCGGGCACAGCACACGTCCGCGCTGTGTCCGGTGAGGACGTGCCGCAGGCCGGTGGCCAGCGACCGGTAGAGCGCGGTGCTCGCGGTCGAGGTCGGCGCCAGTTCGGTGCACGCGGCCAGCGACAGGCTGATCGCGGTCGCCGGGTCGTCGTCGAGGATCTCCAGAGCGTGTTCGGCCGCCACGTTCGCGCGGCGCTGAAGGTCGGTCTCGTCGTGATCCGTGCACGCGGTGGCGAACTCGGCGAGCGGCTCGGGCAGCGCCACTGTGGTGTCCGAGATCAGGTCGGCGAATCGTGCGACGGGAACCAGGTAGCCGGTGGACCGCCCGGCGTTCACCCACGCCTTCGCGAGCGCCAGCAACTCGGTGATCCGCTGCAGCGTGCCACGGTGTGTCGTGATGTGGTCGGCCAGTGGCCGCCACTGGCGCAGCAAGGCCTCGTGCGTCACCTCGTACAGAACGCGACCGTCGGGGTCGGTGTCGCTCGTGAGCAAGTGTGCTTGGACGAACGCGACCACGACATCCCGCTGCGCGGCGGCCAGCGTGTCGTCCCACACCGGTCGGCGGGTGGGTTCCTCGCCCAGCAGGTCCACGAACAGCAGCAGGGTGGTCAGCGTGGTGTCCAGCTCGCGCCCGGACGTGGCCACCGCCGCTTCCGCGCGGCCCGCGACCGCCCCGCCCACCTTGCCGGCATTCCCGTAGTCGGCCCAGCTGATGTACCGATCGCGGCCCAGGCCGTCGTACAGCACGCTGAGGAGCGAGCTGAGCAGCGGCAGCGCGTCACCGCGGCCGGTGTCGCGCACGATCTCCTCCACCAGGCCGGCCTCGAACGTCGTATCGGTCAGGCCGGCGGGCCCGGCCACGACCTGGCGGATCTGCCGAGGCTCGAGCGCGTTCACCATGAACGGCTCGGTGAACAGGCCGGCGCCGGGTCCTTCCTGGAACCGGCCGATCCATTCCGACCGCACCGTGGCCACCACGTGCAGCCTCTGATCCTGCGTCACCAGCGCGTACAGCAGCGCCAGAAACAGGTTTCGTTCCTTTTCGGTGTGCTGGACCGCCGCTTCCTCGAACTGATCGACGACCAGCAGCACTCGCGGCCGAGTCCCTCTCGCCAACCGCACAGCTTTCAACACGGGTTCCGGCCCCGGTGCGGGGCCGCCGTCCCGCACCGCCGCCAGCACGGTTTCCGCCGCCCCGCGAACCTCCGTGCCCAGCAACTGCGTGAGTTCGTCGACACCGGATGTGCCCGGGGTGATCGGTCCCAGAACCGTCCACCGGTCACCGAGCGCCGGCAGCAGCCCGGCCAGTACGAGGGAGGACTTGCCGCTGCCCGACGGCCCCACCACCGGCACGAACCGCAGCGAGGGTGCCGTGGCGCCCTGCACCCGTCGCACCAGGTCACGCCGATCGTCCGTACGCCCGAAGAACACCGGCGCCCGGTCACCGCCGTAGGCGGCCAAGCCCGGATACGGGTTCTCGCCCGTCCACTCGGGTGCCGGCAACCGCGCGCGGAACCACAGCCACCCGGCGCGCACGCTGACCGCCGCGACCACGGCCGCGCCGATCAGCCACGACCACTTCACCACCGGCTGAGCCCACCCCGGCCACCGGTCCGGGCTGGCGGTCACCAGGTTGGTGAGCACACCGATGCCGATCCCGAGCAGGAACACCCCGAGCCCGGACGACTGCGGCGCACGTCGACGCCGACGCCTCGACCACCACATTCGCACCACTCCTCGAGCCCGGTGGGAAACATTCGTCCCACAGCAGCCGGAGCACGCCTCCGCCTGCTCGTCGGTAGCTGCGGATCAGCTGACGAGTCCGCTGTAGATCCGGTCGGACAACTTGGCGACCGTACACGCGGCCACCGAGACCTCGTTCCGGAACGGCAGTGTCCGTTGGCATTCCCTGGCTTTCCGTAGAGGTTCGTCGGTCACGTACCGAACTTCGACCGGCGCGGACAACGCCCTGATCGGTTGGTCGACCGCGATCGCGACCCTGCCGCACGCGGTCAACGTGCTCAAGACCCTCTCGCTGACGTACTTGCCTCTCAGATCGATGGTTTTCGCGAACCGCTCGGCTTGGAGAATCGTGCATTCACCGGCGTCGACCCCGTCCAGGACGTTGTCTGCCGCAAGAGCGGAGGGGAGCCCGATCGTGTTCTCGATGACCGCCTGGGCGATTCTGGTCGGATCTCTGGTGATCAGCGACGGAATTCCGTTCCCGGCGACCAGGACCGATCCGTCGAATCGGACGAAGAGGGCGGTGTACCCGGTGGTGAGCTTGGAGGAGAGCAGGGAGACGGCGGAATCGGCGATCGGGCCGTTCTGCGGTGTGGTGTACAGCCGGTACGTTCTGGTGACGTGGGAGGCGTCGATGCCCTCGGTCACGGCATTGAACGTGCCGGGAGCCATGTCCGAGAACTGTCCGAGAACCGCCACTGGAGAGATCAGGTCGCTGGTCTCGGTGTCCGGCTCGAGCACCTCCTCCGCCTGAGTGACCGAGGAGCCGTTGCCCATCAGCTTCGCCACGTCGTCGGCGTCGAGCACCGCCGCGCACTGCGCGGTCCCGTCCGCATCGACGACGGTGACGAGGGTGGTGTCGGCGTGCGGCAGACCGGTCGAGCCACAGGCGGCGGGCTGGGCCAGGTCGACCACCACCACCGCGGCCACCACGGTGACGGCCGAGAGCCACAACGCGGCCACGCGGACACCGGGGCGCCCGGTCCGCACGTCCTTGCTCTCGATGACCAGCCGCTCCTGCAGGGCGACGTGCCAGAACTCGTACCCGGCGACCCCGGCCCGCAGCAGTCCCTTGTCCCGTGCGTCCGCGAGGAATCGCTCCAGCCGGAGCGGCAGCCGGCCGGCTACCCCCAGCAGCACCTTGGCGACCACGTACCGGGGCCAGCGGCTGGTGAGCAGCACGGCGACCACCAGCAGCACGGTGATCACGAGAGTCTGGACGGCGAACGCCGTCACGTTCTTTTCGGTGGGTTCAGGCATCTGGTCGAGGACCGGCCGGATGACAACGGGGATGCCCAGTGTGGCGGCGACCCGCTGGCCGGCCTGCATGCCCAGGCAGGCGGCCGCGATACACAGCGAAACCGTGAGCGTGGCGGCCACCACCAGGGTGCCGGCCGCACCGAGCAGCGTTGCGCGCCGCTCGCGGCGCAGGACGTCGGCCGGCTCGGCTCGGCCGACCACGGCGGCGCGCGCGATGAGGTGCCGGTGGAGACCGACCGCCAGCGCGCAGACAGCGGCGAGGGCCGCCATCGTGAACACGAAGCTCACCGCCCCCGCCACTCTCCGGTCCGGCGCGCGGTTGATGCTGTCGGTCGCCAGGAGGATGACCAGTGCGATGGTGGCGGGCACCAGGACCAGGAGCGCCCCGTCGCGTGCGCCGGAACGGAAGCCCAGCCGCCGCTGGTCGACCCGGCGGCCCAAGCCCAGGAACCACAGGATCGTGCAGAAGAGCCCGAACACGGCCGCCGAGGTGAACGGCGAGCTCAGGATTTTCGTCGGATCCTTGATGTGGAGCGGGGCCAGCACCGCCGCGACGACCCCGCCGCCGGCCAAGCCGACGAGCGCGCCGGTCCACGGCGACAGCACCCGGTTGGGCAGCCGCCACCGGTTCAGCTCCCGCTCGGCGTGCTGGTGCAGGTGGCGGGCCAGGTAGGTCAGGTACCGCCGTGCTTTGCCCGCCGTCCACCCGTGGCCGTGCTCGGGGTAGACGGAGTCGATCAGGACGTCGACCAGGCGGTCCCGCACGTCGTTGCCGCTCGTGAGGGCGAGGAGGTCGGAGGGGTCCCGGTCGGCATAGGCCTTGGTGAACAACGAAAGCATCAACGGCGTCGACAACGCGATGCCCAGAGGACCGGCAGGGTCCGCCCGGACGGCATCCGCGACCGGCGCCCAGCGCACGTCGTCCTGCAGGCGCCGGCCGATCTGGCCCGGTGTCAGCGGCAGGACCTCGAAGACCGGTGACTGGCGCAGGGCGGGAGCCCCGGCGGCCACGCCCTCCGCGTACTCGACGGAACGGCAGGTGAGCAGGATCGGACGGTGGCCGGCCAGGGTGGCGTTGATGCGGCTGAGCGCGCGACGACGGAGGTGCTCGGGCAGTTCGTCGAGGCCGTCGAGCACCGGGAAGATGACGTTCTGCTCCAGCAGCGCCCGCGGGATGCGTTCGGCCCCGGCGTAGTGGGCGGCGGCCAGCGCGCGCACGATGAACGTGTCGAGATCGTCCGCGACCGGATCCCACGCCGACAGCGAAAGCAGCACGGGGACTTTGTCGCCCGCCGTCCGCTCGGCCAGCAGGCCGACGACGAGGGAGATGGCGAGGAACGTCTTGCCCCCGCCGGGCTCGCCGAGGAGCACGGCACGCTGCTTCGGCAGGGCCCGGAAGGCGGCAGCGACGTCCAGAACGGCCTGCTCGGGATTTCCGGTGACGACGCGGCGCGGCTTTGCGGTCGCGCCCACCTGGTGCCATTGCACCGGCAGCGCGTCATCGGCACCCGAGCGCAGCCGGCGCGCGACCAGCTCCGGCCCCCAGCGGTCCAGCAGTTCCGCGGCGAGCGCGGTCCCTTCGGCCAGCGTGTCGACGGCTTTCCGGCGCACGGCGAGAAATCGCGCCAGAGCGGCGAATCCCCCGGCCAGCGCCAGCAAACCGGCGAGCACGCTCGCCAGCGCGTTGCTGGTCTCCAACGGCGCTCGCACCAGCACATAACCGACAACGGCGACCAGAGCGGCGAGCACCGCGAACAGGCGGCGACGGGACGGAAAGAGCACACGTGAAGGTCGCTGCCGGCGGCACCCTGTTACAGGGTTCCGTGAAGATGCGAACGAGCCGACCCGACCGACGTCGTCTGTCGCCGCCGCAACCCGAACCATCCGCTCGAACCTCGATACGGCCGCTCTTGCCGCGTCGAGCCTGCTACTCTCATCGCGATGATGACCTACTCGAACAGATCGGGGGTCTCGTTCGTCAAAGGTGAGTGCTGATGCACCCTTTGACCGCGAACGAAGACTTCCGCCTTTCTTTCTGGGCACGCGTCCGTGAGTTCGCAGTGCCGCCGTCGATGATCGAGTCGGCGACCGCTCGCCGTGTGGTGGGTGATTGGGCCGGGGCCTGCGCGGCCGCGCGTGTCGATGTGGATCTGGACCTACGGGCCGCCGGCCGTGCCCATGGCGGCCAGCTGGTCGCCCAGGTCCGCGCCGATCTCCGGCACCTGGCTCCTGACCTCCTGCGGTGGCATTTTCCGCGTATCGGCCCCAACGGCCTGCTGCGACCGGGACTCACGGTTTCCCTGGCTCGCTACGGCCCGGCGGCAACCGGCGGCGGCGCGATCCACCTCGTGGTGCGCACGCCACCGGCGTGGGCGGGTGGCGGCCAGCGGATCAGCCTCGCGCTGTGGGCGCCATCCGAGCCCGGCGCCGGGCTCCATCCCCATCCCCGCCCCGACCGCCGGTATCGCCTCGACCTGCACCGCCACCTGTGGGACGTGCGCCGGGCCGGCGAGCTGCTCAAGCGATCCGGCCGCTGGCCTTCGCACGGGAATGCCGCCCACGCCGGCATTCCCGTCGGGGTGGACGCCTGCGCCGTGGACCGGTGGGCCGCCGAGGCGGCGCTGCTGCTGAGCGCGGAAGCGAGCCCGGGCAACGTCGTCGCCGTGCGGCTCACCCGCAGGCACCGGGTGCTGCTGAACCTGGGGCCACCGGACGAGGCGGTCGGCGGCCGCGCGGTGCCGGTCCTGCCCGACGCCGCGACCTGGGTCCTGCCCGACCTGCGACTGCTCCACGCCGGGTTGGTCGACGTCGAGCGGCTGCACCCGCTCGTCGCGTCGGCGCTCCGACCCGGCGGCCGGCCGGCCGGTGCAGAACGCCGGCCGAGCGGCTCAGAACCTCGGCGCCTCGTCGAGTGTCGTGGTGCCACGCATCGGATCGCCGTCGTGAACGGGGTGCTCGCCCCGCTGGACCACGACCCCGGCGAGATCCGCCGCGAGGAGCTGCTGGGTGCGCTGGGCGGGCCCGAGGTGCCGTGCCTGCAGGCCATCGACGAAGCCCATCGGCATCCCGAGAACCTCGAGGAGGTTCGCGCGCGGCTGGACCACGGCGACACCGCCGGGGCCTGCGCCGCCGTCGAAACCCTGCTCGGGCCGGACGTGCTCGTACGCGGCGGGGCGCTGCGCGACGAACTGGAAACGGCGGCTCGCCGCCAAGTGCTCCACGGGCTGTACCGGACCGGACTCGCCGGATGCGGGCCGCTTCCGTCCACAAAGGACAAACGCCGTCGCGTGCGCCGCCGTCCGCGCCACGCGAACGTTCACTGACGCTCACTTCGCCTGGCCGGCGCCCGGCCCCGATTCGACCCAAGGTGATCAAAACTGTCTGCTGCCACGAAAGTCTCTGCCGAACCACCGCACCGCCGACCGCTGGACGTCGCCGGCGAGCTGCTGGCACTGCTGCACGAGACGACCACCGAGCCGCGTGCCGACGCTCAGCTGGAAGCCCTGACGCTGGCCGTGTCCGCCGATCTGCCGGTGCTGTTGTGGGGTGAGCCGGGCATCGGCAAGACCGCGGCGCTGAACCAGCTCGCGGACGCGCTGGAACTGCCACTGACCACGGTGATCGCCAGCGTGCACGAGCCGTCCGACTTCGCCGGGCTGCCGGTGGTCGGCGACGATCCCGCGCGGCAAGGAGTGCCGATGGCCCCGCCGGACTGGGCCGTGCGCCTGGCCCGGGCCGGCCACGGTCTGCTGTTCCTGGACGAGCTGTCGACCGCGCCGCCGGCCGTTCAGGCCGCGCTGTTGCGCGTCGTGCTCGAGCGGCGGGTCGGCGCCCTGCGGCTACCGCCCGGCATCCGGATCGTCGCTGCCGCCAACCCGCGTTCCTCGGCGGCCGACGGGTGGGAGCTGAGCCCGCCGCTGGCCAACCGGTTCGTCCACCTGCAGTGGACCCACGACCACGACGTCGTGCTGCGGGGACTGGGCGGGACGTGGCCGGAGGCGGCTCTGCCCGGGCTGGACCGGGAGCGGCTGCCCGACGCCGTGACGTTCGCTCGCCGAGCTGTGTGCGGTCTCCTGACCGCCCGGCCCGATCTGGTGCACCAGCTGCCGAAGAACGAAGCGCGCCGTGGCGGTCCGTGGCCCTCCCCGCGCAGCTGGGAGATGGCGCTGCGCCTGATTGCTTTCGCCGCTGCGGCGGACGTCTCCCGGGAGGTGGTGTCCATGCTGGTGCGGGGAGCGGTTGGCGACGGACCGGGTCTGGAGCTGCTGGCCGCCATGGATCGGATGGATCTGCCGGACCCCGAAACACTGCTCGCGGACCCGGAGGCGGCGGTGCTGCCCGAGCGGGGTGACCTGCGTCGGACGGTGCTCGACGGCGTGGTGGCGGCGGTGCGCAACCGGCCGGAGCAGGCCCGCTGGGACGCGGCGTGGTCACTGCTGGCGCGGGCGCTGGAGACCGGAGCCCCGGACCTGGTGGTCGTGCCGGCCGCCACGCTTGCCGCGCTGCGCCGCGACGGCTGGCAGGTGCCGGCGGCGATCGAGCGGTTGTCCGGGGCGGTGGCGCTGTCGCGGCAGGCGGATCAGGCCGCGGTCGGCGTGGGTGAGCGCCGATGACAGTGCCGAGCATGGACGAGGAGAAGCTGTTCGCCGCCCGGTTGCACGCCGTCCGGAACCGGCCGTACCTGGCGACGGCGTTGTTCGCCCTGCACGCGGTGGAATCCCGGCGGGTGCCGACGATGGCCGTGGACCGCCACTGGCGCTGTTACGTTTCGCCGGGGTTCGTGGACCGGACTCCGCCGGCGGAGCTGGCCGGGGTCTGGGTGCACGAGGTCTCGCACCTGCTGCGTGACCACCACGGGCGCAGCGACCGGTTCGCCGCGAAGCACGAACTGACCGGGCCCGCGGAGCGGTTGCGGATGAACATCGCCGCGGATTGCGAAATCAACGACGACGTGTTCGGCGACGGCCTGGTGCGGCCCGAGGGAGCCGTCCACCCGGCGACGCTCAGGCTTCGCGAGGGGGAGCTGATGGAGGACTACCTGCACCAGTTCCGCCTCGGGCCCTACACCGCCGGATACGCCTGGCTCGACTGCGGCAGCGGCGCGGACGGGCTGGAGCGCGACTGGGATCTCGGTCCCGACGGTGCGCACGGGCTCAGCGCGCAGGAACGCGACGCCGTCCGGTTCCGGGTGGCACAGGGCATCAACGGCAGCCCAGGCGACGTCCCGAAGGGCTGGCGACGCTGGGCGGAGGAGGCGTTCCACCCGCCGCAGCCGTGGCGGGAACTGCTGGGCGCGGCGGTCCGCTCGGCGATGTCCGGCGCGGGGAGGACTACACCTACGGCCGGCCCTCGCGCAGGTCGGCCGGCCTGCCCGGCGTCGTCCTGCCGAGCCTGCGGCGCCGGCCGCCGCGCGTCTGCGTGATCGTCGACACCTCCGGTTCGGTGAGCGACGCCGAGTTGGGAGCAGCGCTCCTCGAAATCGCCGCGATCGTCCGAGCCGTCGGCGGGCGACGCGATCTCGTCTCGGTGCTGTCGTGCGACGCCGCCGCCCATATCACCCATCAGCTGTGCCGCGCCGAGAGAATCCCTTTGGTGGGAGGTGGCGGGACGGACCTGCGCACCGGCTTCGCCGAGGCGCTGAAAGGCAATCCTCGCCCCGACGTCTTCGTGGCGCTGACCGACGGCCAGACGCCCTGGCCCGACGAGAGACCGCCGGGCCGGACGATCGTGGGCCTGTTCCCCCGGCATCGACCACCGGACGAGAACAACCCCGGCTATGTGCCGGACACACCACCTGGCTGGGCGCGGGTGGTCACCGTGGGCTGATCCGCCGGCGGACCGGGAACGCCACTGCTTGTGCCGGCTCGCTTTCCGGAAGATCTACTCCGCAGCAGGCCCGAACGCCGGGCTCCGTGAGCGCTCGCGCGGTGCTAGATTCCGGGAGTCCGCCGGTCAGATCGATTCGGGGAGTCGCCAGGCGTTGGCCCCACCGCCCGCTCCGCTCGGTGCCCGGGTTCGCTTGCAGATCCTGGGCCGGGTCCGTTTGTGGCGTGACGGGGCCGAGCTTGCTCCGGGGCCTCGCCAGCAGGCGGTTCTGCTGGCCGTGCTGCTCGCCCGGGTGGGGCAGCCGGTCAGCCGGGTGGAGCTGATCGAACTGCTGTGGGGGCAGGAAGCGCCGGCGAGCGCGCTGAACGTGATCCACAAGTACGTCGGCTCGTTGCGCCGGCTTCTCGAACCGGGGCTTACCGTCCGGGACGCGGGGTCGTACCTCCAGCGGCGCGGTGACGGTTATCTGTTCGACTGCGGAACCGGCGAGCTGGATCTGGTCACGTTCCGCCGGCTCGTCGAGGCGGGACGCACCGCGGCCGCCGGCGGGGAACAGGAAGCGGCGCTCGACCGGTTCGCGGAAGCGCTCGCACTGTGGCGGGGGCCGGCCGCTGACGGTTTCGGCCCGGTGCCGGTCTTCGTCGCCCTAGACCGTGAGTTCTTCGACGCGTGCCTGGTGGCGTCGGACCTGGCGGTACGCCGTGGCCGGCCGGAGCGGGTTCTTCCGGCGCTGCGCCTGGCCGCGTCGATGGCCCCGCTGGACGAAGCGGTGCACGCGGCGCTCATCATCGGGCTCGCGGCCGGCGGGCACCGGGCGGAGGCGTTCGCCGTCTTCCGGACCATCCGGGCCCGTCTCGCCGAGGAGCTCGGCATCGATCCCGGAGCGGCGCTGCGCACGGCCCAGCGGCGTGCGCTGACCCAGACCCTGCCCACGGCGGCCGCCGACGACGGCGGCCGGAGCGCTCGAGCCGGCCTGGTCGGGCGGACCGCGGAGCTGGCCGTGCTGCGGGAGTCCCTGACGACGGCGCTCGCGGGCGGAAGCGCCGTCGTGGTGATCGAGGGCGAGCCGGGAGTGGGCAAGACGCGCCTGCTGCGAGAAGCCACGGCCGAGTCGGAGCGGCGGGGCGCGCTCGTGGCGTGGGGCTCGTGCCTGGAGGGTGCGGGAACGCCGTCGATGTGGCCGTGGCTGGAAGCGTTCCGGGCCATCCTCGACAGCCTTCCCGCCGGCACACGCAAGCCGTGGCTCGACGGTGAGCTCGGTCGCCTGATCGAGTCACGCGACGGCGGAACCGGTGTCCGGCCGCTGCCGGAGAGCGGCACGCAGTTCCGCCTCTTCGAGCAGGCGCTGGCCCTGGTCCGGGAGGTGGCGGAACAACGCCCGGTGCAGATCGTCCTCGATGACCTGCACTGGGCCGATCCCGCCTCGCTGCAGCTCCTCGGTCACCTCGTCGCCCGGCCGCCGCACCGCACGGTGCTCGTCGCCGTTCTCCGCGATCGCGCCCCGGCACCCACCGCGGCGCTGTCGCGGACGCTGGGCGCGGTCAGCCGGGTACCGGGACACCGCCGCATCCCGCTCCGGACGTTCACGGTCGACGAGGTGGCGGAGTTGCTCCACCGCGAGTCCGGGCGGGACCCCGGTGGGGCGGCCGCCGAGATCCACGCCCGCACCTCGGGCAACGCCTATCTGGTGATGGAGCTGTCGCGACGTCTCGACGGCGTCTCTTCCTCCGCCGGGACGGTCCCGGCCACGGTTCGCGACGTCGTCAGGACGCGGACGGCCGATCTGGCGGAGACCGCCCTCGATCTGCTGCAGGTCGCCGCGCTCATCGGGCGGCAGGTCGGGCTGCGCCTGCCGGCCGCTGCGCTGGAGCTCGATGTCCAGGCCTGCTTCGACCTGCTCGAGCCCCTCGGAGCGCTGGGCCTGGTCGAGCCGGTCCCGGACGATCCGTACACCTTCCGCTTCTCCCACGACCTCGTTCGGGAAGCCGTGGTGGCCGGTCTTCCGGTGTCGCGTACGGCTGCCCTGCACCTGAAGATCGCGGACGCGATCGAACGCGGGGGCGGGGCCGACGACCGGGTTGCCGAGCAGTTCGCGCACCACCTGTGGGCGTCCGGCCCGCTGGCCGACCCGGTCCGCACGGCGACCGCGCTCGTGCGGGCCGGACGGCACGCGGTGACCAAGTTCGCCTTCGAAGCCGCCGAGCGGCACCTGCAGGCGGCGGCGCGCCTCGCCGGCGAGGCCGGTCAGGCGGAACTCGAGCTGTCCGCGGTGTCGCTGCTGGTCACGGTTTTCTGGAGCCAGCACGACTTCGTCCGCTCGTACGCCGAGCTCCTGGAACGCGCCCGGCACCTCGCCGACGCCCTCGGCCGGACGACCCAAGCCACCGAGTTCCTCCTGCTGCACCTGGCTCTGGCCACCAGCGGCGCCCGGCCCGAGCGTGCCGAACTGGCCCGCCGGCTGTTCGAGCAGGGCGAGGCCGCCGCGGACCCGGTACTGCGCTCGTTCGGAGCCGCGGCGTGGGGACTGCACCAGTGGGATCTCGGCGACATCGACCAGTCGTGGCGATACCTGCGGGAAAGCAGCAGGGTGCCGCTCGACGCCGGTCCCGCTCCGGAGCGGGACCAGCTGCCCCGTGAGGTGCGAACGCTCCGCCCGTTGCTGCAAGCCGTGGTGGAGACCATGCACGACGAGCTGGACGCGGCCCAGGCACTGCTCGACGACCAGGAAGCCGACGCGGGCGACGATCCGCAGGCGATCGCTGTGTGGGCCCACTTCTCCGCCATGGCGGCGGCCATGGCCGGTGACCTCGACCAGGCGACGCGAGCAGCGCGGCGCTGGAGCGCCGCGGACCCGGGGCACATCTTCCACTCCGTCGATTCGTACCTGAGGATCACCTCGTGCTGGGCGCGGGCCCTGACCGGCCACGATCCGGCGGAAGCCGCGGCCGAGGCCGAGCGGGTCCTGGTCACGACGCTGCTCGACCCGGTGCGGTTCGGCATTGCGTTCCACTACGGGCTGATCGCCGACATGTTCCTCGCCGCGGGGATGACCGAGCAGGCGCGTGCCACCCTCGAGCGGGCCGAGTGGTTCCTCGAGGCGCACAACCAGCGGTACGCGGAGGGCCTGCTCCTGCTGCTGCGGGCACGCCTGCTCGATGCCGCCGGCGAGCCCGAGGTGGTCGTCCGCGCGGCGGCCGAGAAGGCCAGAACCCTGTCGGTCCAACGCGGTGCTCATCTCTTCGCGCGCCGGACGGAAGAATTCCTGGCCGGGCTGGCGTCCTCTTGTTGACGCGCAGTTGACGACCAGTGGATCGCCCGTCGTGGTCGCTCACAAAGAATCGTGCCGGATCTCGTTGGATGCGGGTGGACCGCGATGGAGAGGAACGACGCGATGCCTTTCATCACCACCTCCGACGGCGTGGACATCTTCTACAAGGACTGGGGTACCGGACAGCCGATCGTCTTCAGCCACGGGTGGCCGCTGACGGCCGACGACTGGGACGCCCAGATGATCTACTTCCTGCACAAGGGATACCGGGTGATCGCGCACGACCGGCGTGGCCACGGCCGGTCGTCACAGATCGGCACCGGTAACGACATGGACCACTGGGTCGCCGACCTGGCGGCGTTGACCGAGCACCTCGACCTGCGCGACGCGGTGCACATCGGCCATTCCACCGGCGGCGGCGAGGTCGCCCGGTACGTCGCCCGGTACCAGGACCGCGTGGCAAAAGCGGTGCTGGTCGCCTCGCTGACGCCGAACTTGGTGCAGACGAGGACAACCCGGCCGGGCAGCCACCGGAGTGGTTCGACGCGGTGCAGGCGGGCATCCTGGGCAACCGTGCGGAGTTCTTCCGTGAGGTCCCGGAAGGCCCGTTCTACAGCTACAACCGCCCGGGAGCGGTGCCCTCGGAGGCGGTCATCGCGAACTGGTGGCGCCAGGGCATGGCCGGCAGCATCCAGGCCGCCTACGAGACGGTGTTCTCGTGGAAGGAGGACTACACCGCCGACCTCGAGCGCGTCACGGTGCCGGTCCTGGTCATGCACGGGGAGGACGACCAGATCGTGCCGTTCGGCAGTTCGGTGCCGCGGGCGGTCGAGCACCTGAAGAACGGAACGCTCAAGACGTACGCGGGGTATCCGCACGGCATGCTGACCACGCACGCCGACGTCCTCAACCCGGATCTGCTCGCGTTCATTGAATCTTGATCTGAGGGCGACGGCCCGTGGCCGCTTCGGTCACGGGCCGTTCCACGCATCCGACGTGTCCACTCGCCGATTCGGCGGCCAGCGCACGATCAGCGGCATGAGAGTGTGGTGTGGTGCCGGAAAAGCGCCCGGTACTCCTGGGGTGAGGTGCCGAGGTGCCGGTGGAATGCCGCGCGCACCGAGGAAGGCGCGCCGAGTCCGGTGAGGCGGCCGATTCGTTCCACGGGCAGGGTGGTCGTCTCCAGTAGTTCGCGCGCGCGGTCGATGCGGGCGTCGGCCAGCCAGGCCATCGGCGAGGTGTCGGTCTCCTCCCGGAACCGGCGGATGAGGGTCCGCCGGGACATGTGGGCGCGTTTCGCGAGAGCGTTGATGGTGAGGTCGCCGGCAAGGTTGTCGAGCATCCAGTCCCGCAGTGGAGCGAGTTGGTCGCCGGTCGCGTCGGCGCGGAGCCGTTCGACGTACTGCGCCTGCCCGCCGGTGCGCCGCGGCGGGGCGACGAGGAAGCGTGCGTGGGTGTTGGCCGCTGCGGGGCCCCGGTCGCGGCGGATAAGGTGCAGGCAGAGGTCGAGCCCTGCGGTCACCCCGGCGGAGCTGAGGATGTCGCCGTCGTCGACGTACATCCGGTCCGGCACGACCCGCACCTCCGGGTACTGCCGGCGGAGTTGAGCGGCGTACCGCCAGTGCGTGGTCGCGGGGCGTCCGTCGAGGAGGCCGGCCGCGGCGAGAGCGAAGACGCCGACGCAGATGGAGACGAGCCGCGCGCCGTTCTCGTGCGCCGCGCGCAGGGCGTCCAGGACGTCGGCCGCCGGCGGCGTGCCGATGTCCTGGTAGGCCAGCACGATCACGGTGCCGGCCTCGGTCAGCGTGGCGAGGCCGGCCGTGGCGGTGACGGCGAAACCGGCGCCCGGCACCGGTCCCGGGCCGCCTGCCGTGCACACGATCAGCTCGTAGTGCGGATCAGTCCCGAAGACCTGGGTCGCGATGCCGAACTCCAGCGCCGGCACGCCAGGCAGGACGAGGACCGCGACGCGGTGCCGATCCGCTGACATGGTCATGGCCCGATGATAGCGATGGATGGCACTCGGGCCACTGTTCGGTGCGCCGGCCGGCTCCTATGGTCCAGTGCATGAACAACGACGCCCTTGCGCTACCCAGCGGGCCACTGGCCGACGCGAGCCTCGCCTTGGCCCGGCAGTCGGAGAGCAGGCCCATCGCCGACCACAGCATCCGCAGCTTCCTGTTCGCCCGCCTCGTGGCCGAGCAGGAAGGTTCCGTGCAGGACGCGGCCTACGACGAGGAGTTGCTCTTCGCCGCCTGCGTCCTGCACGACCTGGGCCTGGGCACCCTTGCGGCGGGACAGGCCCGGTTCGAGGTGGAGGGCGCGGACCTGGCCGCCTCGGTGCTGGCCGAGCACGGCGTCCCCGCCGCGGACGTCGACCGGGTGTGGGAGGCGATCGCCTTGCACTCTTCCCTGGGCTTGGCCGATCGCCGCGGCGTGCTGACCTACCTCACGCACAAGGGCGTGTTCATCGACGGAGGTCGTTTCACCGACCTCGACGCCGACCGGGTGCGGCCGGTCTACGCCCGGTATCCGCGACCCACTGGTGCTCGCTTCCTGCAGGACGCGATCGTCGAGCACGCTGCTCGTTCGGAGGCGGCGGCACCCCCGTACTCGATCGCGGCCGAGTTGCTGCGTCAGCGACGCGCCGAGGCCTGATCCTTCCGTCGACAGGCGCGGGTTCAGCGGTTGCCCGAGCTTTCGCGGCCGTCGAAGTACTGCTTGTTGCGCTCGATGAATGCTTCGACGGTGAGCGGCTCCACGCCGGTCAGCGCGCGGACGTTGTCGTTGGTGCCGGCGAAGATCCCGTTGCGGTAGTCGACCGCGACGCTGATCAGGTGCTGCACGAAGTGAGGCTCCAGCCCGCGCTGTTCGAGCGCCGAGCGGAACTCGTCCAGCTCGATCGGCACGTAGGTGATCTTTCGGCCAAGGGTCCGGCTCATCGCGTCGGTGATCTGGTGGTGGTCGAGTTCCACCGGCCCGTGCAGCCGATAGGTCTTCCCGGTGTGCGGTTCGGGGGCCGCCAGAACCGCGGCGATGACACGGCCCTGGTCCTCGGCGGCGATGGGGGCGTGGCGCGCGTCGGCGAACGGTAGCCGGAGTTCACCGGTCGTGGGGTCCCAGAAGTTGATCAGCCATTCGGCGAAGAATGTCGGCCGGATGTGGATGACGGCGCCGGTGAAGTGGTCCAGGAGACGTTCGGCGAGCCAGTGCTGGCGGGCGGCGTTGCTGGCGGCGTCGCGCCGGGCCGAGATCTGCGACATGTCGACGATGGCGCCGACACCGTTCTCCTCGGCCGCCCGCAGCAGCGTGGCAGTGGCCTCCAGTAACCCCGGGGCGATCGGATAGGTGAGATAGGCCGCGTCGATACCGTTGGCGGCCCGGCTCACGGCGTCGAGGTCCAGCAGGTCCGCGACGACGACCTCGGCGCCGGCCCGGGCAAGCCGGTTGGCCCGGTCGTCGGCTCGGTGGACGAGAGCGCGGACATGGTGTCCCTGGTCGAGCAGCGTGCGTGTGGTGTTCGTTCCGGTCTTGCCGGTGGCGCCGGTGACGAGGATGTGGCTTGATCCGTCTGGACAAGGACACCACCGATTGCCGCAGCGTCAACGTCGCGCTCACGGAGAAGGGGCGCCGGCGGTTCGAGCAGGCGCTCGTGTTGTGGCGCTCGGCGCAGGATCGAGTCGTCGCGGCGCTCGGAGTGTCGATGGCCGATCAACTTCGCGACCAGATGAACGGAGTCGCCGAGGATCAGCTGGGATCGCAGGCTTAGCAGGCGATCCGGGTCAGGCTCCGCTGGCCGCTGAGCGCCGGTCGCGCGTGGGAAGCGAACTGGACCCGATGTGTCACGTCGGCCCGTGCGCTCGTCGGCATGAGCGCGCGCCTGCCCGTCCGCCGTCGGCGGGCTCGCGGCACAGCGGATACCGACGGTGTCTGTCAGTGGAGATCCAGCAGCGTCTCGAAGCGAGCAGCGAGCACGTCGCCTACCTCACCGTCGATGATCATGCTCAGGATTCCGGTGCCATGATCGCGTGCGATCCGGAGGGTGAGGTCTGGGGCTCCCGTGACCGGATACTCAAACCACGTGTCGGGTGAAAGGTCTGCGTCCGTCTTCGGGATACCGGCTTCCAGGGCACCGTCGTCGAACTCGTCCCAGCTGTAGCCGACGAGCGCGGCGATGAACTCCAGGACCTTGGTCAGGTTCTCCTCGAAAATCCAGCCGGCTACAGGATGCATGCGGGGATTGTCCTCGATCAGCCTCCGCCGTGCGTCTCAATTCGGCACGAGCGTGCCCCGGACGGACGACCGGTCAGCGGCATGTGAGGACGTCGTTCAGCTGGCCTGGGTGCGTGTGGCTTCCCGTGATCTCTACGCCGGCGCCCATGCTATGGGGGGCGTATAGCCTGACGTGCCGGGAGCCTGATCGCTTGATCTCGATCCCCGGCGGGACGGCTACTGCGTGCTTCCTCCCATAGGCTGTCGTCATGGTGTCGAAGGCGTGGGCCGTCCAGGTCGTGGAGCGGCATCTGGCGGGGTGGTCGACGCGGGGTGGCCCAACGATGGTGATCACCGACATCGGTCCGCATCGGCTCGGTTGGGTGGTCCACACTCAGAGCGAGCGTTATGTGCGCACCCAGGAAATGATCGACATGGTGGTGGGCCACGGTCCCTTCCTGGTCGATGGGGTGGACGGCAGTTTGCACACGCTGCACGCGACCGTTGATCTTGAGTCCGGTGAGTGGATCGAGGACTATCTCGAGCAGGTTCGCGGGCTTGAACGCGGTGACCCGCTGCGGTCCCGGGTCGCCGAGCTGATCGATTCCAGTCAGCGCATCGAGGCGCTCCGGTTCGTGCGGGTGTCCGCGTCCGATCTCGGAGCGCAAGGCGCTAAAGAGTACGTCGATGCTGTCGCGGCCGGTGTGCCGGTTCCTGAGCACGTTCGCTCTTGCTTGCCTCGGCCGCCGGTCAGGCGCAGGGTGTGGCGGTGTTTATCAGGACCTAATCCGGAGATATGACGTTGGTTCTGTCCTGCGCGACGATTTAGCCGGCGAGGACGGTTCTGGGAGACTGAGCTTCATGTGGAGGCGCAAGTCCGGCCGGACGTCGGTGGTCACGGAGGCGATCGTGACCGTGGTTCACGAATCGGTTCTGCTGATGAGGGCGACGTCGCATCGGCGAGAAGGCATGTGTGATGAGTTCTTCCCTGGTTGTGACTACCAGCAGCAGATTCATGAGCTGGCGGACTTGTGCGACAACCTCGTGCCCGGATTGCGGCCGGCCGGTCCGCGTCGCCCTCAAGACGCGTTGCAGTTCACCTGGGACAACCGAAGTCGGCACCAACAGGACTGGATTCGTCATTGCCTCACCGTACGCGGGCTCCGTGTCGAAAATTTGATCTCGACGGCACCTGGCCGGCGTCGGATGCCTGACTGAGAGAGCCGATGCAGTCGCAACGGGCTGTACCGATTGACCGCATCGGCGTCCGCCCTTCGGCATGACCGGCCGTGTGCGTGGGAGATTGTTCTCGTGGCAGCTGGAGACCGGGGGACTTGAGGTGGTGCTCGAGACCGATCGTCTGCTGCTTAGGCCGTGGCGGGTGGCCGAGGCGGCTGTGCAGCGCGAGCTGTGGGTCGAACGTGATCCGCGAGTGCCGTCGCATCGGCGGATCGATGCTGACGGTCATCCCACTGTCGCCGAGCTCGAGCAGGCGATTCGTGCGGGCCGGTCGTCGGTTGGGCTGTTGGCGGTCGAGCGGAAAGCCGTCGGCGACGTCATCGGGTACTGCGGGCTGATCGACAGGACGCGCGGGTTCGAGGAAGAACCGGAGCTGGCCTTCGAGCTGCTGCGTCGTGCGTGGGGGCGGGGTTACGCGACGGAGGCTTCGCTGGCTGTCCTGGACTGGGCCAGGTCGACCGGGTACAGATGTGTGTGGGCCACGGTGTGGGAGTGGAACGCTGCCTCCCGCCGCGTGCTGGAGAAGCTCGGTTTTACCGAAGCCGGGCGTGAGCAGGTGGACGCGGTCCACGGACCCTCCTTGGTCACCACCAGGCGGCTGTAGCACGATCGGTACCTCGCAGGACGTAGGCCCGACCAGTGGCTTGAGCAGACATCAGCGATGTGGTGCGCCGCTGTAGTCGAAGTGGCGACGAACCTGGCCACCGACGGATTCTCGTGGGCCTTGACCGCGTTCTTGGTCGTGCTGGTGGCGGCGGTGGAGCGATACGCCACCCGGCGCTGGTATAGCGAGGCTGTCCGGGTCTACGCCTGCTCGCCGCGCGCATCTTTTTCAGCAGTTGGACTTCCTCGGCCGCCATGATGAAGCAGCAGCTCTTACTCTCGATGTGCCGGCCCCGCCCACCCGCAGCTGTGGCCGATGCCGCTTGATGGGGGCTTTATCGAGCATGTCGTCGGCGACTTGGCGGTGCCTGCTCCCCAAGCGAGGGCCCGACGACCCGGACGAGAAGACCGCTGACGTACGTCGGCTCTGTGCGGCGCGGGGTGGTGCTTGTTCCGAATTGCTGCGGCCGGACGGAGGTGGCTGCTCACCTGCCGGTCGTTGTGCCGGTGTCGGCGCATGTGCGGCGCCAGGTCGAGGGACTGACACCGCGGGCGCGTTTGAACGCAACGCTGAACGCGAAGGCGTCTTCGTAGCCGACCGTGCGGGCGACGGCGGCGACGGTTGCTTCGGTGTCCCGGAGCAGGTCCGCTCCCAAAGCCATCCGCCAGCCGGTGAGATAGGTGAGCGGTGGCTGGCCTGCCAAGGTGGTGAAGCGGGCGGCGAAGGCGGCGCGGGACATGCCGACCCTGGTGGCCAGCGCAGCGACTGTCCATCGATGGGCGGGATCAGCGTGCATCAAACGCAGAGCGTCGCCGATGGCGGGATCTTCCAACGCCCGGTACCAGGCCGGGAGCTCTGCTTGCGGTCCGGCGCACCAGGCGCGCAGGGCCAGCACGAGCACCAGATCCAGCAATCGGGCGAGGACGGCGTCCTGGCCGGGTTCGTCCTGCGCGATCTCGGTGGCGAGCAGATCCAGTGCCGGCCGGGTCCGTGGCCCGGCGGGCACGACCGCCAGCGGTGGAAGCATGTCCAGCAGCCGCGCACCGGCGTCACCGTGGAGGTCGTAGGCGCCGCGCAGCATGGTGGTTGCCCCGGGCAGGCTGTCGCCGTAGGTGCGGGGTGCCGAGGGCTGCTGGGCCTGCTCTGTCACCTCGCCTCCGTCGGGAAAGTGTTTCTTTCCCCGGTGGATGACGAAGCCGGGTGGGGTGGACGGGTCGTCGGCGATCGTGTGGCGGCCGGGTCCCTTGATGAGGGCGATATCCCCGGGGGCAAGCGGCGCCGCCGCGGCGCCGGCGTCGTCGAACCTGGCCGAGGCGCATCCGCCGAGGGTGGCCACGACGGTCAACGGTGGTGGATCGGCGTAGGTCACCGACCACGGTGGCCGCCGGATCAGCTGCCGGACTCGGGTGTTGCCGGCGCGGGCCCGGACCAGCAGGTCGCTCAGCACGTCCACCCGCTCACCGTAGACGATCACAAAGGGTTTCTCGACGTTCTCCCATGGATCGTCTTCGGGGCAAGGAGTTGGCTGTCCGATATGCAGAACATCCTCATCGTCGGCGGCACCGGGAAGACCGGTCGCCGCATCACCCGGCGCCTCAAGGCGGCCGGCCAGGCTGTGCGATCGGCTTGCCGCGCCGGCGGAGACATCGCGTTCGACCTCGCGGATCCGGCGACCTGGGCACCCGCACTCCAGGGCGTGACCGCGGCCTACGTCGTGGAACCCAACCTCCAGGCGAGCGGGGACCGCATCCCGAGGTTCGTGGCCGAAGCGGTCGCCGCAGGTGTGCGGCGGTTGGTGCTGCTGTCGGCCGGTGGCGTCGGCGAAGCCGACGACCGCCATCCGCTCAAGGCCGCCGAACAGGCCGTGCGCGCCTGCGGGCTCGACTGGACCATCCTGCGGCCGGACTGGTTCTCGCAGAACTTCAGCGAGGGGCCCTGGCTGCCGGGGATCCTGGCCGGGACGCTGTCCTTGCCTGCCGGTGAAGGGCGCACGCCGTTCATCGACGCGGAGGACATCGCCGAAGTCGCCGCCGCGGCGCTCACCGAAGACGACCACGCGGGTCGCATCTACCAGCTGACCGGACCCCGGGCGATCAGTTTCGGTGAGGCGGCGGACCTCATCGGCAAGGCTGCCGGACGCACGATCCGGTACGTCGACGTCGCCCCCGAGGCGCACACCGAGCGTCAGGTCGCCAACGGCATCCCGCCCGACATCGCGAGGCTGCTCACCGGCATTCTCGTCGCCATCCGCGACGGCGCGGCCCCCGAACCCGCCGACGGTGTGGAACGGGCTCTCGGCCGGCCCTCCAGGCCGTTCGAAGACTATGTCGCCGAAACCGCCGCCGCCGGCCTCTGGAACTGACCCGGCCGCCGGCTGGTTCGTGACAGGAGCCCGCTGCGGGTGGAGGAACCGCCGCGGCAGTGACCTTATGCACCGGATGGTCGAGGTGGCCCACGCTGCGCGGTGGCGCGTTCTGGTGGGTGACCTTCGACGTGAACGCCGCCGTGCCGGCATTCACCGAGGCGTACGCACACTCGTCGGCATGAGCGTGCGTCCGGCGGACGACCGCTCTGCGGCATGGCAAGACGTCGCCTGACATCGAGATACTGGGTTGATGGTGACCGATGAGCTCGTACGCGATGTGACCTTCTCGAGCACCGGAGTGGTGTTGGCCGGGACGCTGACTGTTCCCAATCGAGGAGTCCCGGCCCCGGGTGTGGTCATGGTCGGTGGTTCAGGACCGTCGGACCGGAGCAACGACGGCTTCTTCCTGCCGATCCGCCGGCAACTCGTCGAAGCTGGGCTCGTTGTGCTGTCCTACGACAAGCGCGGCGTTGGCGGGTCCTCCGGTGACTGGCTTGAAGCGACCATCGACGACTTCGCGTTCGACGCCGTCGCCGCGCTCGATTTTCTCCGTGCCCAGCCCGGTGTGCACGCCGAGAGCGCCGGCCTGTTCGGGCATAGCGAAGGCGGATGGGTCGTCCTGTGCGCCGCGGCCCGGGAGGAAGTGCCCTGGGTGGTCACCAACGGCTGTCCCGGCATGACACCCGCGGTGCAGGATCGGCATGCGCTGGCCACCGCTCTCCGGGCGACAGCCGGGGTCACGTCCGACGACGCCGACGTGACACTGGCCGCGTTCGACCGCCTCGTTGAAGCTGGGCGGCGCGGTGCGGACTTCACCGAAGCTACGCGATTGGTCCGCTCTTTCCCGGTCCCCGCTGCTGCCGAAGATCTGTTCAAGGAGTACTGGTCCGAGGTGGACGCGAGTCTTTGGGAGTTCACCAAGCGCAAGCAAGACCACGATCCGATTCCTGATATGCTGCGCCTGCGCTGCCCCTATTTGGCGACCTTCGGTGGGGCTGATGAGCTTGTTCCGGTTGCCGACAGCATCAGCATGTTCGCCGCGGCCGCCTGTCACTCCGATCGTGATCCGCGGGCCACCTTGACCGTTGAGGTGTTCCCTCACGCCGACCACCGCGTTCAGGTCAACGGTGGCGCCGCTTTGGCGTCCGGTTACGTCGAGACTTTGGCACGGTGGATCACCGACCGGGTCGACATCGATACGCCCCAGTGAACACACGCTCGTCGGCATGAGCGCGCGTTGCAGTAGCGTGACCTGCGGCATAACAGGACGTCAGCCGACCGAGCCGATCGTCGCCGTGATCCCGTCGAGATGGGCGATGATCGACGGCGGCTGGTCTTCGGCCGCGGCTCGGGGATGCTGACGCAGCATCAAGGCGGTGTGTACAGCGCACGCGATCGCCGGATTTTCGCCCCGTGTGCCTGCCTGTCGGAGTCCGTCAGGGCCCTGCCGGCGCTGACCTGGCGTACCCGCGTGAACCGCCGGGCGGAGGCACAACGTGGTTGGCCGATCTCCCAGCGCCTGCGGGGTACCGATGTTGCCTTTAACGGTGGCGTGATCAGGGGTTTTAACGTATCTGGTGGCCAGGGGCTCTTATAAGTCAATCGATGGATCGACGAGGCGAAGGGCGGCCCACGTGGACATGGATGACTGCGGCTTTGTTCCCACGGTCGGCGTTGCGGTGCCAGCACGGCTGGCGGGATGGGTGGCTTTGGTGGAGGTACTGGCTCAGCTCAACGACGTGGCCGCGTTCTGCGGCACGTGCGTCGCGACTGGGGTAGTGGCGGCCGCGGCATTGCGTGCCTGGGGTTACCGCCTGAAGGTGGCGCTGGCGTTCGTCGGGACGCGCGAACCACCACCGGAGGCTTTCGTACACGCATGCGGCCGGGGTGGCTGGTCACCCTGGGAGGGTTCCGGTGTCCGATGAGGAGCAGCTCGCCACCGATAAGTCCGCCGCGGGCGGGAAAGTGGCTTACCCGGGCGGATTCGACGACTTCTTCCGCGCCGAATACCGGAAGCTGGCGAAGGCGTTGATGGTCATGGAGGGGGCTTCTGCGGCCGACGCCGACGACTGCGTCGCACACGCCATGGAGAAGCTCTTCGAACGTTGGAACCTTCCCGTCTCTGACCCCGGCCGGGTTCGGCATCCTCGGGCTTACGCGTTGAAAACGGCAAGGCGCTGGCTCAAGGACGAGCGGTGTCGGCTGCGGTCCGTCGCGCTCGACGAGGACGGGGCGACGCTGCCGACGGACAAATCGGCGCTGACGGCCTCGGAAGATCGTCAGTTCGTCGCGAGCATCCTTGCATGTCTGCCGTCGGCGCAGCGCCAGGTGATGTATTTGATCACCGAAGGCTACACACCGGCAGAGATTGCCGAGGTTCTGCATAAGAAGGCCAATAACGTCCGCCAGGTCGTCCATCTGGTCAAGAAACGGCTTCGTCCGCTATTGGAACCGCCGGAGATGGGCCCGCCCGAGGAAGAGGAGGAGCGATAGTGGCCAGCGATGATGACCGCACCGTGGCTGAGACCTTGCGGGAGCGGTTGAACCGCATCAGCGAGATCGTCGAGGAGTACATTACCGACGACGGTTTGGAAGCCAGGCTGCGAGTGCTGAAAGCCAGGTCCGGATACCAAGTTCCCCGGGGATCCGCCCGGTTCATCGGCCGCCGTGCGCTGCTGGATGACCTGCTGGCGCTGACGCGTGGATCGCAGCGAAAGCCCGCGGTGCTCACCGGCGCGGGGGGCATGGGCAAGACGACGGTGGCCGCGGCCCTGGCCGAGCATGTCCGGGCGCGAGGTGGCCGGGTGTGGTGGATCTCGGCGGTCGATCCGGTCGCCTTATCGCAGGGCCTGATGACGGTGGCGCGTCAGATGGGCGCGGCCCCGCACGACGTCGAGGCGATCGCCCGGGGCACGGCGGACGCCGCTGACCGCTTCTGGAAGTTGCTCGACCGCGTATCACCCGAGTGGCTGCTGGTGTTCGATGAAGCCGATGATCCCCGGGTGCTGGCGACCGGAACTTCGCCGGCCGGAATCCAGGATCTAACGGGCTGGGTGCGTTCGAGTGCACACGGCCTGGCGCTGGTGACCAGCCGGGAGACCGATCCGCGGATGTGGGAAGCGGCACGAATCCTGTCCATCGGCGCACTGGACGAGAATGACGCCGCCCGGATTCTGCGCGAACTCGCGCCGACGGCGGGCGACGAAGACCAGGCGAGGGCGCTGGCGCGTCGTCTTGACGGCCACCCGCTGAGCCTGCATCTGGCGGGCAGCCACCTACGTTCGCGGACCACCCGACGAGCCACCTTCGCCGCCTACGAACCAGCGATCGGTGGGACGGTCGGATCCGGCCGGAGGGCACGTGCCGCCGCAGCGGTGACGGGGACACCGGCAGGCCGTGCCGTGGAGATGTCCCTGGACGAGCTGGCACAGCGGGGATTCCCGCAGGCTCGACCAGTGCTGCAGCTGGCCAGCTGCTACGCCTCCACAGCTATCCCCGAGGGTCTCCTCGACGCAGGCTTCCTCTCCGGCCCGCCGACCTCGCGTGACAACACTCCACCGATCCGGCACCTGGACGAAGCGTTGCGGGGTCTGCGGGAGGTCGGCCTGATCGACTTCGGCTCCCCAGGCGGCATCGTCGTGCATCCCGTCGTCAGAGCGGTCGGCCGAGCCAGCCTGGACGGGCCGGAACCACACCCGGGCTGGGTCCGGCACACCGCGGTCGCCCTTCTTGCCGCCGATGTCGCCGGTCTGCCGCATGATCGGCCGGCGGCCTGGCCGGAGTACGCACTGCTCGGACCCCATCTGCTGAGCCTCCTGGAGACCACAGCACAGCAGGTGGACCGAGAGCATCTCATCCAGCTCCTGGAAACCGCGGCCCGCATGGCCTGGGCGTTCAACCTCAGCGGAGCCGGCCGAGCGGGGAGTGTCCTGTGCGAGCGCGCCCTGGCACACAGCGCTGAGCTGGGGAACGGGCATCTCACGGTGCTTCGCCTTCGCCACATGTTGGCGTGGGCGGTCGCAGACCGGGGTGATTTGGCCGGAGCGGAAAGCCTCTACCAGGATGTTCTCCGGAACCGGCTGCGGCAGCTCACCCCCGAGCACCCGGATGTTCTTAGGTGTCGACACGAACTCGCCTGGATCGCCGGCTGTGGGAAGGAATGGGCGAAAGCCGAGAAAGGCTATCGAGCGGTCCTCCGCGACAGCGTCGGCGTTCTGGACTCCGACGATCCCGACATCCTGATCACCCGCCATGAGCTCGGCTGGGCGATCGCGAATCAGGGGCGACTCGACGAAGCGCAAGCAGTCCTCCGAGCGGTCCTCGAGGATCGTATGCGGGTGCTCGGCCCCACGCACCAGCGAACTCTGGGAACCCAGCACGAACTTGCCTGGATCACCGCTAAAGAAGGCAAGTGGGCACAAGCCGAAACCGGCTACCGTGACCTTCTTGACCTGCGTGCGCAGCTCCTCGGTGCCGATCATCCCGAGACGCTCGTCATCCGGCACGAGCTTGCCTGGATCGCAGCCGGCCGCGGCCAGCCAGTGGAGGCGGAGGCCGGTTACCGGGATGTTCTGGACCGCCGTCGCCGGGTGCTGGGCGAGGACCACCCAGACACGCGAGCGACAGCGGTGGCGTTGGAGGAGCTCCGGCACGGCCGGATCGTCGACGCCCGCCACTCCGTCTGAATCACCAACACTGCTGGCCTTCGGTTCGAGGAGATCCGTGATGATTCTGACCGAACACCTCAACAAGGCGGTCGACGAACTGGCGCCGCGAGATCATCCGATCATGGTGCACGCCTCGTTGCGCTCCTTCGGCGCACCCATCGCGGGTGGCGCGGACGCCCTGCTGGACGCCCTGCTGGCAAGCAACCGCACCGTACTTGTGCCAGCCTTCACCGAACCCCAATTCGGTGTATCCCCGCCTGTCGGCCTGCGGCCGGTGCGCAACGGCATCGACTACTCCGAACTCTCCACGGCGTCCACGACCCCGGAAGGCGCCACCTATACCGCCGACTGCGGGCTCATCAACCCGGGCCTGGGCAGGCTCCCAGCGGCGGTGATCAGCCGCACCAGCGTTGTGCGCGGCATGCATCCGCTCAACTCGTTCGCCGCAATCGGCCCCCTGGCCGGAAAGTTGATTTCGGTGCAGAACCCCTCCGATGTGTACGGCCCAATCCGCGAATTGGCCGCGCAAGATGGGTTGATCATCTTGATCGGAGTAGGGCTCAACCGAATGACAGCGCTTCACCTGGCCGAACAGCAAGCGGGACGTCGTCTGTTCCTTCGCTGGGCTCGCAACCCCGACCGTCGGGTATCCATGGTCGAAGTCGGATCTTGCTCCGAAGGGTTCCCGCGCCTGGAGCCGTTCCTGCACCCCCACATCCGTACCGCGGTCGTCGGCGGATCGCGGTGGCAGGCATTTCCCGCGCGGCAAACTCTCGCATCTGCTGCCGCGGCCATCAGGGCGAACCAGGACATCACCCGCTGCATCGACGACGACTGCCTGTTGTGCCGTGACTCGATCGCCGGAGGCCCCGAGACGACGTAGTCGCCAGAACTCGAAGCGCGGGGACGATCGAGTCAATGGGCTGGGTAGCGGCAGGTATCCCGACTTTCGGACCTGGGCTTCTCGGACTACGCGGCGGCGATGGAGACTGTCATCAGGACGGTGCTGCCCGCCATGTCCAAGAAGTAGTTGTTGCCGTGGCGAGCAGGTCAGCGCTATTGGCAGCGGTAAAAACCATCACAACGGCCAGGTGAGGATGCGTGTCCCGCAGCGTTTACGCGCACCACGCCGACTGACTCAACGGGCGCAGTTGATCAGGCTCCATGACACTCGGAGGTCGGCATGTGAGGTCGTTCACACGTGGTCACAGCCGAGCGGAAAGCGGTGTCTTGTGGCCATGACGAACGAAGAGCGGACCTCGGTGTTGATCACCGGAGGCAACAAGGGACTCGGCTTCGAAGCGGCGCGGCGGCTCGGTGAGCGGGGCTGGACGATCTTCCTCGGCTCACGGGACGAAGGCCGGGGCCAGGCGGCCGCCGACAAGCTGGCTGCCGGTGGGGCGAATGTGGTCATGGTCCCGCTGGACGTGACCTCGGACGAGTCGGTGGCCGATGCCGTGCAGCTCGTGCGAAAGCACACCGACCGGCTGGACGTGCTGATCAACAACGCCGGCGCGCCGGGCAACGCCGTCCCGCCCGCGGATGCCACGGCCGAGGAGATCCATTCCGTCTACGACACCAACGTGTACGGGCCGGTCAGGGTCACGCACGCGTTCCTTCCCCTGCTGACCGCGGCGGACGTTCCCCGGGTGGTGATGGTGTCCAGCGGTGGTGGTTCCTTCGCCGTCATGGCCGATCCGACGCAGCCCGTCTCGAAGATGCACGAGCTCGCCTACAGCTCGTCGAAAGCGGCGCTGAACATGATCACCGTCCGGTACGCCCAGGCGCTGCCGAACTTCAAGGTCAACGCCATCACCCCCGGCGAAGTCGTCAACCGCAAGTACACCGCCACCGACATGAACAACCACACCGGCCAGCTGACGGTCACCGAGGGCACCGACCCGATCATCGAACTCGCGACACTCGGCGCGGACGGGCCGACCGGGATCTTCATCGATCGCCTCGGCCCCGTCGGCTGGTGACCGTTCAGCGCCGATCGACCCGGCAAAGTCCGCTCGCCGACGTCGCGTGCACCGGTCAGCCCCGGGCGACTTCGGCGGTGTGCGCGGGGGTGTAGCGCTCGCCCGTCACCTGGTCGCTCAGCGGATTGAGCGTGGCCAGCGCCTCGGCGGCCAGGGTGAGCTCCAGCGCGGCCGCGTTCTCCTCCAGGCGGGCCGGGTTGCGGGTGCCCGGAATGGGCGCCACCGCCACCCCGAGCCGGTCGGCCTGGGCGTACACCCAGGCCAGCGCGACCTGGGCCGGGGTGGCGCCCAGCCGGTCGGCCACCTCCCGCACGGTCTGCGCGATCTTCTCGTTGGCTTCGCCCGCCTCGCCGGCGAATCGGGGGTTGGTCCGCCGGAAGTCCCTCTCGCTCAGCGCGGAACGGTCCAGGGTGCCGGTCAGGAATCCCCGTCCCAGCGGCGAGTAGGGCACCAGCCCGACTCCCAGTTCGGCCATCACCGGGGTGACCGTCTCGACGTCGCGGGTCCAGAGCGAGTACTCGCTCTGCACCGCGGTGATGGGGTGCACCGCGTGCGCCCGGCGCAGCAGCTCGCCGTCGACCTCGGACAGGCCCAGGTGGCGGACCTTGCCCGCCTGGACCAGCTCGGCCATCGCCCCGACGGTCTCCTCGATCTCCACGTCCTGCGGCGGGCGGTGGGCGTAGTACAGGTCGATCACGTCGACGCCCAGCCGCAGCAGCGAGGCGTCGCAGGAGCGCAGCACGAAATCGCGCGCACCGCGGATGCGACGTGCCCGGTCGCCGGCGCTGCGGTCGATGCCGAACTTGGTGGCCAGCTGCACCTGGTCGGGGAGACTGGAGCGGACGGCCCGGCCCACCAGCACCTCGTTGGGCCCGGTGCCGTAGGCATCGGCGGTGTCGAGGAAGGTCGAGGGCCGGCGAACGCCGCCGACGCTAGGACTCGGAGCGCGCTCCAAGTCAAGCCGGAGGGCCGGCTTCCCGGTCGCGGGGCAAGGGCGGGCGTGAACCTCGAGAGACGAATGCCGGGTCAGCCCGGCACCGTGCCCGAGTTCGCGCTGCCCTTATCGCCAGCCGTCCACGAGAGCCGTTGCAGTGGCCGCAGGGCTTTCAGGACTCGGCTTCACCGGGCTGACGGCCGCGGTGGTGGGGTCGGCCCGATGTCGGCTGTGCGAGAGCCTTGCTGAGGCGCCCGGCTGAGGCCGTCGAGGATGAGGGCGAGCCCGAACTCGAATTCGTCGGCGAAGGCGAACCCCGTTTTCGCCAGTTCGGTGACCACCTCGGCGAGGTAGGGGTAGTCCTCGAGTCCCGACGGTTGCCGGTCGACGACGGCTTCCTTCCGTCGCGCCGCTTCCGCCGGGATGTCGCCGGCCAGGGTTTTCTCCTGCAGGGCGAACCCGTAGACGTAGGCGTCCAACAGGTTGTACGCGTGCACGGCCATGCGGAAGGGAAAGCCCGCGTCACTGCGGAGGCACCGCATCACCGCGTTGTGGTGGTGCAGGTTCGCCGGTCCCGGGGTACCCGTTTCCATCCGGCCGACCGCCCACGGGTGACGCAGCAAAGCCTGCCGCATCGACCCCGCGCGGAGGCGCATGGCGGTCCGCCAGTCGACGTCGACCGGGACCTCGACCTCGGCGAAGACCAGGTCGGCCATGCCGTCGAGGAGCTCGCGCTTGTCCGCCACGTGCTTGTAGAGCGCCATGGGCACGACGCCGAGCCGGTCCGCGAGCCTGCGCATGGTCAAGCCCTCGAAGCCGCCTTCGTCCGCCAGTTCGACGGCGGCGCGCAGCACCTTGGCGCGGTTGAGCCGCTCCCGGCCGCCGGTCGTGGCGGTGTCCTGCATCCGGATCCTCCAGCTCGTGCCCGGTCTTGACAGGTGTACATCGTACGCCTAGCTTGGGCGCACTAGAGGTGTACGGCGTACACCTCCGTCGTACCGCCTCGGAGGAGCAACGCATGACTGCCACACGAAGACCCGGCAAGGCGAAGCAGTTACCCACGGCGCCCGGCGCAAGAGGCCTTTCGCGGGCCACCGGAGTCGCTGCCGCGATCGCGGGGGCACTGTTCATCGCGGTCCAGATCGGCCATCCGGCCATGGACGTCTCGGCGGTCACCACCACCGACTGGGCCGTGCGCAGCACGGCGAAGGCGCTCATGGCCGCGCTGGCGCTCGCCGGCATCACCGGCATGTACCTGCGCCAGGTGCGGGAGACGGGCATCCTCGGCTTCCTCGGTTACGTGTTGTTCGCCGTCGGCTATCTGTCCATGCTGAGCGTCGAGGTTGTCGCCGCCGCCGTTCTGCCGGCGCTGGCGCACACGGCGCCCGGCTACGTCGCGGACGTCCTCGCCGTTGCCTTCGGTGGCACCGCATCCCACGGCATCGGCGCCATGCAGACCGTCTTCGTGGTCAGCTCCGTCGGCTACCTCGCGGGCGGCTGCCTGTTCGGCATCGCGCTGTTCCGGGCACGCGTCCTCGCCCGGTGGGCTTCGGCGCTGCTCGCCGCGGGCACCGTCGCCACGCTCGCGCTCGCGGTGCTCCCGGAGTCGTTCAACCGGCCGTTGGCCGTTCCGGCCGGAGTAGCGCTGATCGGCTTGGGCATCTCCCTGTGGCGGGCCCAACCAGCCCAGTCCGGCGACAACACGACGTCTCCCAGGGCGGAATACGCCGCCGCGCCATGACCACCCGGCAGCCGGATACCGCATAGCTTCGTACGCAGCTGACGTCTCGAGCGAGACCCTACGGGTCGCAGTCGGGCACGACCGGCAGGCGGAACCGCATGCGCAGGCCGTTCTCCAGTGGTTCGGCGGCAACCTGCCCGCCGTGGGTCTCCACCACCTGGCGCACGATCGCCAGACCCAGCCCGGAACCCGGCATCGACCGGGCCTGGGTGGAGCGGTAGAACCGGTCGAACACGAACGGCAGGTCGGCCGCGGGGATGCCGGGGCCCTCATCGGTGACCGCGAACTCGCCGCCGGCCACGGTGATCGTGATCTCGCCGTCGGGTGGGCTCCACTTCACCGCGTTGTCCACGAGATTGCCGATGGCCCGCTCGATCGCGTCCGGGTCGACGTGCACGAGGCACGGGGTCAGGGTGGACGTGAACCGTGGGGCCGAGGTGCGCGTGGCGGCCTTGGCGATCACGGTCTTCGCCACCAGGTCGAGCCGGGTGTCCTCGGTGCGGGCGGTGTTCTTGCCGTACCGGGCGAGGTCGACCAGGTTGTTGATCAGCGACCGCAGTTCCCGTGCCTGGCCGATCGCGTCCTGCACGAGCGCCGGGGCCTCGGGCGCGCGCAGGCCGTCGCCGTCGGCGAGCAGTTCGAGGTTGGTGGTGAGGCTCGTCAACGGGGTGCGCAGCTCGTGCGAGGCGTCGGCGACCAGTTGCCGCTGCGCCCGCATGGACGCGTCCAAAGCCGTTGTCATGGCGGCGAAAGCCTGACCGAGGTGGCCGATCTCGTCACGTCCGGTCAGGTGGTCGACGGGCGCGGTCAGGTCGTGGGTCGCGGTGATGTGCTCGACGGTCCGGGTGAGCTGCCGGACCGGCCGCAGCACGCGGCGCGCCGCCAGCCGCGCGGTCACCGCGGCCACCAGGCCGCCGCCGAGTGTCAGCGCGACCAGCAACGCCGCCAGCGAGGCCAGGACGGCGGCCTGGTCGTCCTGCCGGTGGGCGACCCGCATCAGCCCACCCGGCTGCTTGCCCATCCCGGAGGTGAGGAGGCGGTACTCGACGCCGTGGTAGACCGTGTCCTGGAAGTACGCCGGCTGCGTGCCGTCGGCGACTTCGGCGTCCCGCTGGGTGATCTCGACGAAGGCCCGGTTCGAGCCGGGGTACACCGGGCCGCTGACGAACTGGACGAGCGTGCTGCCCAGTTCGACCGGCTCGTCGATCGGGATCTTGTCGCCGGACTCGGCGACCTTCTGCTTGAGCTGGCGGGCGAGGGAATCACCCTCGCCGATGCTCTGCTTCAGCGACGCGTCGACCTGTTGCCGCATGATCGACCGCACGGCCGGGTAGACCACCAGCGACGCCACGGCGAGCGCCAGCAGCACGACAACCCCACCCGCGAGGCCGACCCTGGTGCGCAAGGTCATGGTTGGTCCCGCAACACGTATCCCAGGCCGCGCACGGTCTGGATCAGCCGGGGCTCACCGGCGGCTTCCAGTTTCCCGCGCAGATAGGAGATGTAGACCCACAGCTGGTTGGACGCGGGCCCGAAGTCGTAGCCCCACACCGATTCGAAGATCAGCTCGCGGCTCAGCACGCGCTGTGGGTTGCGCAGGAACAACTCCAGCAGCGAGTACTCGGTGCGCGTCAGCTCGATCGCCCGGCCGTCGCGCTGCACCCGGCAGGTGGTGGTGTCCAGCTCGATGCCGTCGAACCGCAGCACTTCCCGGACCGCGCCGCTGCGCCGCAGCAGGGCTCGCAGCCGTGCCCGCAGCTCGTCCAGCGCGAACGGCTTGACCAGGTAGTCGTCGGCGCCCGCGTCCAGCCCGGCGACGCGGTCCTCGATCAGGTCGCGCGCGGTGAGCATGAGAATCGGCGTCTGGTCGCCGCGGCGGCGCAGCCGGCGGCAGATCTCCAGGCCGTTCGGTTCGGGAACCAGCACGTCCAGCACGATCACCTCGGGCCGCGACCGGCCGAGCTCGTCCAGCGCCTGCCCGCCGTCGGCCGCGAGGGACACCTGGTAGCCGTCCCGGCGCAGCGCATGCTCAAGAGAGCGGCGGACGGCCTCGTCGTCGTCGACCACCAGTACCCGCACGTGCCCAGTATGGAGCACACCACGGTGCCCGGACCGGCCGTCGGCCGGCCCGGACACCCCGGCGGAGAGGATCACTTCCCGCTCGGCGCCCCATTCTCGGGCTTGCCGCCCTCCTTCTCGGCGAACTCCTCCTTGACCTTGCGCAGCACGTCCAGCAGCCGCTGCGGGGTGATCCCCAGGCCCTTGGCGATGGCGATGAACGCCGGCTCCTTCGTGACGTCGCCGCCCTTGCCGCCGACCTTGTCGAGGTCCTTGAACACCTGCCGGGCCCGGTCCTCGCCGATCTTCAGCTCGGCGGCCAGCAGCTTGACCGCCTCGGCCGGAACGCCCGCCTCCTTGCCGGGAACGGGTTTGCCGGGGCCGGGTTTGCCGGACAGTGCCGCCAGCACCTTCTCCGCACGGGCGACCGTGATCCCCAGTTCTCCGGCGAACGCGGCGATGGCCGTGGCCTTGCCGGGTCCGTTGCCCACCGCGCGTTTCAGGTTGTCCAAGGCGGTGGTCAGCTGCTTGACCGTCACGTGCAGGCTCGCGGCGACCTTGGCGAGCTGCTCGTCGTTCGTCCTGCCTTCGTCCTTCTTGCCACCGTCCTTCTTGTGGTCGGGCTGCGCCGACGACGGAGCCGCCGGAGCCGCTGCCGAGGCGGCGGCCGCGCCGGTCACGGCCGTCAGGCCGGCCACGACGGCGGCGGCGGCCAGTCTGGTTCGAATCCCCATGTGTCCTCGCTCGATGCCGGGCACCGGTCCCATCCGGTGCTGCCCCCACCACACCAACGGCACTTCAGCGGGACTTTCACCCGACTTTGGAATCACCTAAGGAACATCGACGCAGGCGTGACCGGCCGGCACGGGGTCATTCGGCCTCGGTGGCCTGCACGGCCGGCGCGGCGATCATCCCCGCCAGGCCGGCCAGCTCGAGGATCCGGCGCGGAGGCGAGCCGGCGCGCGAGTGGACCTCCAGGGAAATCCCGCGCTGTTTCGCCACCGCAGCGGAGTCCAGCAGCAGCGCGACGCCGCAGCTGCTGAGGTACGTCACCTCGGCGAGGTCGAGCACGACGTCGGTTGCCCTGGTGGACTCGAGGTGGTGCAGGACGGCGGGCCGGAGGTCGCCGATCGTGGTGAGGTCGACGTCGCCGGACACGTGCAGGATCAAGCGTCCGGGGGTGGCGTCGTCCGCGGACAGGGCGGCCGGATGCCGCGCGCGTGGCGGCGGCCGGCGCGGGTGGGGACGCGGGGCCGGGCTCGGCGGCGATGGTGAAGCTGACCGTGGTGCCGTGGTCGTCGTGGTCGAGATCGAACCGCTCGGACAGGGCGGTGATGATGGCGATTCCCCGGCCGCGGTGGCTGTTGTCGGCGGGTTCGGGGCGCCACCGGCCGTTGTCGTGGACGACGACGTCGAGCTTGCCGTCCGCCGTCCGCGTCACGGTGTAGCCCGCTTCGCCGTGTGCGCCGGGAAAAGCGTGCTCGACGGAGTTCGCGATGGCTTCCCCGAGCGCCAGGTTCAGGTCTTCGTGCAGCTCGCGGGACAACCCCGCCTCGGCCGACCAGCGGGCGAGGTCGTCGCGGACCGTGCGCAGCAGGCCGATGTCGGCGGTCGCGCGCCGGTGCAGCGGAGGCGGCAGGAACCGGACCGCGAGGACCGCGACGTCGTCGTCCTGGCCGGCGCTCAGCAGGGCGTCGGTGATCGCGGCGACCTGGTGGTCCGGGGACAGGGCGTGAGCCTGAGCCGCGGCTTCGCACAGCCGCCGCAGGCCGTCGTCGATCGGCTCGTCGCGGCGTTCGACGAGACCGTCGGTGTAGAGGAGCACCGAGGCACCGGGGGAGAGAGTGGCCGTCCGCTCCTCGTGCCGTGCGGGGTCCGGGGTGCCGAGGACGCTCCCGCCGGCGGTCAGCAACCGCGGGGTTCCGCTTTCGACCACGACCGGTGGCAGGTGGCCGGCGGAGGCCCAGGTCAGCTCGCCGGTGTCCCGGTCGAGGGTGAGGCACGCGCAGGTGGTGCCGGCCGCACCGTCGGTCCGGGCGGCGAAGGCGTCGAGCCGGTCGAGTGCGGCCGCGGGGCCGTGCCCGTCGAGCAGGCTGCCGGCCAGCGCGGTCCGCAGCTGCCCCATGACCGCGGCGGCCTGCGGGCCCTTGCCGACGACGTCGCCGACCGACAGCGCCACCCGGGAGCCGCCGAGGGAGATCAGTTCGTACCAGTCGCCGCCGGTCTGGGCGTGGCCGGTCGCGGGCCGGTACCGGGCGGCCGCGGCCAGGCGGGGGAGTTCGGGCAGGTCGCGGGGCAGGAGGCTGCGCTGCAGCGTCTCGGCGATCTCGTGCTCGCGCTGCAGGAGCAGGTCGCGTTCGGCTTCGCGGCGGCGGCGCTCGGTGACGTCGCGGCCGATGGCCTGCACGCCCGAGGGCGTGGCCTGGATGCTGAGTTCGAGGGCTATTTCGGTGCCGTCGGCGCGGCGGACCTGGTGGATTTCGCTGACTTCCAGGACGGTGCCGGGGTCGGCGATCACCTGCCGCCAGCGGTGGTCGCCGTCGTCGTCGAGCAGCGTGGTGATCGGGGTGCCGATGAGCTGTTCGCGGGTGTAGCCGAGCAGCTCGCAGGCCGCCGGGTTGATTTCGACGAACCGCAGGTCGCGGTCGAGCACCCAGATCGCGTCGGTCGCGCGTTCGACCAGCAGCCGGTGACGCTGCTCGCTGTCGCGCAGGGCCCGCAGGGCGTGGGTGCGCTGGATGGACTCCCAGCACCGGCTGACGACGAGCTCGACCAGCTCGATTTCCTCGGTGGTCCAGTGCCGGACGGTGGCCTGGTGGACGGCCATCGCGGCGGCGAACCGCCCGCCGCGCAGCAGCGGCACGCAGATCACCGCACGGATCCCGGTGACGCGGTAGGCGTGCAGGTCGGCCGGGGCGAGCCGGTCGTCGGCCCGGCTGTCGTGGACGACCCAGGACTGGCCGGCGCGCATCGCGGTCACGCAGCCGTCGCCGAACGCGGACATGGCGAACCGGCCGGGCAGCGGCGGCAGGCCGGTGGCGTGGTCGCCGCTCATCAGGAAGTGGTCCTGGTCCTCTTCGGCCTCGGCGTAGGCGCAGCGGTCGGCTCGGAGGTACTCGCCGAGGCTCTGCGCGGCGTGGACCATGATCTGCTCGGCGTCGTCGAACTCCTGCAACCCGCGCTCGAACTCGGCGAGGAACCGCTGCCGCCCGGTCTCGGAGCGCCGTTCGGAGACGTCGGCCAGGACGCCGTGGACCGTGCCGCCGGGCCGGACCCGGCCGAGTTCCTGCAGCCGGACCACCCGGCCGTCCGCGGCGGTGGCGCGGTAGGTGAGTTCGTAGTCGCCGCCACGGGCCCACCGCTCCGCCCGCGTCCGCGCGTAGTGGTCGCGGTCATCGGGGTGGACGACGGTCGTCGTGAAGCCGGGATCGGCCAGCCAGGCGGCGGGCGGGTACCCGAGCAGGGACTGGCAACCTGCGGAGACGAACGAGTACACCCCGCTGCCGGCCTCGGCCGCCCACACCACGACCGGCAGCTCGCCGAGGATCTCCGGCAGGTCTGTGCTCATGGGTTCGACTTTCCACGAAAGGAATACCGGTCGACGACCCGATCCGGCGGCCAGTGACTGAGGGTACCGGGGGCCGGGGGAATCGGCTGTGGTGTGTCGGCTGCGCGCCGTCTGCATCCGGAGGGGAGGCCGGCCGGCACGACCTTCCGCCGCAGCTCTGCGGACCTGTGTCCCCTGCGAGGCAGAGGTGAAACGCAGCTCGAGCCGTGGGCGACTAACCGGGCAGTCGAGCTGGGAGCGGCGGTGTGACGATGTCCGATGAACCACGGCAGCAGGTGTCCACGCCCACGGTCATGCGAACGAGGGCCCCGGCGATGGTCTGGTCTCGGCAGGAGCCGGGTGGCGATCGGCTCTACTGGTCGCCCAATACCGAGGCGATGGGGGGCACGCCGAGGTGGGCGGCCCCGTACGGGCTGATCGTCGACGACGCGGCGAACAGCACTACGACGCCGTCGATCTGCGGCGTCAGGTCACCCGAGCTCATGGCGTGGAAAGGCAGTGCCGACGACTTCATCTGGTACTCCCGGTGGGACGCCGCCAGGAACACGTGGGGGCCGCAGATCAGGACGGCCATGCAGACCCAGAATTCGCCGACGGTCGTCTGCTTCCGCGAGCGCACCTTCATCTTCTGGCGCAACACGGACACCGGGGCAGGCGGCAGCCCCCGCCACAGAAGCGAATTCGGCGATGTCGTGTGGCAGGAGTTCATCGACGGCGAGTGGGTGTTCCCCGGCAACCCCACCATCTATTCCTACGAAACCATGGCGTTCGCGGCGGACGGCGTCGCGGCCGCTTGGAGCACCCGCGAAGACGCACTTTACATCGCTTGGCAAGACGTCACGCACGACGTAGTCACCAGGGACGTCGCCTACCGCGCTTCATGGATGAAACTCGCCAAAAATCCGAAGTTCGGCTACGTGTGGGAGGAGCGGATCGGAGTGATCCCTTCCGCTGCTCCCGGCGCGACACCCGCATTGGTGTCCGACGGAAACGCGATCTACGCGGCCTGGCGCAACGTCGAGAACGACCACATCTCCTGGACGTGGTCGGTCGACGGAGGTTCCTGGTTCGGGCCCTACACGCTCACTGATCGCCTGACATCGGCCGGACCGGCCTTGGCCGCCTTGGGAACCAGCGATCTCGTCATGGCGTGGAAAGGCGCCGGCGATGACACGTGGATCTGGTGGTCTCGACTCCGCGACGGCGTGTGGGGGGAGCAACAAGCCTTCACAGACCGCGAGATCCATGCCAACCGCCCGGTGTCGCTGTGGAGCCCGGTCTTGGGCTGAGACGAAAGCTCGCCTGACGCAACCCCGCTCACGGACCGTCAGCCGGACCCGGGCCGGGCTCGGAGGCCGTCCAGCATGACGACGGTCAGGTAGTCGTCGGGGCGGGCGCCCGGGCGGCAGATGATCGTGCTCAGCAGGCGCTGCACCTCGGCAACCGGGATGTCCGCGCGCAGGGTTCCTTCTCCCTGGGCCCGCACGATGACGTCGGCCAGCAGGCTGTCGACCGTCTGCTCCAGCTCGGCTTGCGCCTCCTCCTCGGGCAGCAGCTCGGCCAGCGACTTCGCGAGCGCCAGCGGGAGTGTCGCGCAGTGCCGGATGATCGTCACGAGCTCGGCCCACGCCGAGTCTTCGCGGGTCGCCCTGGCGAAGTCCGCGAGGTTGCGCAACGCGCCGAGGCCGATGTCGAGTGCGAGTGATCGGCGGTCGGGGAAGTGGCGGTACAGGGTTCCGACGCCCAGCCCGGCCGCGTCGGCGATCTCGCACATCGGGACGTCGGGGCCGCGTTCGGCGAACAGCCGCACCGCTTGGGTGACGATCCGCTCGCGGTTGCGCACCGCGTCGGCCCGCATGGCGGCCTCCTCTCTCGAAGCGGAATCCCAGGTTCATCTTATGCTACGTTCGGGCCAGAAGGTGAATCTGAAATTCCGTTTGGAGGCGGCATGCGGATCGGGCTGTACGGGACGGGGCAGACGGGACTCGACGGGATCGTCGGCGACATCGCGGAGGCGGAGAAACTGGGGCTGGCCAGCGCGTTCCTCCCGCAGCTGACGGCGTGGGACGCGCTGACCGTCGCGGCACTCGCCGGGCAGCGGGTCCCGCGGATCGGGCTGGGCACGGCCGTCGTGCGGACCTACGCCCAGCACCCGCTGGCGCTGGCCGGCCAAGCCCTGACCGTGCAGGCCGCCACCGGCGGACGGCTGACGCTGGGCGTCGGCCCGAGCCACCGCGAGGTCGTCGAAGGGGTGTACGGGCTGTCCTTCGACCGGCCGGCGCGGCACGTCCGCGAGTACCTGCAAGCCCTGGTTCCGTTGCTGCGCGGGGAAACCGTCGAGTTCCGCGGGGAGACGCTCTCGGTGTCGGGGACGGTCGAGGTGCCCGGAGCCGAGCCGCCGTCGGTGCTCGTGTCCGCGCTCGGCCCGGTGATGCTCGGCATCGCGGGCGAGCTCGCCGACGGCACGGTGACCGTGTGGGCCGGGCCGGAAGTGCTGGGCGAGCAGGTGGTCCCGAAGATCACCGACGCCGCGAGCCGTGCCGGGCGGCCGGCTCCGCGCGTGGTCGCGGCGGCCATGCTGTCGGTGACGGCGGTGCCGGACCGCGTCCGGGACGACATCCGCGCCCGGTTCGGCGCGGCGGGGGAGTTCGCGAGCTACCGGCGGCTGCTGCGGCAGCAGGGGAAGAGCGGGCTCGAGGAGACCGTGACGGCCGGTGACGAGGACCTCGTGGCCGCCACGGTCCGCGGGTTCGGCGAGGCGGGCGTCACCGACCTGCTGGTCAGCCCGGTCGGCACCGACGAGGAGCGGCGGCGCACGCTGGAGTTCGTCGCAGGGCTCGCCTGACGCGGCGCTCAGGGCCGGGTGTCGTCGTCGCCGAAGTCGGGAACGTCGGTGGACAGCAGGTCTTCGGCGCGGCCTTCGAGCATCTTGGCGATGTCGGTGGCGCGGGGGAGCATGGTGTTCTCGTAGGCGCGGATCGCCTCGTCGACGGTGGCCGACCGGGCGAGCGCGAGGGCGAGGTCGCTGGCGTCGAGCATGGCCAGGTTGACGCCGACGCCCAGCGGGGGCATCAGGTGGGCGGCGTCGCCGAGCAGGGTGGCCGTCGGGTGGTGCGCCCAGGTGTGGGGGACCGGCAGGGCGAAGATCGGCCGGTCGACGTAGGGGCCGTCGTTGTCGGCGATCAGCTGCCGCATCCGCGGTGACCAGGCGGCGAACTCCGCGAGCAGGCGGGCCCGGATACCCGCCGTGTCCTCTGTGGACAGTCCGGCGGCGGTGAGCCAGTCCGCCGGGCGTTTCCGGATGACGTAAACGCGGAGGTGGCCGCCGCTGTTGCGCTGGGCGAACAAGGCGCGTTCCCCGTCGGCCGCGTGGGCGCCGCCCTGGCCGACCAGTTCGGACAGTGCGGCGTGGCGGGTCTCCACGTCGTCGAACCACGCCTCCAGGAAGTGCACGCCGGTGTACTGCGGGACGGCGGGCGACAGGATCGGGCGGACCCGCGAGGAGGCGCCGTCGGCGCCGATGACGAGGTCGGTCTCGACGGTCGTGCCGTCGGCGAAGTGCAGGGTCCGGGGGCCGTCGGCGGGTCCGCTCACCCGGTGCAGGGAATGGCCCCAGCGGACGGTGCCCGGCTGGAGCGAGTCGAGCAGCAGGGTGCGCAGCTGCCCGCGGTCGATTTCGGGCTTGAACAACTCGTCCGGGGCGGCCACGTGGTGGGTCAGGAGCTCGCCGGCGGGGTTCAGCTCGCGCATCTCCTGGCCTTCCGGGCGGGCGAGCGCGAAGAACTCGTCGAGCAGTCCGGCTTCGCGCAGGGCGAGCTGGCCGTCGTCGGCGTGCAGGTCGAGGGTGCCGCCCTGATTGCGGGCGTCGCGGTGCGGATCGCGGTCGTACACGGTGACCGCGATGCCGTGCCGCTGGAGGATGCGGGCGCAGGTGAGGCCGCCGGGGCCGGCGCCGATGATGCTGATCCGGGCGGTGCTGGGCGAGGTCATGGTCTTGTCCCTTCGGTGCGGTGGGCTGGCCGCACCAGAAAAGCAGAACGACTTCAAAAGTGCAACCGTTCCACTTAGTGCTCGGTGCCACCTTCGGCTATGCTCACGCCATGACCGAGGCCCCCGTGGGCCGCCGAGAACGCAAGAAGGCGGCCACCCGTCAGGCGATCGCCGATGCCGCGTTGCGGCTGTTCCTCGAGCGCGGCTACGACCAGGTCGGCATCCGCGAGATCGCCGACGCCGCCGACGTGTCGACGACCACGCTGTTCAAGCACTTCCCCAGCAAGGAGGCGCTGGCGTTCGACCAGGACCGCGACCGTGAGGCGGGACTCGTGGCGGCGGTGCGGGAGCGCGCCGCCGGCCTGAGCGTGGTCGACGCCCTCCGGCAGCACGTCCTGGACACCTGGCTGCCGATCGCGGCGCACCCGCAGATGGCGGCGTACAGCGCGTTGATCGATTCCACGCCGGCGCTGCGCGCGTACAGCGAAAGCATGTGGACCCGGCACGCCGACAGCCTCGGCGCGGCCATCGCCGACGAGTTCGGCGTCGCGCACGACGACCTGAACTGCGTCGCACTGGCCCGGTTCGTCCTGGACATCCCGTCGCTGGCGCGCGGCAAGCAGGACCGCCGGGCCGCCGTCGAGGCGGTCTTCGACATCCTCACCCGCGGCTGGCAGCCCCCTTCGCGGCTGTGAGGACGCCCACTGTGTCGGCCCGCGACGGCTGTGGGTATCCGCCCCGGGACGAGCAACGAAGGGAGAGGTGTGTCCGACGGATGGGGTCGGCTGGTGTCCGCGGTGGTCGTCGCGGCGTCGGCGTTCGGGCTGTTCCTCATCGCCGAGCACCTCTTCCGGCGGCTGATTCGGCGGCTGGGACGGCGTTCCGCGGTCTTGGCCGAGCTGACGGTGCACGCCCACCGGCCGTTCCTCTGGTTCGCCGCCGTGGTCGCGGTGCGCAGCGCGTGCACCTTCGGCCTCCCGGACGGGCCCTGGCGGGGGCCGGTGAGCCACGGGCTCGGGCTGGCGTTGATCGGGGTCGGCGGGTGGCTGGTCGCCGGCGTCCTAACGTCCATCGAACGGGCCGCCTTGTCGAGGCTGCGGGTCGACGTCCCGGACAACCGGCACGCCCGCCGGTTGCAGACGCAGGTCACCCTGGTCCGCCGGATCACCGTGGCCGGCGTCGCGCTGCTCGCGTTCGGCGCGATGCTGATGACCTTCCCGGCGGCGCGCGCCGCCGGCACCAGCCTGCTCGCCTCGGCCGGCGTGGTGGGTGCGGTGGCGGCGCTGGCCGCGCAGTCCCTGCTCGGCAACGTGTTCGCCGGCATCCAGATCGCGTTCAGCGACGCGATCCGGCTCGACGACGTGGTGATAGTGGAGAACGAGTGGGGCCGCATCGAGGACATCACGTTGACGTACCTGGTGATCCACCTGTGGGACGACCGCCGGCTCGTGATGCCCACCTCGTACTTCATGTCCCAGCCGTTCGAAAACTGGACCCGCCGCGAAGCCGCGCTCCTCGGCACGGTGGAGCTGGACCTGGACTGGTCGGTCCCGGTGGAGGAGATGCGCGAGGAGCTGCGCCGGATCCTCGCCGACACCGACCTCTGGGACGGCCGGGTCAGCGTGCTGCAGGTGACCGACGCGGTGAACACCCTGATCCGCGTGCGCGCGCTGGTGAGCGCGGCCGACGCGCCGACGCTGTTCGACCTGCGCTGCCTGGTCCGCGAGCAGCTCGTGCAGTGGGTGCGCCGGGCGCACCCGTACGCGTTGCCACGCCTGCGCACGGAACAACTGCAGGCGGCTCCGGCCCCGGCGGCCGCGGATCACGCGCCGGGCCAGGACGCCCGCCTCTTCGGCGACAGCGCCGACGGCCGGACGCGGGAACGCACGTTCAACGGCCCGTGACGGATCCGCGCGGCAGCGCTGACCGCCTCAGGTGACCCGGAAGACCGGCCAGCCGATCTCGGTGCGCCACGCAGCGGGATCGCTCACGTCGCGAGGGCCGACGCGGTAGACCTCCCGCACCGGCCCGGCCACCGACATCGCGTTCTCCACCACCCACGTCCCCAGTTCGCCGTAGGTGACCTCGACGCCGTCGTGCTCGCCGATGTGGGTGGTGACGGCCAGTTCCGCGGCCGGAAGCACCACCGGGTGCACGCGGCCGGTGCTGGGTGGCTCGGCGGTCGGCAGGTAGACGAGCGCGTGCCCGCGTTCCTGTTCGAACAGCGCGTTGTCGTAGCAGCCGCCCGGTGGTCCGGTCGCGGTGGCGCCGACGGCCGCCTCCAGTTCGGCCATCGCGCCGGCGAACCAGGCCGCGACGTCGCGGTGGCCGACCACGGCCTCCACCGCCGCGACCGTCCGGGCGGGCTCCGCGCGCAACTCGACGTCGATCGGCGCGGGATCGGGCCGGAGCAGGCGCCGCAGCGAAACGACCGCGGCGCGGGTGCGGTCGAGCACGTCTTCGAGGCGTTGCAGGTGGTCCGCGACCAGGGCCGCCCGGACCTCGGGGTCGGGGGTCCGCAGGATGCGCTGCACGTCGCTCAGGGGGACGTCGAGTTCGCGGAGCCGGTGGATGACCTGCGCGGCCGGGATCTGGTCGACGCCGTAGTAGCGGTAACCGGTGGTCTGGTCCACTACGGCGGGCTCCAGCAGGGCCGCCTCGTGGTAGCGGCGCAGGGTGCGCACGCTCAACTGGGTCAGCCGCGAAAACTCCCCGATGCTCAGCACGCCTCCATTCTGGACTCTCTCCCCGGGGGAGAGTCCATGGCTCTCCCACGCCGCGAGCCCGCACGATCCCGGCTCACCGGGCCCGGTAGCTGCCCGGTGTCCGGCCCATGACGTGGGTGAACGTTTCGACGAACGCGCTCGGGGTGGCCCAGCCGCACCGGTGTGCGGTCTGGGTGACGGTGGCGCCCTCCGCGAGGTGGATCATCGCGTGGAACACGCGGGTCGTCGTGCGCCACTGGGGGTAGGTGGTGCCGAACTCGAGGCGGAACAGCCGGGACAGCGTGCGCTCGCTGGTGCTGGTGCGCTGGGCCAGCCACGCCGTCGTGCGGGGCCGGCTGAGGTCGTCGGTGACGAGCCGGCACGCGTGGGCCAGCCGCGGGTCGCGGGCCTCGGGCAGGGTCAGCGGCCGGCCGTGGGCCCGGCGGAGCCGGTCACGCAGCACGGCGTGGATCCGGGCGGCTTCGGCGTCGCCGAGACCGGGTTCGGTGGTGGCGACGAGCAGTTCGCGCAGCAGCGCGCTGACGCCGATGACCGCGGGCGCCGTGCCGTCCAAGGGCGCGTCGCCGGTGGCGAACATCAGGGTGAGCACCTCGGAATCGCCGTAGACGCGGTGCTCGTGCCAGGTGCCGGCCGGCATCCAGACGGCACGGTCGGCGCAGGCGACCCACGTGCCGTGGTCGGTGCGGACCGCGAGCACCCCTCGGTGGACGTACACCAGCTGGTGCTCGTCGTGGCGGTGGCGCTCGATGACGTGCCCGGCCGCGTGCCGGTGGCGGTTTTCCGACACAAGAAGACAGTTTATCGGAAGTTCGACACGGGTGGCTCCTGCGACGGTGAGCGCATGACGACCCACCGGCTGCGCCGCATCGCGATGGACACCCGACCGCTGGCGCATCCGGTGTTCCGCCGGACGTTCTTCGGCCAAGGCGCCGCGGTCATCGGGACGGTGGTCACCGAAGTCGCCGTTCCGGTGCAGGTCTACGACCTCTCGCACGCTTCGTTCGACGTCGGTCTAGCCGGGCTGGCCGGTCTCGTCCCGATCCTCGTGTTCGGGCTCTACGGCGGCGCGGTGGCCGACGCCGTGGACCGGCGGCGGCTGTACCTCGCCTCCTCGGGGCTCACCTGGACGGTCACGCTGGCGCTGTTCGCCCAGGCAATGGCCGGGGTCGGGTCGGTGCCGCTGATCCTCGGGCTCGTCGCCGTCCAGTCCGGCGGCTTCGCCGTCTCGTCGGCCGTGCGCGGCGCGATCACCCCGGCCCTCGTCCCGCCGGAGGTGGTGCCCGCGGCCAACTCGCTCACGTTCACCGCCTCGACGGTCGGCCAGGTGCTGGGCCCCCTGCTCGCGGGAGCGCTCCTCGGCCTCCCGGACGGGTTCTGCTACGCCTACGGCGTCGACGCGGTGCTGTTCACGGCGGCGCTCTACGCCACCTTCCGGCTCCCGCCGCTGCCCGGAACGGATCCGATCGGCCGTCCGGGGCTGCGATCGGTCCTCGACGGCCTGCGCTTCCTCGCCGGCCACCGGGTCCTGCTGATGTCGTTCCTGGTCGACATCGCCGCGATGGTGCTGGCCATGCCGACGGCGTTGTTCCCGCAAGCCGCGGAGACGAGGTGGCACGGCGGAGTCGGCCTGCTGTACGCGTCGATCGCGGCAGGCTCGGTCCTCGCCGGGCTGTCCAGCGGCTGGATCGGAAGGGTGCGGCGCCAAGGCGCTGCCCTCGCGGTGGCGGTCGCGGTCTGGGCGGGGGCCGTCGCCCTGGCGGGCGTCGCCCCGAGTTTGTGGCCGGCGGTGACGTTGCTCGTCGTCGCGGGCGCGGCCGACTTCGTCAGCGCGGTGTACCGGCAGACGATCCTGCAGACCGCCGTCCCCGACCGGATGCGTGGCCGGCTGCAGGGGGTGTACACGGTCGTCGTCGCGGGTGGTCCCCGTCTCGGTGATTTGCGCGCGGGGCTGATGGCCTCGGCGCTGCCGCTGGTGGTGGCGTGGTCCGGAACCGCGCTGGTGTGCGTGGCGCTCGTCCTGGGCGGCGCCTTCTTGGTGCGGCCGTTCTGGCGCTACACGGCGTCGGGAGTCGAATCCCGGTGAAGGAGTTGCTCGGTAATCTGTCCACAAAGGAGGATGCTGATCATCGTACGCAGGGCCGCCACGGCTCGGCCACCCGCGTCACCGGTCCGGCTCTAGCCGCGGGGGCGGGCAACCACGACAGTGACAGGTATGAACGAGCCTGGGCGGACGTCCGTGTCACCTCCTCCGTGGTGGGAGCAGAGCGGCCAGGACCGGGTCGCGGCCGCTCTGGTCGCCGCGCGCTCCGGTGACGAGGCCGCCTGGGACGAGCTCGTCGACCGGACCGCGCCCTTGCTGTGGGCGGTGCTCCGATCCGCGGAGGTCGGCAAGGAAGCCGCCGATCGGATCGTGGAGCAGGTGTACCTGCGGATGGTGCGAAACCTGGACGAGATCCACGATGGAAGCGAGCTGCTGCGCTGGGTCGCCCGTGTTGCAGGCGGAGACGGGAGCGCATGGTCCGAGGTCCGATACACGCAGGAGCTCGGCCCCTTTTGGTACGCCCGGATCGACCGGGCTTTCGCCCGGTTGTCCTCCGGTGCGCACCGGCTGCTCCAGCTGATTCATCTGGCGGCATGAACTACGCCGAGGTCGCGAAGGCCATCGATATGCCCGTCGGGAAGCCAAGGGAAGAACTCCGTGGAGACCGCCGGCCCGCCTCAGGAATTCAGCTCGCGGAGAACTCAAGAAAACTTTGCGAGCGCGGGCCCCTCCGAAACATCGTCGGTATTTAAGCGGGGTAAGGCCCGGAGAATGATCCGAGCGATCAGCTGATTCTTCGACGTTCAGCCACTGCGGCCGTTCGAGCTCGTGTCCTCTCGGAGCATGACGCGGTCGCGCGGCAGGGCGGTGACCGGTCATGACCGAACAGACCACGCTCGGTGCTTCGCTGGTCGACGAGTGGCTGGGCATGCGAGTCCTCGAGCACGTGCGTGACCTGTACAAGGAGCAGCCCGACAGCGCGGACCGGGTGCTGAAGCTCGTCGAGACGCGGCTTCAACAGCGTCACGACGCGGAGGTCGTCCACCACCGGCACCGACGGCGGCTCGAATGGGCGTGGTTCGGCTTCCGGGTGGCTTCGGCGCTGCTCGGCTTCGGTGCGCTCGTCGTGTTCGCGCTGGTTGCCGTGCAGTTCATCGGCCACGGTGCGCCGACGCAAGCGAGCGTGGCGCTCGGGGCCGGCGCCGTTTCCGTGGTGGCCATCTTCGTCACCGGCCGCACCGCGGGCCCGCTGTTCACCCGGCGCTCTCCGGAGGAAAAGGCCGAATAGGTTCCGGCGTCAGGCGCGGGCGAGGACTTCTCCGTGGGGGATCAGCAGCCAGCCGTCGGGGTGGGCCGCCCAGTTCTGCCACGCCTGGGCGATGGCGTCGAGGTCGGCCTGGGTGGCCAGGCCGCGTTCGAGGGCCATTTTGCCGACCGAGGAATGGATCCGCTCGGCCCACATGTCGCCCCACGTCGAGCGTTCGTCCGGGGTTGCGTAGCACCACACGGAAGCGGACGGCGTGACCTCGGTGAACCCGGCTTCGTGCGCCCACGCGAGCAGCCGGCGGCCGGCGTCGGGCTCGGCGTCGTTGCCGCGGGCCACGGTGCGGTACAGGTCCTGCCAGTCGTCGAGCCGGGGGTCCTCTGGCCACCACCGGAACGCGCCGTAGTCGGCGTCGCGCACGGCGACCACCCCGCCGGGGCGCGTCACCCGCCGCATCTCGCGGAGAGCGGCGACGGGGTCGGACAGGTGCTGGAGCACCTGGTGGGCGTGGGCGACGTCGTAGCTGTCGTCGGGATCGGAGAGCGCGTACGCGTCGTCGACGGCGAACTCGACGGACACCCCACGCCGAGCCGCGTTCGCCCGGGCGGCGGGGAGCGGGGCTTCGGTGATCTCGATCCCGCGCACCCGCCCGGGCGCGACGGCTTCGGCGAGGTCGACGGTGATGCTGCCCGGACCGCAGCCGACGTCGAGCAGGTCCAGCCCCGGGCGGAGCAGGGGCAGGAGGTAGGCCGCCGAACTGGCCGCGGTGCGCGCCGCGTGGCTCGCGACGACGACCTCGGCGTGGCCGTGCGTGTAGACATCCTTCCCTGCCATGGCCAACCCCGTTTCTCAAATAGTGAGACGATGTGTCCGCATGATGAACACTACGCCGGGTTGGCCACCCGGGCAATGGGCTGCCACAGCAGCGTCTCGAGTGCCGGGGCCGGCCGACCAAACCCGGGTCCGGCGGCCAGTGGCGGCTGTGGCTCGACTGCCCTGCCGGTTGGGACTACCGCTCGAACTGGATGACGCTGACCAGCACGCCGACGAGTGCGCAGGGCTCGTGCGACCCGTTCTCGCCCCGCAGCGTCAACATCGAAACCCGCAGCTAGCCGCCGTACGTCCAGCGTCCGATGTGGACGGTCTGCACGCCTTGCGGTCGAAACCCGCGCCGGAAGCGGGTTACGCCGCCGACGTCGGGGCGGGGACGCTCGCCGTCGGGGCGTCCGGGCCGGTCGTAGCCGGGATCGCCGACCCGGCCACGCGGCCGGCCGGACGTCGGCTCGTCGGTGTCCGGGGTGGTCACGGACGCAGGAGGTGGCCGATCACCCGCCGGCGGGCCGCGGCGTTGTCCCGCCGGGGGTCGAACACCGCGTCGAGCAGGGTCAGCACCTCGTCCCGCGCGGCCCTGGTGCGCATGATCCGCCGCCACAGCCCCAGGTTCAGCGCGTGGCGGCGGGGTGAGGTGGTGGCCAGGCGGAGCACGTTGGCGACGTTGCGCCGGACGCTGTCCGGAAGCCTGCGCATGTCGGAACGCTGCTCTAGCAGTATCTCCGGCAGCACATCGAGACCGTGCTCGGTCATGAAGCCGAAGTCGGTCCGCCAGGCCGCCGCCCCGAGGTAGTCGACCATCCGGCACCAGCCGCGCAGGAACGTCAGTTCGAGCGGGGCGTACGGGGCCGGGTCGATGTCCGCGATGGTCGTGACCACGACGTCGAGACAGGTCTTGTGCGCCTTCCACAGCGCGATCCGGAGCGGCTCGAAGTCGGTCGTGGCCGGAGTGTCCTCGACCATCGCGAAGTAGCGCTGCCACTGCTCGACACTGGGCGCCAGCTCGTCCGGCACCACGCCGCCCCGCACGTACCGGAACCGGGCCGTGGCGGGCGCGTCGGCGATTTCGAGCGGAGCGACCACGCCGGCGCGCTCCGCGCCCAGCCACGGGACCACGCTCAGCGTGTAGTTGCCGTAGGCCCACGGCGAGTCCGGATCGATCGCCCCGTCGGCGTGCGCGGTGGCGCCCAGCCGCCCGGTGCGGCACTGCCACTGGAGCTGGAACGTCCACGCCCACAAGGGATTGTCCCGGTTGTCGGCGCCGAACAGCCCGCCCGCGTTCGTGGCCTCGATCAGCTGCCGGTAGGCCGCCATCCGGTGCTCGAACCGGAACGGGTCGAACCGGTCCGTCAGCTCCGCCGCGGAAACCCAGACCGCGTAGAGGTCCAGGTCGGCCAGTTCCGGGGGATGGACGGAGCTCACGCACTCAATGTAGCGCGGTCGAACGGGCGCCTTCGGTCAGTGACTCACGGCCGGCCGGGTTGGGCGAGGATCCACGCCCGGGCCTGTGCGACGCTTCCGGTGACCGTGACGACCTCCGTGAGGTGCCCGATTTCGAGCGCGCGCGATGCCGTGGTCTCCCGGACCGGGCGGGGAAGCCGACATGGGAAAGCCCAACGTCGATCACCCGCCCGGCGATCGGCGGCGGCAGTCGGTCAGCGGGCCGGGAGGTCGATTTCGGTGTGGCGCGTCGCCAACGTCGACGCCACGTCGGCCAGCTTGACGTTCAGGTCCTGCGAGGTGCGCCGCAGCACGTCGAAGGCGTCCTCCGCCGAGACGCCGCGGCGGGCCATGATGATGCCCTTGGCCTGCCCGATCACGTCGCGGCTCTCGATCGCCTTGTGCAGGTGCGCGGCCTGCAGTTCGGCGCGGGTGACGGCGTCGGTGGTGGCCAGCGCCAGCGACGCGTGGGTGGCCAGCAGGAGCAGGACGTCCCGGTCGGCCTTGTCCAGCCCGCCGGGGACCCTCGAGTACACGTTGAGGGCGCCGACGGAACCACCGGTCGGCGCGCCCGGCAGCAGGGCGGTGGCGATCACGGACCGGACACCGAGGTCCGCCGCGGCGGGCGCCCACCGCGGCCAGCGGCGTTCGCCGGCCAGATCCGGGCAGATGGCCACGGCCGGGCCGCCGGGGATGGCCGCCTCGACGCAGGGGCCTTCGCGGAAGCGGTACTGCAGCACGTCCAGGTCGGTGGCCAGGTCGTGCGTTTCGGCCGGGGTGTGGAAGCCGCCGTCGGGATCGAGCAGGGTGAAGCTGGCGACGTCGGCGGCCGGGACCATCACCGTCGCGGCGTCCAGCACCCGCTGCAGGACGTCTTTGACCGAGGGAGCGGCGAGCAGCGTGGCCGTCAGCTGCGCGAACTGCTCGGCCAAGGGCCCCAGGCCGGGCCGGGACCCGTCGGAGCCGGACGCGAACGCCGTTCGGTCGAGCTGCCAGTCCTGCTCACCAGTCATGCCCATCCTCCTGAGAACGCGAGAAGGACGGCTGCCTGCTCAACCATCGCACCGACCAATCTAGCCGCCGGGCCGCCGGCCGACCGCGCACCGGACCTGGTTCCGAGAGCAATTCGTGTTTTCCGTGCCTGCCGCTCGGGTAAGGAGATCTTGGATCCGGATCTCCCGTACGGGCTCCTTCGGGTCTAGACCCTGCCGGCTCCAAACCCGAGGGCCGGCAGGGTCGCCTCCCGTGCCCGAGCCGCGCCGAACCGGTGCGCCGACGGCTCCGAACACCATCGTGTACGCGCCCGGACCAGGGAACCGCGGCAGAATGCCCACGCCCGGCAGGTGACCATGAGAGGCCTCGAGTGCGTTCCGAAGTTGCTGAAGGCAGTCCGTTGAGCGGGGTGTTCGCCGCCGACGACGAGATCGGGCGCGACCTGGCGCGGGTGGACTGGACGTCGACGCCGCTGGGCGCACCGGCGGACTGGCCGCAGAGCCTGCGGACCGCCGTGAGCATCCTGCTGTCGTCGCGGTTTTCGATGTGGATGGCCTGGGGCCCGGACCTGACGTTCTTCTGCAACGCCGCCTACCGCCGGGACACACTGGGCCGGAAGTACCCGTGGGCGCTGGGGCGGCCGGCGAGCGAGGTGTGGGCGGAGATCTGGGACGACATCGGTCCGCGGATCCGGACGGTGCTCTCCACCGGCAAGGCGACCTGGGACGAGGCGCTGCTGCTGTTCCTGGAGCGTTCGGGTTACCCGGAGGAGACCTACCACACCTTCTCCTACAGCCCGCTGCGCGACGACACCGGCCAGGTGGTCGGCATGCTCTGCGTCGTCGCCGAGGAAACCGAGCGGGTCATCGGCGAGCGCCGGATGGCGCTGCTGCGGGACCTCGGCTCGGACCCCAGCGTGGTGCAAACGGAACGGCAGGTGCTCGCCTTCGCCGGCCGTCAGCTCGGCCAGGACCTGCGTGACCTGCCGTTCACCCTCACCTACCTCTTCGACGGCCCGGACGCGGTGCTCGCCGCGGCGACCGGCATCGAGGCGGCGCCGTCGGCCACCGTGTGGCCGGTCGAGGCCGCGGCCGGGGGAGAGGCGGTGCTGGTCGACCTGGACAGCGCGGTCTTCCCCGGGCTGCCGTCCGGCTCGTGGCCGGAGCCGCCCACCCGCGCCCTGGTCGTGCCGCTGCGGCAGCAGGGCAGCCCCCCGTACGGGTTCCTGGTGGCGGCGTTGAACCGGTACCGCGAACTGGACGACGGCTACCGCGGCTTCATCGACCTGGTGGCCGGGCACATCGCCGCGGGCATCGCCAGCGCCCGCAGCTACCAGGCCCAGCAGCGCCGCGCGGAAGAACTGGCGGAGCTGGACCGGGCGAAGACGACGTTCTTCTCCAACATCAGCCACGAGTTCCGCACGCCCCTGACACTGATCCTGGGTCCGGTGCAGGAGCTGCGTGGCCGCTGGGCCGAAGGCGACGAGCGGGCCCGCGAAGAGCTGGAGGTCGTGCACCGCAACAGCCTCCGGTTGAGCAAGCTGGTCAACACCCTGCTGGACTTCTCCCGCATCGAGGCCGGCCGCATGCAGGCCCGGTACGAGCCGGTCGACCTGGCCGCGGTCACCGCCGAGCTGGCCAGTGTGTTCCGTTCCGCCGTCGAACGAGCCGGGCTGACGTTCACCGTCGAGTGCCCGCCGCTGCGCGAGCCGGTGTACCTGGACCGCGGCATGTGGGAGCGGGTGGTCTTCAACCTGCTCAGCAACGCCCTCAAGTTCACCTTCGACGGCTCGGTCACCGTCACCGTCGGCCGCGACGACGGACGCGCCGTCGTCAAGGTCATCGACACCGGCGTCGGCGTGCCCACGGCGGAGATGCCGCGGCTGTTCGAGCGGTTCCACCGGATCGAGAACGCCCGCGCCCGCTCCGGGGAGGGCAGCGGTATCGGCCTGGCACTGGTCCGCGAGCTGGTCGAGCTGCACGGCGGCACCATCGCCGCCGACAGCGCCGAAGGCACGGGCACCACGTTCGTCATCCGCCTCCCGTTCGGTTCCACCCACCTGCCCGCCGATTTCCTCGTCCCGGCCGCGACCCGCGTCGCTCCCTCCACCATCGCCGAGCAGTACGTCGAGGAAGCCCTGCGCTGGCTGCCGGACGAAGACCGCGTCGAGGACGCACCGCGCCCGGCGCAGACCAGCGCCGCCGTCCCGGCCCGTGTCCTGCTCGCCGACGACAACGCCGACATGCGCGAATACCTGACGCGGCTGCTGACGGACGCCGGTTACCTGGTCGCCACGGCCGTCGACGGCCGGAAGGCGCTCGAGGCCGCCCGCACGGATCCGCCGGACCTGGTGATCAGCGACGTGATGATGCCGGAGCTGGACGGCCTGGCCCTCGTGGCCGAGCTGCGCGGGGACGCCCGCACCGCCGCGGTGCCCGTCCTGCTGCTCTCCGCGCGCGCCGGGCAGGAAGCCTCCATCGAAGGACTGCAGGCGGGGGCCGACGACTACCTCGTCAAGCCGTTCGCCGCCGCCGAACTGCTGGCTCGGGTCCGGGCCAACGTCGAACTCGCGCGCCTGCGCAACCACCACGCCCGCTGGCGCACCGCGTTGGTGGATTCCCTGCAGGAGGCGTTCTTCGTCTGCGACGAGAGCGGCTCGGTCATCGAGATCAACGCGACGTTCACCGACATCCTCGGGTTCGGTCCGGAAGGCCTGCCCTACGAGCCGCTCCACCCCTGGTGGCCGGACGCCACCACCGACCCGGACGCGCACGAGCAGGCCGCCGAGGCGTTTGCCGGCATGGTGGGTGATCCGCACGGCAGCTACACCGTTCCGGTCACCCATCGCGACGGGCACCGCGTGTGGGTCACGGCGAGCTTCAACCACGTCGACGACCCGGAGACCGGCCGCCGGGTCACGGTCGGGACCTTCCGGGACGTCACCGCCGAGCACTACCTGGTGCAGCGCCAAGCCGCGCTGTCCGCGCTCAGCCAGCAGCTCTCGCAAGCCGACACGGTGGCCGAGGCGTTGACGGCGTCGGTCGAAGAGCTGCGCCGTCTGTGGAAGGCCCACCGGGTGGTCGCCCTGACCTTCCCCACCTCCGCCGCCGAAGTGGCCGAGCCGCGGCTGGTGTGCGCCGGCGAGCCGGTGCGATGGGCCCAGCTGGCGCCCGAGGTGCGGCAGACGATCGAAGCGTTGCGTGCGGGTGACCCGCTCACCCCCGCCACCGGGGACGCCGAGGCCGTCGGCATCGCGCTGCAACACCCCGAGGGGGTACTGGTCCTGTGGCTCGAGCCGGCCGAGCGGCGGCGGGTCACGTCGGAGGACGAGACGCTGCTGACGGTGCTCGCCGGCCGGCTCGGCCAAGGGCTCTCGCGGGTCCACCAGCACGACCAGCAGCGGGAGACCGCGCTGGCGCTGCAGCACGCCATCCTCGGCCCGCAGCAGCTGCCGGGCGGGTTCGCCGTGCGGTACCAGCCGGCCACCCGGCCCTCCAGGTCGGCGGTGACTGGTACGACCTGGTCGACCTCGACGGCGGACGCATCGCCCTGGTCGTCGGCGACTGCGTGGGGCACGGCCTGGCCGCGGCCACCGTCATGGGACAGCTGCGCAGCGCCTGCCGCGCCCTGCTGCTCGAGCACCCCACTCCGGCCGCCGCCTTGGCCGCACTGGACCGGTTCGCCGCGAGGCTGCCCGGCGCCGCCTGCACCACCGCCTTCTGCGGGGTGCTCACCCCGGAAACCGGCGAGCTGGCTTACTCCAGCGCGGGTCACCCGCCGCCGGTCCTGGTCCACGCCGACCGCACCACGCGGCTGCTGGAGGACGGCCACTCCCTGCCCCTGGGCGTCCGCGCCGACCTGGACCGGCCCGAAGCGCGGGTCGTCATCCCGCCCCGCGGCACCCTGCTGCTCTACACCGACGGCCTCGTGGAACGCCGGCGCCGCCCCCTCGACGAGGGCATCACCCGCGTCGCCGAGCTCCTGGAAAGCAGCGCCACCACGACGCCGGACGAACTCGCCGACAAGCTCATGACCGGCCTGGCGCCCGCGGCGGGCTACGAAGACGACGTCGCCGTGCTCATCTACCGCCAGCCCGGCCCGCTCGAGCTGGACTTCCTGGCCGACGCCGGCCAGCTGGCGCCCACCCGCCGGGCCCTGCGCGGCTGGCTGGACCGGTGCGGCCTGGACACCGAACAAATCCAGAACGTCCTGGTCGCCACCGGCGAAGCCGTGGCCAACGCGATCGAACACGGCCACCGGGACACCCCCGGCGGTCCCGTCCGGCTGAACGCGATCGCGCTGGCCGACCGGGTGCACGTGACCGTCACCGACACCGGCACGTGGAAGCCCCCGCAGCCGAGCGCGACCTCGCGGCGCGGCCGCGGCATGACCTTGATGCGGGAACTGGTGGACGAGGTCAGCGTCCACCCGACCGCCGACGGCACCACCGTCCACCTGCACGCGAGGATCCCGGCATGACACCGCTCACCCTGGAAACGTCCCGCCGCGGCGACGGCAACCGCGTGCTGACCGCGACCGGCGAGATCGACCTCAGCAACGTCGCCGACTTCAGCCGCGCCCTCGGCGACGCCACGGCCGACGGCCCGGTGATCGTCGACCTGCGAGCGGTGGACTACCTCGACAGCGGCGCGATCAACGCCCTCTTCGCCCACGCCGACCAGATCAGCCTCGTCATCAACCCGGTGCTCGGGCCGGTGCTCACCATCAGCGGCCTCACCTCGCTGGTCGACGTCGGACACTGACCGGTCGAACCATCCGAGCGGCGGTCTCACTCCTTCGGTTGATCACCGAACCCGAACCAGCGATCCCGCTCGCCGGGCGTGATCACCTGTGTTTCGTTGATCCGGTGCCTTCGTTTCGCCTCGCCCCCGTGCTGACCGGCCTGGTTCTCTCCGCGGGCGTCGGGTTGCTCGCGGTCGCCGAACCGGCGGTCGTGCCGGTCGCGCGGTCTTCCGCCCCCGCCTCCGCGACCCTCGTCCGCCTGACGACTTCGCCGGTCGAGGCGCTCGGACTCGAGGCCTACACCGGCCGGTACGGCGTCGCGGAGTCCTCCGGTCCCGGACAGACCGACAACGGGGACTTCGGCGACCCCGACGGGATGCTGAGCCGGATCGGCGTCGCCACCAAGGAGGTGCGGACCGCCGCCGACCCGGCCAAGAACTGGGCGCAGGCGCAGCTGACCGCGCTGGAGGTGAAGCTCGGGCGGAAGCCGTTCCTCAAGGTGGCTTCGCTCGATTCCTACGCCGAATGCGTCCCGCCGCCGGTGGGCCCGTGGGCGCTGGCGTACAACCGCACCAACGGCGGCGCGATCGAGGTGCTCGGGCACCTCGTGCGAACGGGCCGGAACGAGCTGAGCGTGACCGGCGCCCAGCTGGGCGCCCGTGAGATCGGCAAGAGCACCCTGACGGTGGTGGTGACGCCGCTGCAGGACCCGTCCGCGCAGAGCCGCCAGGGCTATGCCCGGGCCTGGTTGGACATCGACGTCACCGCGTCGCTGAAGGACAAGGACGGCAAGGCCGTGTACGACGGGCCGTTGACCTCGTTGCGGCTCGGAGAAACCGAGGCACACTGCGAGCCCCGGCCGCCGACGACCACCCCGGTCACCTCGACCACCACGGCCAAGACGACCACGCGGACCACGTCCTCCACGCCGGCCTCGACCTCGACTTCGGCCACGACTTCGGCCTCGACCTCGACCTCGGTTTCGGCCACGACGACCGGTCCTTCCGGCGTCACCGTGACGCCGACGACCACGTCGGGCACTTCTTCGGCCGCCTCTCCGGTGCCCGGCTCGCCCGGCAGCCCGCCGACGACCGGCGGCCTCCCCGGAACCGGCGTCGGCGGCCTGCCCGCCCAGGCGGCCGCGCTGCTGGTCCTGCTCGGCACCGGCCTGACGCTGCTCGCCGTGGCGCGGCGACGACGCAGCCGTTGACCCGAGGTCGGGTCTTTCGCCCGGCGACGCGCGCATCGCCGCTACCATCCCGGGTCGTCGAGTGCCGCTCGCCACCCACGTGGCCGGTGCGGGGCGGGAGCCGAGGGGAGCGGAATGACCAGGGCGTTGATCATCGGCGGGGGCATCGCCGGGCCGGTCACGGCCATGGCCCTGCAGAAGGCGGGCATCGGCTCGGTCGTCTACGAGGCCGAGGAGCCGGGCGCGGACGACGTCGGCGCGTTCATGACGATCATGAACAACGGCTTCGACGCCCTGCACGCCATCGACGCCGACAAGCCGGTGCTGCAGGCGTCGTTCCCCGCCGACCGCGCGTTCTTCTGGAGCGGCTCGGGCAAGAAGCTCGGCGAAGCACCCATCGGCGGCGGTACGGCAGGCTCGTACGGGCCGCACACCATCAAGCGCTCCGAGCTGTACCGGGTCCTGCACGAGGAAGCCACCCGCCGCGGGATCACGATCGAGCACGGCGAACGGCTCGGCGACGTGGACATCTACGCCGAGCGCGGCATCGCGGCGTTCTTCGAGGACGGCTCCCGCCGCGAAGGCGACCTGCTGATCGGCGCCGACGGCGTCCACTCGGCCACCCGCGAAATCATCGACCCGCACGCGCCGCAGCCGCGCTACACCGGGACGGTCGTGTTGTGCGGCTACGCCCGGCACGCGCCGGTCGAGCCGCTGCCCGGGGTGTACCGGATGATCTACGGCAAGCGCGTGTTCTTCGCGTACACGACCGCGCCGGACGGCGAGACGTGGTGGTTCGTGAACATCCCGCGCCCGGAGGTGTCCAAGGCGGAGCTGGCGTCGACGTCGCTGGAGGAGTGGCAGCGGCAGGCGATCGCCGTGCTCCGGCGCGACCGGTCGCCGGCGGCGGCGATCGTGGCGGCGTCGGAGCAGATCCGCGCGAACAACGGCTACGACATCGCCTCGGCGCCGCGGTGGCACGCCGGCCCGATGATCGTCATCGGCGACGCCGCCCACGCCGCGGCGCCGAACGCCGGGCACGGGGCGTCGATGGCCATGGAGGACGCCGTTGTCCTGGCCAAGTGCCTGCGTGACCTCCGTGAGCCGGCGGCGGCGTTCCGGGCTTACGAGCAGCTGCGCCGGGAGCGGGTCGAGCGCCTGGTGGCCACCAGCGCGAAGATGGGCGGCACGGCCACGCCGGGGCCGGTCAAGCGGCTCATCCGCGACATCGCGATCTCCCGGCGGCTCAAGAGCGGCCCGCGCAACACCGCGGCGTGGCTCACCCAGCACCACATCGAGTGGACGGACTGACCGCCCGCTAGGGCCGCTCCGGACCGGGTGGCGTGCGCGTCACCTCCGGCCCGGTCGAACCGCCGTACGTGGCGATCTTGTACTCGGTCGCGGCGAGGGACAGCGTCAGCTCGCGGATGCGCCGCCGGATGGTGTCGCGGTGCTCGACGAGCATGTCGAGCCGCTCGGGCACGGTGCCCGCCCCGGCGTCGACGAGCCCGATGTAGTGCTGCAGGTCGCGCATCGGCATCCCGGACAGCCGCATCCGGGTCAGGAACACCAGGCGCCGCACCGCATCTTCGTCGTAGACGCGGTATCCGCTGCGGTCGCGGCCGACCTCGACGAGCCCGGCGCGTTCGTAGTAGCGGAGGGTGTGCGGCGAGATGTCGAGCATGTCGGCGACCTCGGCGATGGTCATCGGCTCGGTCATCCCGCCCACGTCGGTGAGCCGGTGGATCGCCTCGACCGACACGTCGTCTTCGCCCAGCATCGCCAGCGCCCTGGTCAGCAGTTCGTCCGTGGCCATGCCGTCCAGCCTAGATCGGCCGCGACGAGGGCGGGACGTCGGCGAAATCGGCGCTGCGGGCGGTTTCGGCCCACCGCTCGACGCCGTCGAGGTCGCGCCGGTAGGCCCGGGTGAGCCGCTCGACGGCCTCGCTGCCCAGCGGCAGCCGCAGCGGCACGTCGTCGCCGCGCACGACGGACACGATGATGTCCGCGGCCCGGACCGGGTCGCCTTCCTGGCGGCCGTCGGCGCCGGCCATGTCCGCGCGCACTCGCGCGAGCACGTCGCGGTAGGTCTCGGACGGCTCGGCGAACTCCAGCACGTCGGCCTCGTTGAACCCGGTGCGGAACCGGCTCGGTTCGACGAGCACGACCCGGATCCCGAACCCGGCGACCTCGCCCGCCAGTGCCTCCGACCAGCCTTCGAGGGCGAACTTCGACGCCGAATACGCGGACACGCCGGGGAAGGACTGCCGTCCGCCCTGGCTGCTCATCTGCACGATCGTCCCCGTCCCGCGCTCGCGCATGGCGGGCAGCGCCGCGCGGACCAGGGCGGCCGGGCCGAACAGGTGCAGGTCCATCAGCTCCCGCAGCTGCGCGTCGCCGATTTCTTCGACGGCGCCGACCACCGCGCGGCCGGCGTTGTTGACCAGGACGTCGAGCTGCCCGAAGTGGCCGATGGTGTCCTTAACCAGGTCCGCGGCCGCGGTGGTGTCGCGGGCGTCGAACTTCACGACCAGGCAGCGGTCCGGGTACGCGGCCTCCAGGTCGAACACGCGCTCGGGCCGCCGCACGGCGGTCACCACGTTGTCGCCCGCCGCGAGCGCCGCTTCCGCCAGGGCGCGCCCGAGGCCGCGGGTCGCGCCGGTGATGATCCAGGTCTGTGTCGTCATGGCGGCGACGCTAAGGCTTCGAGCGCGCTCGAAGGCAAGTCAGTAGGCGAAGCGGGCGTCCGTGGTGAGCTGCGGCGGGATCGGGAACCGGGTGGCCATCGCCCGGCCGGTCGACGTCGGGGCGAACCGCAACGCGCCCGCCGTCACCACCGGGTGTTCGGCCGAACTGCTGACCACGATCGAATACGAGGCCACCTCCTCGGCCCCGGCCTGGTCGACCCGCACCAGGCGGTAGTCGATGGTGGCCAGCCGCAACGTGTCCGGGTGGGGTCTGACCTTGGTGAACACCCGGAACGTCTCACCCGGGTGGGCGCCGGCGGCGACCGTCCGCAGGTACGCCTCTATGCCCTCGTTCTGCAGCCGCTGGTTGACGAATTCCGGGGCGTAGAAGATGCCGTACGGGCTCTCGAAGCCGGTTCCCTGGCCCAGGGTGTGCGCCCGCTCGTAGGACGGGCCCGACGGCAGGTTGCCGTGCTGGCCCGCGGAATACATGCCGCGTTCCATCCCGGCCCGTCCCAGCGAACCGCCGAGCGTCGACTCGTGCCGGACGGGACCGCCGGCGGCGGTTCGCCAGACCCGGGTGCCGTCGGGGAACTCGAGTACCACCGGCGGGTCGGGGACGACCGGGGCCACGGTTTCGAAGAAGTTCGGGGCGGCCTCGTCCAGGGACACCTCGACGATCCGCCCGCCGCGCGGTGCCACGCTGACCGAGTCGATCTCGCGAAGCCGCGACAGCCGCGCGGTCAGCTCGTCCCAGCGCGCGAGGTCCGCCGGGTTCGGCCGCCCCGCGGCGGCGGCGATCCGCTGCTCCACTGTGGACAGTTCGCGGTCGAGCACGGGCCGGTTCGCCAGCACGGACTCGTACGCCGCGCGGACGTTCCCGGTGGCGACCGCGCGCAGCCGTCCCTCGACCTCGGCCAGCGTCCAGGCCGGGTTGGCGCCCCAGGAATCGACGACGGCGGACAGCTGCTCTTCGGACAGGCCCAGTTCGGTGCCGAGCGTGCGGATCCGGCGCCCGGCGGTACCGGCCTGCTCGAAGGCCGCGCGCAGCCGGATCAGTTCCCCGGCGCTCAGCTCGCCCTCGGCGAGGAGCCGGGCGGCCCGCAGCCGCAGGACGAACCGGTCGAGCGACACGATGCCCTGCCGGATCCCGTAGTACGCCGCCCGGACCATCGGGCCGATGCCCCGCACGCCGCCGATGGCCGAGTTCACCCCGCCGGCGGCCGCGGCCAGGTCCCGCAGCGCCGCGTCCAGGCCGACGGCGCCGCGGAACTGGGCCACGATGCCCGCGGCGAGCCGCTCGGAGATCCCGGCGGCCTTGAGGTCCGCGGCCAGCCGGGCCGCGTCGCCGGTGGTCTTGGCCAGCCGCAGCGCCGGCTCCGCCGGGCGGATTGCCGCGGCCGCCCCGGCCAGGTCGATCCCGGCACCGGCGACGGCGACCAGCACCCAGCCGAACCACGGGTCATCCTGCACCAGCCCGGCCAGGTGGGCGCCGTGCCCGCGGCGGTACTCCTGGTAGGCCTCCACCGCCTGCCAGGCGCCGAGCCCGAACACCGCCAGCGCGCCGAGCAGGGCCACCGTCCCGGTGCCGGCCGTGGCCACGCTGATCGCGAGCGTCACCACCGCCAGCACGATCGCCGTCACGCTCTTGCGGGCCTGCCGCGACTTGAGCCGGTCCTCGACGATCCGGAAGTAGAGGGTCCCTTCCCGGATGTCCTGCAGCCTCAGCGAGAGTTCGTGCAGCGGCGGCAGGTCGTAGCCGAACGCCCGGTCCGCCTTGAGCTCGGCGCTGGTGGCGGCGACGCCGTTGCGGTGCCGGGTGACGTAGGTCCGGACCACGCGCAGGACCTCGGCCGCACTCGCCGCCTGGGCCAGCGCGGCCCGGTCGAAGCCCTCCTCGGCCGCCAGCGGGCCGGCCGCCGCGGCGGTGACCAGCTCGTCGGCGGCGGCTTGCGCCTGAGCGGCCTCCGCGGCCAGCCGGGTCTTCCGTGCGTAGTCGTCGCCGAGGTAGCGGTGCAGCTCGGGATCGGGGCCGATGGCCCGGGCGGTGCCGGCCTTCTCCTCGGCCTCGGCGTACAGCGCCTTGGCCCGGGTACCGGCCAGCGCCGCGACCAGCCGGTCGGCGGCACCGGGGGCTTCGAGCCGTTGCTGTTCGAGGCTGAGGAGGCGGTCATAGCCGTCCAGCAGCTCCAACCCGATGAGCACGGTCTTGTCCTCGAAGGCCGCGAGGAAGTCGGAGACGAGCCCCTCGAACGCGGCGGGCGAGGCGAGCCCGTGCTTCGCCAGCGCCGCCCGGAATTCGGCGTCGATCGCGTGCGCGCGGGTCTCGTCGACCGCCGCGTACGTGCCCGACATGCCGCCGACGGCCCGCCAAACCTTGTACAGCTCGTACAGCCCGTCCATCTCGAACAGCGCGGTCTTCGCGCTTTCCACGGTGACGCCCGCCTCGCGGAACCGGGCCACCTGGGCGAGATACCGGTCAACCGACGCCTCGAACCGGCGCCAGTCGGTCGTGTGCGCGTCGACCTTGGCGGGGTACCCGGCCAGCTCGGCGTCGGTGAGCCCGGCTAGCTTGTGCGCCAGCCGGAGCACGGCGGCGTAGTCGGCCGGCCCGGCAGCGCGCGGTGCCCCTTCGGTGAACAGGAAATCGCGGATCCGCGGCGGCAGCGCGTCGATCTCCCGCCGTTCCCGGAGCAGCTCGTCGCGGACGCCCAGCCAGTACGCCGCCAGTTCCCTGTCCTCCTGGCCGCTGCCGAGCTGACCGGTCCGGCCGGTGGCGGCCCGGAACCGGCGGTCCGCCTCGGCGTTCAGCTCGTCGCGCTGTCCGGCGCCCAACACGGCCAGCGCCTGCTCGTTCGCCGCCTGCTGGGCGGCGTGGGCGAGGCGCAGGCTGTGGTCGACGACGTGCAGCACTTTGTACCGCCGCGCCAGATCGGCGTCGGTGACCTCGGGCGGCGTCCCTGTCCAATGCCAGTGCTCCGCGTCGAGCAGCCGGGCGGCCTCGGCGCCGGCCACGTGCCGGTACTGCCGGACGAATTCCCGGAGCAGCTCGGCACTGTCCAGCCGCCGGTCCAGCCGCACCCGGAACGGGAACGACCGGCTACGCAGCGGCACCCCGACCGGACGCCCGCCGTCGTCGTAGCTGGGCGTCGCGTACGCGCTACCGTCGGCGGTCACCCGCAGGCCGGCGAACGGCTCCCGGGCCGGCGGCCGGCCCGGGGTGGCCGTGACCGTGCTGCCGGTGAGTCCGACCGGGTGGACCGCCCGCGCCACCGCGTCCAGCACGACGGCGGTCAGCCGCTCCCGCTCCGGCGCCGGCAGGTCGTCGGCGGTGGTGACCGCCGACGGCAGGTGGTAGTGCTTCCGCACGGCTCTCGCCTTTCTTCGTCAGTGCGCACGCGGTGGCAGGGTGCCGGGCGGCTTGATCCGTTCCCGGCCTTCCTGCAGTTCGAAGTGCATCGGGTCGGCGCCGCCGAACTGCCAGGTCGCGCCGGGCACGAACCCGCTGTGCGCCATTTCCTCGAAGAACTGCAGGTCGAACCCGTCCTTCGGGTTGAAGAAGCCCGCCTCCAGCAACCGGAGCAGCGGCGGGTTGTCGGCCGGGGCGATGCTGCGCAGATCACCGGTGGTGAGCGCTTCGAACGTCCCGATGCCCGCCGAGGTCGACAGGTCGGGGTGGGCGAGTTCTTCGCGCAGCTCGGTGACCTCGGTGATCCACTTCCAGGCGGGCCGCAGCGCCGGGACGTCGGAGGTCGCCAGCTCCGCCTTCAGCCGATCGCGGGTGGCGGCGGCCGAGTCGCGTACGCGTTTCGCGTAAATCTCTTCGCGCAGCGCGGTCTCGGCCTCTTGCCGCCTGGCCGCGGCGTCCCGGATGGCTTCCACGGGTGCCGGGGTCCAGTCACGCCCGACCGGGCGGGTTTTCGCGATCGCGGCGTCACGCCGTCGCACCGCGGCGGCGGTCGCGGTCTTGGCGCGTTGCTCGTCCTGCTGTGCCAGCTGCAGTCTCTTCTCGGCGTGCTGCAGATCGGCCCGGATTTCGGCGGGCGGGCGCAGCTTGTCCATTCCGGGGTGCTTGGCGAGCGACGCCTTGACTTCGGAGTCGAGCGCGGTGATCCACTCGGTGACCAGCGGCGGGATCTCTTCGAGAATGGCCTTCCGCCGCTCCTGGAGACTCGCCGGCGTCTGCTTGCCGCGCTGTGCCGCGATTTCACGCAGCACGTCGAGATACCGTTTGCGGACGTCCAGCAGTTTCGTCCGGTGGGCGGGGGACAACGTGCCGATGAAGCCGAGCGAACCCCGTTGCATCTGGTGGAACTGCTGTTCGAAGAGCTGGAAGACCCGTTTCGCCACGGGATCCTGGTCGTCGGCGGCGAGTGTTGTCGTGTCCGCGGCCAGGCGCTGTCCCATCGCCTTGACGATGCCCGGCCAGTCGTTGCCCATGTCCATGTGGGCGCCGCGGGGGTCGATGGCCGCGGCGATCTGGTGGGGGTCGAAGCGGCGGGTGCCGGAACTCTGGAAGCCGATCTTGGGGTTCTCCGCGGCGGCGATGTCGAGGGCGTAGCCGAGGGCGTGGATCATGAAACCCGGGGTCTGGATCTCGCCTTCCTCGAAATGGCGCAACTGGAACCCGCCATAGATCTTGGGATGCTTCGGGAGCAGGTTCAGGACGCGTTCCAGCCGGTCCGCGGCATCGCGGTGCAAGACGACGTCGACCTCGGGATTGTCCTGGGTAGCCGGACGTTTCACCTCGGTGAAGTTCCGGAAGTGGTCGAGGAGGTCCTCCCACGTCGAGAAGTACAAGCGCATCCGGATGAAGAACTGGAGGTGGTGGTCGGCCATCGCGTCCGCCCCCTCCGGCGGGTGCTGCCGGTCGACCTCCTGCCGCACCAACGGCGACAGGCTCGCGAACACCGCTTCCACCGCTTCCCGGGAGCCGAAGATGTCGAGGGCGAGCGCACGCACCGCGGCCTCGTTGTCCGCCGCGGACCGCGTGGGATCGACCAGGTTCGGACCGGCGGAACGCACGCGGAGCGCTTCCGCTTCGTTGGCGCTCAGATCCGGCAACGCCGGCACGGCGACCGGGTCGCCGGCGAGCTGGAAGGACGGGACGGCGTAGCCGTCGGCACCCTGCCGGCCGGGGTCGTACCGCTCCCGCACCTCCGTGGTGGCGCCTCCCGGGTCGCCGTGCCGCTCGGCGAGCACGCGCTCGGCCTCGGCCACCCGGGCGGACACCGCCCGGGTCAGCGCCTGGCCCACCGCCGCCAGCTGGTCGTCGGTCGGCACTCCGACGATCCGGACGGTGATCGGGACGTGGCAGTCGATGCGCACCGGCTCACGTCGCGACGTAGGTGAGCTGGATGGTGGCCAGGCTGACGTCGGTGGTCTGGCTCAAGACCGTGACGTAGTGGCGGAACGATCCGTCGACCGTGGCGACCGCGTCGGGCACGGGCACCGTGTGGTCGAACGGACTGGCTTCCGGCGAGTCGAGCCGGATCTCGGCCAGCTCTTCCGGGGGCAGGTTCTGGTCGAGGAGGGAGGACCGGAACAGCCGGATGACGAACAAGGCCGGCGGACCGGGGTAGAACCCGATGGCCCGGAAGTTCCGGAGCGCGACCGGTTCCGGCAGCGACAGGTGCATGATCGCCTGCGCGCCCGCCACCGCCGGGCGCGCCATCCCGGTGTCGTCGTAGCTCCACTCACCGGCGGGCAGGGACACGAGGTCGAGGCCGGGGGTGAGCCGCTGCTCGCCGAGCACGACGCCGGGGAACTTGAGCGCGGTGTTGATCCGGCCGACCACGGTGGACAGCTGGCTCAGGTCGCTGTCGATCGCGTCGTAGCGCACGTTGAAGCCGTTGGGGCCGCCCGCCTCGATGCGATCGACGTTGTTGATCCAGTCGGTGTGGCGGAACGTCGGTGTGAAGGTGATGTCGCCGGTCGGTGGGGGTGGCGGCGGGGGCGGCGGGGTGTTGAGGCGCACGGTGACGGTCGTCGACGCCGTCCCTTCGTTGCCGAAGGCGTCGGTGGCGATCACGACGACGGTGTGCTGGCCCGTGCCGAAGCCGACGTTGGCCTTCGACCAGGTGACCTGGGCCGGGTCGCCGGTGACCGAGTCCATGTTCTGGCGGGCCCCGCCGTCGATCGTGAACTGCACGCCGGTGACGCCCGCGTCGTCCAGCGCACGGCCGGAGAGCAGCGGCACGCGGAACGGCAGCTGCTGGACGGTCACGTCGTTCTGGAACGGGTCGATGACGACCTGCGGCCCGGTCTGCTCCACCACCACCTGGCGCGTGTCGATCACGTCGTATCCGCCGGGCTGGTCACCGCTGCTGCTGAGGGCCAGGATGCTCGCGTCGAAACTCAGGGTCACCACGTCGCCGTGCCGGACACCGGCCGGGATGGATCCGGTGGCGGACCAGGTGCCGTTCCCGATGGTCGCGGCGACCTTGGGGAACCGGTTGGCACCGAAGTCGACCAGGATCTGCAGTATGGAGAACTGATCGTGGCCTTGGTTGTCCACCGTGCCGTCGTCGAAATAGGTGCCCGTCACGGTGAAAGTCCGGCCGACACTGCTGCCGGGTGCCGGGCTCGAAAAGGCAACACCAATCATGGCTGTCTCCGATGTCCTTGGCCTGCTCAGGCGGGCACGAGCGTGAGTTGGATCGTCTCGATCGACATCAAGGTCGTCAGCTGCACGGCGTCGGGCATCTCGAACCGGGCCGTGAGGAAGTAGCGGAAGCCGTCCGGATCGATCCCGGCGGCCGCCTCCGTGACCGTCGCGAGCGCGTCGAAGGTGGTGGTGAGCGTGGCCCCGACGTTGAACGCGGCCACCTGCTCGACGACCGGCGGACCGGGCGTGAGCTGAAGCGGACTGCGTGACAGGACCACGTCCGCGAAGGCCTCCCCGATGTCGTCGGGAACGAAAATGCCCTTCACCCTCATCGCGGCCAGCTGGAACCGGCCGGGCAGCGTCAGGTTCATGACCCCGAAGTAGACGCCGCCGATCGCGTTCGTCCTGGCCACCGCCGTGCCGTCGGCTTCGGTCGCCCACGGCTTGCCGGCCTGCGGAGCTTTCCGGAACACCGGGGTGCAGCTCAGCAGCCGGTTCTGGCGCCGCGGTGGTGGCGGCGCCTGGAACTGCTGGACCTCCGCGCCGGTCTGTTTGACCACTGTGGACAGTTGCTGGAGATCGGCGCCGATGGCGTTGAACCGCGTGTTGAACCCGTTCGGGCCGTCGGCCTCGACGCGGTCGATCTTGTCCACCCACGGGGTGTGGTGGAAGGTCGGGGTGAAACTCACGTGTGCCACCGGTGTTCCTCTTTCCGTTCAGTCGAGGGAGTAGGTGAGCTGGAAGGCGCCGACCGACACGAACGCGTCGGCCGGGGTGACCGGCACGGTGGCCTGGATGAGAAAGCGCGAGGTGGCCGCGGCGGTTTTCGGCACCGACGGATCGATGAGCACCACCCGGTTGTACGGCGTCGCGTTGCCGGTCACGGTGGCGAGCACCTGCGGTGTGCTGCTGCCGATCTGGACGCGGGACAGCGAGATCGACACCGACGCGCCCCTCGCCAGCCCGAACGCCCGGAACGACAGCAGGGTGGCGCCGTTCGGCAGGACGACGTTCAGCAGCCCGGAAGCACTCGAACCCGGCACCACCGTGGCCGTCCCGTCGCTGCCGATCAGCCACGGGGTGGCCCCTTCCGGCGGCACCAGCGTGGGCGGCAGGGTGAGCCGCTGCCGCGAACCCGCGTGGCTCAGCACGTCGTCGACCTCGGCGACGACCGCGGACAGCTGCGCCAGATCCGTCTCGATCGCGGCGAACCGGGCGTTGAAACCGTTCGGCTCGGCGGCCCGGACGCGGTCGACGTCGTCCACCCAGTCCGTGTGGTGGAAGGTTTGCGTGAAGCTGATGTCAGCCATCGGCCGGCCCTCTCGCCTGGCGCGGCAGGGGGCCGCGGACCCGGAACTTCGGGTAGGTGAAGTCGGGGTTGACCTGCGACAGGTCACCCTGCAGCTCGACCACGTGCGCGCGGATCGCGGCGGTGTCGACCTCGACGCCGACCGGGTGCAGCACGTTCAGGATGTTCATGATCAGGTCGAACCGGTCCTTGGTGATCACCGTCGCCGGGGTGTCCAGGTCCGCACGCGGCCGGACCCGGAACGTGTACGGTGTCGGCTCGCCGCCGACCAGGTAGCCCGCCTGCACCCACGCCGTCCCGGCGGAACCGGCGTGCAGCGTGCTGGTGGGCTGGGTGGTGGACGTGAGCGTGATCGCGGCGTTGTCGAACGTGCCCGACGCCCAGCCCAGCCTCGGCCCCGCACCGGGCACCTGCCCGGTGACCCCGGCGTCGTGCAGGGCCGCCGTCGTCGGTTTCGCGGTGAGGTCCACGGTGTCGCCCTCCTCCAGCTCGATGACCGCGCCCCGCTCGATCCCTTCCGGACCGCGCACCTGGACGAGCTGCCCGGGTGCCTGGGTGACCACGAGGTCGGTGCCCTGGTGTTCGAGGTGGCCGAAGCCGACCGCGAACGCGGGCCCGGCCAGCCCGCTCGGCGTCAGCACGCTGTGCCGCAGGAGGAGCTGCCTGCCCTGCCGCGACGCCGGCGTGACCGGGGACGGCAGCGACACGCTCAGCCTGCCGCCGGTCCCGCGCCGGGCCAGCTCGGCCAGCAGCGCGTCCAGCAGCTCGGCGACGGCGGGTTGCACCTTGTGCGCGGCGTCCGAGCCGTAGTCGACGCGAGGATCGTCGTGGTCGGCCAGGAACGCCGGATCGAAGAAAGCCTCCGGTCTGTCCACGACGGACGAATCGACGCCGGTCGTGCCGTCCGCGGTGATCTTGCCGCCCTCGGCCAGTCCGGTGAGGCCGACGCGCAGGGACCGGGTCGCCGAGACGGTGTGCCGGCCGCGGACCACATCGACCTTGACGATCAGCCGTCCGGCGGCGGTGGCTTCGAGCGAAGCAGTCCGGTGCGGCGACCCGGGATTGCCCGCGGGGGTGAGCGTCGCGCGCCCGCCGCCGTCGGCGGGTACGACCAGCCACCGCAGGAAGGCGTCCACCGGCGGCGCGGGACGCAGTGACAGCGTCGCGGTCGCGCCCACGTCCAGGTCGGTCGGCCCGGTGCCGGCCGGGGTGAGTTCGATCGCGAAGTAGTCACCGGGGGCGGTGGCCGCGTACACCCGCCCGGCACCGGCACGGAAAGCGACGAAGTCGAAGCCGGCCCGGTGGGCCAGCGCGGCCAGCCTGCCGAGCGGGAGCGAGCTGTGGCCGAGCAGCACGGCCCGGCCGGTGGCCCGCAGGTCGGCCGCGCGGGGGTCGTACGCCGAGCTGATCAGCAGCCGTCCCGGCGGCGCCGTGGCGGCACCGGCGAGGGCGAACAGCCGGTCGAGGCACTGGGCGACGCCGATCTGGACCAGGTGCGGGTCGGGCGGACGTTCACCGGGCTCCAGCGCGCGCACCGGCGGCGGGTCGAAGTCCACGTCCTCGTTGTCGTAGCGGAGCAGGAGGGCCGGGTCGAAGGTGTCCTCCTCGGCGGCACTGCCCACCACGGTCGCCTCGGCCACTCCGCGGCGACCGGCCGCGTCGATGCTTTCCCCGGGCAGCAGGACCTTCGGCCGGATGTGCACCAGGCGCGTCCCGCGGACCAGCGTCGCGTTCGTGTCGTCGACCACGAGCGTGCCCTCGGCTTCCGGGTCGCTGCCGATCGGGCCGGCCAGCTCGTTGAGCACCGCGGCGAGGTTGGCCGGGGTGGGCAGGGTCCAGCGGCGGAACAGCGCCAGCCGGCGGCGGTAGTGCTCGTCGTCCTCGCCGAGTGCCGGCGAGAAGTCGGCCCGCGCCGTCGAGCTGATCCGCACCTCGTCGACCACGCCGCGGAATCCGCCACCGGCGGCGCCGATCAGCAGATCCGCCGTGGTCACGACCGCGCCGAGCGGGAACCGGAACCGGAAGTCCTTCACCACCCCGTCGACGAACAGGCTGACGTGGCCGGTGAGCCGGTCGAAGCCCGCGGCGAGGTGGGTGAACCGGTCCGTCGGCAGGCTGACCTCCGCGCACAGGTCGATGACAGTGGTGCCGTCGCTGATCACGAACCGCACGTTGCGGTCCAGCCCGTCGAAGCGGCCGACCCGCAGCACCCAGCCCGGCCCGTCCCCGTCCGGCGCCGGACGCCGGCTCAGCACCGGTCCGTCGGCGTCCGGATCGGGGCGGACGAAGCATTCGACGGTGAACCCGTCTTCGGCGCCGATGTCGAACGCCGCGGTGGTCCGGATCCGGACGGCGGCTCCCGGCTCGCGGAACCCCATCGCCTGGCCGTACCGCCCGGCGACCCCGAGCTGGACCGTTCCGGCGAGTTCGCCGGGGAATCCGGCCCGGCCGGGGAACCCGGCGGTGAGGTCGGCCACCGGCGGGACGGCCCCCGCCGCGTCGCCGAGGTGGTAGAGCGCGACCGTTTCCGCGTCGAACCCGTAAGGTTGCGGTGGGAAGCGCGGCACGCCGAGGTCGTGCCCGATCAGGTCGAGGCTCAGCCCGGCCGCGCTCGGCAGGTGCCGTTGCGCGAACGTCCGGACCGCGTGCCCGCGCAGCTGGTCCCGTTCGGCGCCCACCGCCCACAGCAGCTTCGCCGTGTTGCCCAGCAGGACGGTCAAGGTCCAGCAGAGTTCGGGCCGGTTGTCGAACGGTGCCGTGCCCATCGTCAGCAGGGTCAGCCGGGCGGTCGCCGACACCGGGGCCTCGAGGAGGAACGACGTGCCGGCCACCGACCCCGCCGGCACGGTCACGACGGTGAACCCCGACGGTGCACCGGGCTCGTCGTAGTCCAGCCGGACCGTGGTGTCGACGTCGATGTCCCGGGCCGTGGCCAGCACGTACCTCGGCTGCGGGGCCGCGTCGAAGCGGGCCGTGTGGTCGGTGAAGTCGTAAGTGTCCACACTGGCCTGGGAACTCGTGAACAGGCTCAGGCCCAGGGGAAGCGTGTCCGCGCCGCGTTCGAACGGTGCGGTCAGCCGGCGGCCCATCCGCCTCGCCGCGATCGGCCCGGTCATCGGATCACCAGCGTCACGTCGAGGGTGTCGCCGTCGGCCACGAAGGTCGCGAGCTCGGTCGGGCCCATGGCCAGGTTCTCCCCGACCGCGGCCTCGGCGACCACCCGCTGGAACGGGACGTCGCCGAAGGTGATCCGGCCGAACGCGGCGGGGGAGCGGCGCAGGTGCAGGTTCTGCACGTCCAGCACCCCCGGCTGTTCGACGAACGCCCGGACCACCTGGGAGTACAGGACGTCCCCGCCGAGCCGCAGCGCGCCGATGTCGGCCGCCAGCCGGCGGCGGATCGACGAGAGCAGGGCCGTGCCGTCCGAACCGGACGCGATCACCGCGGTCGCCCGCACCCCGACCTCGATGTGGTCGGCCTCGACGACGTTCGCGTGGATGCCGATCGGGCGCACCGCGTCCACCGCGGTGGTGACCCGCTCGAAGATGCCCTCCACCGGGCCGACGGTGTGCCACTTCTGGAGCGGGTCGTGCGCCACCACGACCGTGAAGAAGTACGGCTCACCCACCCGGCGTTCGCTGCTGAACGCGCGCTGGTCGAAGTTGAACAGGTCGAACAGGCTCTGGGAGACGTCGACGCCGCCCAGCGGGTCGGACAGCACGACGTCCACGACGCCGTCGACGCCCAGTGCCGCCTGCGCCACCGCGTCGACGGTCCAGAGGTTGCGGGCCAGCCCGAGCAGCCGGTTGCGGTAGGACTCGTCCGGCTCGCGCCCGGTGCCGCCGGTCGTCGCGGCCCGGTTGGTCACGGTGAACCGCGCGGTGCCGGTGAGGAACTGGGCCTGGAACGCCGGATCGACGGCCGTGATGGCACCGGCGTCGACGTCTCCGTCCGGGCCGCGGCCGAACGCCACCACGTCGACGTCCGCGGTGCGGGTGGCGGTGTCGAGCGTGACCGGCGCGACCGTCCCGAACGCCCGGACCGGTTCGCCGGTCACCACGACGGTGCCCTCCGGCAGCACGTGCCGCTCTCCGGCTGCCGGGTTGTCCAGCGTGATCCGGACCGTGCCGGTGCTCGCCAGCTGACGGCGGGCCACCCCGACGTCCTCGCCGAGCTGGTCCAGCGCGTCGCCGGTCGCGGTGGACATGAAGTTGCCGAAGTACAGGTCCTCCAGCCGTTTCCACAGCTCGCCGTCCTCGGCCGCGGTGGTCTCCAGTATCTTGCGCAGCGCGCTGGTGGTGGTCAGGTCCGCGCCGGGGAAGACGGACCTGGCCCGCTCGATCGCCTCGTCGAGCAGCACGTCGACGGGCTTGAGCACGAACCCGCTGGGGGTCACCCCGAAATCGGTCACGATCGTCACACCTCCACGTTCGCCAGCAGCGTCGCCGTGTCCCCGGTCGCCGTTTCCAGGTCGACCACGACCGTCCACTGGCGACTGATGCGGGCGACCCGTCCCCCGTCCGGATCGGTGGCGAGTCGGTCCGGGTCGTCGTCGAAGGTGACGCGCCGGACCGCGCTCACCCTCGGATCGGCGGTCAGCGTGCCGACCAGGTTCAGCTTCAGCAGTTCCTTCACGATGCGAGTGCTGTTCGGTGCGGTGAAGGCCTGCTTCACGTCCAGCCCGTAGTCGGGGTCGAAGCGGTCGGACCCGAACGGGGTGAGCACCCGCAGGGTCAGTGCCTGGACGAGGTTGGCGAGCCCGGTGACTTCGGCCGGCCTGCCGCCCTCGAACACCAGATCCCCGTCGTGCACGAGGAATCCCCGGCCGAACGGGTCGGGCGTGGTCATTTCGCCTCCAGCTTGTCCTGGGCGGCGAGCTGGACCTGCCAGCCCGGTGCCGCGTTCGTGGTTCCCGCGGCCGTGTCGAGCACCACCTGGTCCCCGCCGATCGCCAGCGTGGTGGACAGGCCGGCGGTGACCTCGGTGATGTTCGTGCACTTCGGGTTGTTCGTGCAGGTCTCGATCTTCACCTTGAGCAGGTCGCTCCGGAGGAGGACGAACTCGCCGTCCACCGCGAGCAGTTCCTGGCTCGGGGCGACCTTGAACGGGAACCGGTGCGGGCACACCAGGATCGACGCGGCGGTGAGCACGGCGGCCATCAGGACACCGCCACCTTCGTGCCGTCGAGCTTGAGGCTGACCCCGCCGTTGGTGAGCGTGATCGGTTGGTGGTCCGTGGTGATGGTGACGCCGCCGTCGGCGCCGACGCGGATCCTGGTGCCGCTCTCGTGCTCGATCGTGATCGAGCCGTCGGACGGCGGGTCGGGGCGGGTGCCCACCTCGGGCAACGTGCCGGCACCGACCTGGACGCGCAGCCCGGCGGCCTGGATCACCCGGTGCCCGGTGGCGTCGGTGAGGTCGTTGACGCCGGGGCCGGTGGGCAGGCCGTCCGGACCGAGACCGGTGGGCAGCGCCAGCCAGTGGTCGCCCGGCCGGTTCGCCGGGCGGCGCAGCTCGGGCTCGTCCGTCCAGAGGAACCCGGCCAGCACGGCGTCGTTGACCAGACCGCGGTTGTGCGCCAGCAGGGCACGCATCCGCGGGTACACCGGCACGACCAGGCCCGTCCGGTCGAACGCGAACGCCGAGGAGATCGGCTTGCCGTGCAGTTCGGTCCCGCCGTCGACCGGGCCGGCGACGCTCGGCGCGGCGACGGCCGGATCCGGTTGCTGCGCGTACTGCAACGACGCCACGTGCCCGTCCGCCGTGTACTCGGTGACCTCGCCGACGTCGATCGCCGGGCGGTCGTCCTGCGCCCGGTCGACCAGTTCCCGCCACCGGTCCACGACGACCTGGACGCCGGTGGTGACCTGGGCCCGCCGCCCGGCTTCGGCCGCGATGAGCTCGAGCCGCGCGACGTACCCGCCGTCGGTGGTGAACCGGTGCAGCACCCGGGAAATCCGCAGGGTCCCCGAGGGCACCCCGGACAACCCCGTCACCTTCGCGACTTGGCCGACCCGCAGGAGCGGATGGCCGAGCACGGTCATGCTCAGCGTGCTGTGCACCGGCGGCGCCGGGGTGCTCGCGGTGTCCTCGCCGTCGAGGCTGTGCAGGGAAACGATGTTGGTGTCGGGGTCGAAGGCCACCGGTGCGGTGTCGGTCGCCGCGCCGACCGCGTCGCCCAGGAAGACGTCGCCGTCGCGCACCACCAGCGGCACGGCCGCCCGAGTGGCCAGTGCGCCCAAGGCGTCCAAAGTGGACCCGGTGCGCACGGTGAACCCGGTCAGGTCGCCCGGCAGCGTCGAGTTCGGGGCCAGCTGAACGCCGCCCGCCCGGCGTACCAGGTCTCGGGCGAACCGCACCGCGTCCGTGCCGGTGGCCTGGCCCGCGGCCGGCGTGTTCCGCAGCAGGTAGCCGGCTTCCTCCTGCCCGTAGAGGATCGTCCGGCCGTACCCGTCCTCGCCGACGCAGTTCACCACGCGGGTGACCCGGCCGACGAGCACCAAGCCGCCGTCGCCGGTCCTGGTCGCCACGTCGTCGAAGTAGCCCAGGCGAATGGTCGCGGTCACCGCCGTCGTCGCCTGGGCGGCGCGGACCAGGTCGGCCGTGTCCGTCGGCAGGTTGATCAGCACGACCTCGAACGTGTCGGTCGCCGCCCCTTCGGTCATCGTCACCGTGATCTCGGCGTCCAGCACGAGCGACCCGGCGAGGACGTCGTTGGACACGGTCACCGGCTGCGCCAGGCTGCCCGGTGACGTGACGGCGACCTGGTACCAGAGCGCGAAAGTCATGGTCTCCCCTCCCGTCTCACCGCGCCGCCACCCCGCCGACGACCTGCGAGCCGAACTCGCCGACACCGTTGAGGTTGCGGGGATCCAGCTGCATCGTGGGGAACGTCAACGCCAGTTCGCCGGCGTGGTAGGTGATCCCGGGCACCAGCTTCCGCCGCAGGATCGTGGTCGGCCCGGCGGGCTCCTCGCGGTCCACCGACAGCACCAGGAACGCTCCGTCGGCCGGCAGTTCGAGCAGCCCCGTCGTGTTTTCGAGCTGTTCCTCCGCGATGTTGGCGTACAGCCGGAACCGGTAGGTCCGGCCGGCCACGGTCAGCCGGAAGGCCTGCGGAAACCCGTCCGCCGGGTTGATCGGCAGCCGCCGGAAGCTCATGTCCTGACTCCTCGGTCACAGCGGATCACCCGGGACCCGGGCGATGGGGTTGGGCGGCGGTGCGCTCGGCACGGCCGCCGTGGCGCTCGCGAGACGCCCTTTCGTCGCATCGCTCGGCGTCGCGGCCTGCCCGGCGGGAAGGACCTGCACGAGCGTGATCGAGACGTCGAGTGCCTCCTTCTTGGCCACGCTCTGCGTGAACCGCAACGAAGTCACCTGCATGTTCAGCGTGGTGGTCAGCCCGGCCACCACGGCGATCCCGACCGCGGTCTGCCCGGTGGGCGCGTTGGCCACCAGCAGCCGGGAGACGAGGGCGACGCGCTCCAGCTCCCGCCGCTGGTCCAGCCGGTCGTCGCCGATCAGCACGGCCTCGATCACGATCGTCTGGTTCGTCGGCTGCGTGGCCTGCACGAGCCGGCTGCCCATGATCCGCTCGACGCGGTAGCCCTCGGTCACGGTCAGGCTCTGCACGTGTCGCAGTGCGACTGTGCCGACGAGAACCGGTTTGTTGGGTGCGGTCACGGCGTTCTCCGGTCAGATGCGGGTGTTCAGTTCGCGGTCGAGTTCACCGAACACGTGCTCGGCCACGCGCCGGACCTCGGCGTCGGGCAACGCCCCGACCACCTCGATCCGGACGGGGAAGTAGTAGTTGACGACTCCGCCGCCCTCCGGCCACGGCGAGATCGCCGCCTCGCTGCCCGGCTGCGGCACGATGTATTCGCCCTCGTGCACCAGCGCGATCCCGGTGCGTTCGACCCGGCCGCCGGTCGCGAACCCCGGCATCACCACGCTTTCGACACCGTCTTCCCCCTCGTCCGGCACGGCTCACGCCTCCAGGCCGACGGTCAGCGCCATGCAGGTGAAGGACGCCTGCGGGACACCGTCGATCACGACGTTGCTCGGGTTGGCCGAGGTGACGACGCACCGGGCGAACTTGATCGAGTCGAACGCCCAGTCATCGCCCTTCTTCTCGGCCACCACGACCTGGAACTCGGTGCCGCTCGTGGCGAGTTCGGTCAGGTCGGCGACCGCGGCCGCCACCGCGGGCACGCCCATGGTGAAGGTGAAGGTGAAGGGCTGGCGGACGAAGCCGGTGTTGTCCGCCTCGATGCTGTGCAGCACGGTGTGCGGCACGTTGAACGTCGGCGTGAAGGTCGAGATCGGCGTGATCGTCGCGTCGCCGAGCTTGACCTCGAGCCGCGTGTTCCAGTCGGCCATCGGATTTCCTCCTAGTCGAACTTCAGGCTGATCGAGATGCGGTGCACGGCGCCGGCGTACTGCAGCGCGGCCAGTACCTGCACCAGCCGCGCCACTTCGGCGTCGTGGATCCGCTGGGTCTCTTCGGCGGTCCGCGTCGCCGGGTCCTTGTCGAGCAGGGCCAGCAGCGGGACGACGACCTCGAAGCCGGTGAGCACGTCCGCCTCGAGCAGCGGGGTGAGGACCGCCTCCAGCTGGGCGATCAGCGTGCGCAGGCCGGACCGGGTGATCCGGACGTTGCCGATGGAGTTGATCAGCCGGGCCTTGAGCTGGAACGCCACGTCGTCGGTGAACCGGACGACGTCGATGTACTTCTTGCCGTGGCTCGAGTCGCCCGTGTAGCCCTCGCCCATGAACACGCCGTTGCCGGGGATGAGCGCCGGGGTGGTCAGCCAGTTGACGCCGGCCCCGGTCGGGCCGGTCTTGGCGGTTTCCGGCTGCGGGCCGTTGAGGGTCTCGATGTCCGCGGGTCTGAACGGCGGGCTGGTGATGTTCACCGGCTTGAGCAGCAGCGACACCGAGGGCTCGTAGCCGGCGATGGTGCCGGCGACCGCGGCCGCCGCGTCCTGGGTGCTGTTGTGGGCGATGTAGACCATCCGCTCGTTCGGCAGGATGACCCCCGGATCGGTCTCGCCCTTCTCCAGCATCGCCACGCCCATGCGCTCCGAGCCGTCGGCGCCGGTGTTCGACACCGAGGTGACGTGGTCGGAGAGCAGGTGGATCGGCCCGCCGTCGGCCTTGGTGGTGTCGGTGACCGGAACGTTCGCCAGCAGGACGAGCTGGACGTTCAGCGCGGCGACGGCGTCGAGCCCGGCCGCCCAGTCGGGTGCGGTGGAGGCCACCGGCACGCCGAAGACCAATTCCGGGCCGGGAGTCTGCAGGAACGCGAGCTCGATCGCGGTGCCCAGCTCGCCGGGGAAGGCGTCCTTCGCGTCGTCGGGATTGGTGAACAACACCGGCTTCGCGATCACGGCGGCCGTGGACGACGTCCGCCCCACCACCGCGATGGTGCCGAACGCGCGGGTCGCGGGCGCGAACAGGTTGACGATCGGGTCGACCCGGACATACCGAACTGCCATCAGATCCTCCTCATGTTGTGGGCACAAAGAGGCTGACGACGCCCTCTTTGCCGTAGAGCTGCTCGACGTCGGTCGCGGTGAGCCCGCCGGGCAGCCCGTCCGCCGCGACGACGACGGCCGTCGCGTAGGCCTCGGTCGCTTCGACCGGGAGACCGCCGGGCGCCGGGCCCGTGAACCCCTTCGCGGCTTCCCGCACCAGCCGCGTGGCCCGCAGCCCGGCCGCGAGGTCGAACGGGTCGGCGATCACGGCGGCCACCGTGACCGGCAGCGTGTGCCGGTTCGCGGGGTCGTCCGCGTCGAAGGTCCCCGGCCTGCGCAGCCGGATCTCGGTCACCACGTAGTCGAACGCGTCCCGCAGCTCCTCGACGGTGCTGATGCGGTGCTCGGCGAGGAACGCGTCGAGGTCGAAGAAGGTGAACCGCGCGCGGAACTCGTCCAGCGTGGTGAAGCTGTCGAAAGCTCGGGACAGCACGGATTCCGCGCCGCTGGGGTCCACCTCGGTGACCACGGTGACGTCGATCCCCGCCAGCAGGTCGATCCACAGTGGATCGGCCGGCGCCGGGCGGGTGAGCGTGAACTCGCCGCGGGTGAAGGAGGGCACGAGCCGGGACCACGAACCGTCCTGCCTGCCGACCGGGAACAGCGGCCGCTGCAGGCTCACGGTCCGCACGTGCACGGCGGTGACCTGGTCGATGCGTGCCGCCGACAGGTCGTAGGTCGCCGCGAGCATCGTCCTGACCCGGCCGGCGTCGCCGTCCGGCAGCAGCAACGCACCGAGTGCGGCAGGATCGCTCAATTCGCGCAGTGCGCGATCCGCGAACGCTGTCATGCGTGGATCCCCCAGCCGATCGACCCCCCGTGCGTCCACACGGGGGAAGCTGGACGCCACAGTCGCAAACCCCGTCGACAATCCGTCGACAGTCCATCGATGGTTGCCACCTGATCGGCCGCCCCGATAGTCCGTTAGTGACCATCCCCGGTGACTGCGGAGGCGGTGGGCGTCGCGTCCGACGAACGGCGTGGGCCGATCGAGCTACCGGCCGCGTTGCTTGATCACCGCTCTTGACAAGGTGCCGGAAAAGCACATACATGGGCAGTGGTTCAAACCACTCGTCAGGAGTTGATCACCGTGGTCAAACTGGGCCGGATCACCGCGTTGCTGGCAGGGGCCGCCCTCTTGGCGGCCACGACGACGGGCACGGGCGCGGCGAGCACGTCCGCCGCGCCGCGCAAGAGCGGGCCGATCACCGTGGCCTACGTCGAGGTGAACAGCAACAGCATGCTGAACGTGGGCAAGTACGCACTCGCCCAGGACGGCGGCAACGTGTTCGACATCGGCGTGATCTTCGCCGCCAACATCAACTACGACACCGCGGCGAAGTCGGCGTACCTGTACTTCAACCCGAACGTGCAGAGCGTCCTCGACAACGTGAGCACCCAGGTCCGCCCGCTGCAGGCCAAGGGCATCAAGGTCATGCTGTCGATCCTCGGCAACCACCAGGGCGCCGGCTTCGCGAACTTCCCGTCCCAGCAAGCGGCCGCGGCCTTCGCCAAACAGCTGTCCGACACCGTGACCAAGTACGGGCTCGACGGCATCGACTTCGACGACGAGTACGCCGAATACGGCAACAACGGCACGGGCCAGCCCAACGCCAGCTCGTTCGTCCACCTCGTCACGGCCCTGCGCGCGGCGATGCCCACCAAGCTGATCTCGCTGTATAACATCGGCCCGGCCGCGTCGAGGTTGTCCTACGGCGGCACCGACATCACGTCGAAGTTCAACTACGCCTGGAACCCGTACTACGGCACCTGGGGCGTACCGAACATCGCCCTCCCCAAATCCGGCCTTTCCCCCGCGGCGGTCCGGATCGGGGCGACGTCCACCAGCACCGCGGCCGGTTTTGCCCAGCGGACCGTGAACGAGGGCTACGGCGTGTACCTGACGTACAACCTCGGCGCCGGCGACTCACACACCTACATCTCCAGCTTCACCAAGCCGCTGTACGGCAAGGACGCCGTGTACCGGCCCTAGGGCCTGTCCTCAAAGCGGTGGTGGTTGATCTGCTTCGATCTTGAGTTGTGGTGCGCAGGCATGAGCTGACCGATGAGCAGTGGCAGGTGATCCAGCCGTTGCTGCCGGTGTCGGGTGCGAAGGGACGCCCGCGGGTGGATGACCGTCGGGTGATCAACGGGATGTTGTTCAAGGCCAAGACTGGAGTTGCATGGCGTGACCTGCCGGAGCGGTATGGGCCGTGGAAGACGGTCTACAACCGGTTCTGGCGCTGGTCACGCACCGGTACCCTGTCCGCGCTGGTGGCACAGGTCCGCGTGATCGCCGAGGCGATCGACGAACTTGACCGCGAGGTGTCGGTCGACTCCAGCATCGTGCGCGCGCATCAGCACGCCGCCGGCGCCCGCCGTGCCACCGCGTCGCACACAGGGGGCGAGCGGATCCTGCGGCGGGCATAACGAGCCAGGTGATCATGCCATCGGCCGGTCCCGGGGTGGACCCACGACCAAGATTCATCTCGCCTGCGACGGCCACGGCCGACCGCTGTCGATCGTGCTGACCGGCGGCAACGTCAACGACTGCACCCAGTTCATCCAGGTCATGGCGGGCATCGAGTTCCGCCGGCCAGGTCCTGGCCGGCCGGCGACCCGGCCGAGCCGGGTCCTGGCCGACAAGGGCTACTCCAGCCGAGCCATCCGCTCATATCTGCGTCGGCGGCGCATCCCGGCGACCATTCCCGAACGCCGTGACCAGCAGGCCAACCGGCGGCGACGGGGTCGGGCGGGTGGTCGTCCACCGGCCTTCGACCGCACTGCCTACCGGCGCCGCAACATCGTCGAACGCTGCTTCAACCGACTCAAGCAATTCCGCGCCATCGCCACCCGCTTCGACAAGACCGCCACCTCCTACCGGAGCATGATCGACCTGGCCACACTGCTCCTCTGGCTTTGAGGACAGGCCCTAGTCGCGGTGGGAGCCGCGTCAGGCGGTAGGGGAGTGCACCACGGTGAGGGTTGCGGGACCGAGCCGCAGGACCCCGTCGTCGAGCGGAGCGCAGCGGACGCCGCCGTGGCCGCGGAGCCCACGGAATGCGCCGGGGGCCAGCACCACGTCCATCCAGGCGCACGGGTGGGCCGGGCGGTAGGCCTGGAACCGGACCTCACCCGCACCGGAGTCGAGGCCGAAGACGGCTCCGGTCCCGCCGCGCGGTGCGGCCAGCTCGTCGACGGGAAAGCCGCGCACGACGATGTTGCGTCGCGGCAGGTGCGGGTCCGGCACGGCGGCGAGGCCGAGGTCGCGGGCGAGCACGTCGAGTGCCTCGGCGGCGAAGAGGGTGACGGCGGCCCGGCGGTGGGCGGGCCGGTTGAAGTACCGGTCACCGACGAGCCCGAGCCCGGCGCGCACGGTCACCTCGTCGCGCCCGACGGGTTCGGGGTCGGGCCTCGGGCCGTCCGCGGGACGGCCTTCGAAGGCGTGCACGGGCGAGACCAGCAGCGCGATGATCTCCACCGGGGCCGAGATCGTGTCCGGCATGGGCTCTCCTCGTCCGTGCCGGCGCGCGAACCGGGGTTCGCGCGCCGGGGTCCTCATCGGCTGCTGGTGAACAGGGTGCGGTAGTCGCCGTAGCCCGCGTCTTCCAGGTCGTCGAGGTGGATGAACCGCAACGACGCGGAGTTGATGCAGTAGCGCATGCCGCCCTTGTCGAGCGGGCCGTCGTTGAACACGTGGCCGAGGTGGCTGTCCCCGTGCAGCGAGCGGACCTCGGCCCGGATCATGCCGTGGCTGAAGTCTTCCCGCTCGACGACGTTCGACTTGACGATCGGCTTGGTGAAGCTGGGCCACCCGGACCGGCTGTCGTACTTGTCGACCGAGGCGAACAGCGGCTCGCCGGAGACGACGTCGACGTAGATGCCCGGCTCGTGGTTGTCCCAGTACGCGTTCGCGAACGGACGCTCGGTGCCGTCCTGCTGGGTCACGCGGTACTGTTCCGGATCCAGCCGCGACACGGCTTCCGGATTCTTGTGGAACTTGGCCTGCTGAGGCACAGCTCTCCCTTTCCCGCCTTCCGGCGCGAAGCTGGGGCACCAGGTGAAACGCACCTGGACGTGCAGACGTAAAGACGTGCGCCGCACCCGCGCTATTCCACCGGGCGGCCGGTCGGCGCGCGTGTTCTTCTTTCGTAAGGATCAGGCCCGAGTGGACTGTGCGGCGCGTGGCCCCGCCGCTCCGGAGCGGGCAGGATGGGGTGCGGGGAGTCGTGCTTGCCGGACGCGCGATCCCTTTCCGGCTCGAGGATTGGACGCGTAATGGGGCGCTCGTCGGTGTTCACCTTCCAGTACATCGCCATCGACACCGAGGCGGGTGTCACACCGGAAGAGTTCGAGACCTTCGTGCGCGCCGAAGGCGTCCACCTGCCCGTGTACCCGGGGTGGCGGTGGACTCTGCTGCGCGGGTTGCGCGGCGAGCGCACCGGGCAGTACCTGATGCTGTACGAGATCGAGAACGCCGAGCAGCGCGACCGGTACGTCACGGCCCGGGGTGAGCAGACCGAGCAGGCCCGGCGGTTCTGGGCGGAGCACCCGGAGGCGGAGGAGGTGCTGGCGCGGTGGCGGCGGCTGGGCACGTTCGCCGAGCTGCCGACCTTGTTCACCGACTACCGGCTGCTGGCCGACAACCCGCGGAGCACGGTCACGCCCGGCCCCCGCTACCGCGACCGCCAGGGGGAGGAGCCGGTCGCCCGGGTCATCGGGATCCACAACCTGGCGTTGCGCGCCGGGGTCACCGAGGAGGTGTTCGACCGGTTCATCGCCGAGAACCACCACCGGATCGACGACTACCCGGACTGGCGGTTCCACGTGCTCAAGGGCGAGCGGGGCAACCGCCTCGACCAGTACGTGATGATGATGGAGATCGCGAGCCTGGACGCGCTGGACGTCTTCTACCCCGAGCCCGACATCGCCACCGGCGAAGCCGCGGAGTTCGCGGCCGCCCACCGCGACACCAAGCAGATGTACGAGGAGTGGAAGCAGCTGGCCTCGTTCTCCGGTTCGCCGCAGATCTACACCGACTACCTCGCCGTCGCGGAGAACCCGGCGTAGGGGCCGGCCCGGTCATGACCGAGCCCTGCCGACGCCGGCAGGCTGTGGCATTCGACGGCCGCCACGATCAGGCGCAGCGCGAAGGCGGTCATGGACGTCCTCCTGCTGCCGTCGGCGGTCCGGGCGAGGCGGGCGCCTCACCCGGATCGTGCGAGCCCGTCCGGCATCGGGTGGCCCTCGGGCCGGGCCACGACGGTGCGCGGCGCAGGGTCACCCGCGACGGGTGACGACCCGGGGCCGCCCGGACCGCAGGGTCGGCCGCGGAGGTGTGGCGATGGCGAAGCGAGCGGACGGGCGGCCGACGGTCACCCGGCAGGTGGCCGCGGCGATCTCGTTGGCGGCATCGGCGGCGTCGTTGGTCGTGGTCCTGGGCGCGCTGATCCGGCACCCGCTGCAGCTGGTGCTCGCGGTGCTCCTGCTCGGGAGCGTCCTCGGTGCCGGGTGGGCCGCGCTGGTGCGCCGTGGCTTCGCGCGGGCGGCCGCGGCGACGGCCGGAATCGCCGCCGCGGTCCTGCTGGGGCTGCTGCCCGGCCTGCACGCCTACGCTCTGCTGGCGACGGCCGCGGGGCTGGTCGCGCTGTCGTTCGCGGCGGCCAGGACCGCTCTCGGCCACGATCTGGCGCGCACGCCCCGGATCCGCCGCGCGGAGCCGGCGTCGGCGGGCGTCCTGCTGCTCAACCCGCTGTCCGGCCACGGCGTGGCCACCGCGTCCCGGCTCGGTGAGCGGGCCCGGGCGCTCGGGATCCGGCCGATCGAGCTGCACGTCGACGACGACCTGCGTGAACTCGCGGAGCAGGCGGTGGCCGACGGCGCGGACATGCTCGGGATGGCCGGCGGCGACGGCAGCCAGGCCGTGGTCGCCGACGTGGCCCGCCGGCACGACCTGCCCTTCGTCTGCGTTCCGGCGGGAACGCGCAACCACTTCGCGCGCGACCTCGGCCTGGACCGGGACGCACCGGCCGAGGCGCTGGCCGCCTTCGGCGAGGCTGTCGAGCGGCGGGTCGATCTCGGCGTGGCCGGGGGCCGGGTGTTCGTCAACAACGTTTCGCTCGGGGCGTACGCCGCCCTGGTCCGGGCACCCGGCTACCGGGAGGCCAAGGCCGCCACGATCGCCGGCTGCCTGCCCGACCTGTTCGGCCCGGACGCCCGCCGCCCGCTGAGGTTTCCCGGCCCGGACGGCGATCCCGCGGCGGCCGCGGACATCGTGCTCGTGTCCAACGGCCCCTACCGGCTCGAGCGGTTGACCGGCCTCGGCCGCCGCGAACGGCTCGACCTGGGTGTCCTCGGGATCGTCACGGTCGCGGTCGGCCGGGTGCGGGACGTGCCGGAGCTGGTCGCGGCCGAGTTGTGCGGCGACATCGCCCGGTTCCCCGGTTACCGGGCCTGGAGCACGCCGGAGTTCGCGGTGGAGTCGGCGGACCCGCTCATCGACGTGGCCGTGGACGGCGAACCCCAGCGCCTCCCGTCGCCGTTGCGGATCGGCGTCCTGCCCGGTGTCCTGCGGGTGCGCCTGCCCCCGGATGCCCCCGGCACTTCTCCGGCGGCGATGGCCCCGAAGGGCGTCCGGCGGGCCCTGCGGGCGCTTTTGCGCGTGCTCGCCGGGCGTTCTGCGCGCGGGTGCCCGCCCTCCGTGCCCCGACGCAGTGTCTCGAATTCCGGCCCGGTGAAAGGAGATCGACGGTGAACGAGTCTTCCGGCCACGACCTCGCTCAGGCGCAGGTCGACGTCATCGCGACCGCACGCATCGACGGCGCGGACGCGATCGACGACGCCGACCGGTACGTCGTGTTGCAGCGCAAGAGCCAGCTGTTCCCCATGGTCGTGGCCGCGGCACACCGGCTCCGGTGCCTGCCGGTCTGGCGGGGGCGCGACGCGGTCGATCCGTCCTCGGTGGCGGAGACCGTCGAAGAAGCGGTGCTGCAGCTGGCGTTCTTCTGCGACAGGGAGCTCAACGCCACCCTCGAGCGGGTGCTCGCCGCGGTGCACGCCCGCGTCGAAATCGTCCGGCAGATCCACGCGGGGAGCCGACCGGGTTTCGGTGGCCGGGTCGACGAGAAGTACCGCGCGGAGGAGGAGGCCGGCCAGGGGCGGCTGGACCAGGCGATCGCGGGTTTCGTCGACGCCGCCCGCGCGGACCTGCGCATCGGCGGCTCGTGGGTCCCCCTGCGCCCGGCTTGACCGAGCGTAGGCGGCTGGCTGAGAAAACCGGTCAGAACTTTCAACTCCGGCGTCTTATAACGGTGTTACCACTCCGTCGACGACTCTGGGGAAATCCACGATGACCACTCGATCACGTCTGCGTGCGCTCGCTGTCGGGCTCGCCGCCACGCTGCCGCTGCCGGTCGGCACCGCCGCGGCCGTGGCCGATCCGGCCACGACGGTCAGCGTCAGCGGTTCCGGGCGCGGGCTGCTGCCGGGGGACCGGTTCCCGATGTGGGCAGGCGACCCGATCACCCTCGGCCTGGACGCCCGCGCGACACCGCGGCCCGGGAACCCCCGAAACGCCACCGGGCGGTGGCAGGCGGTGCACACCCGGCCGGACGGGACGCTCCACGCGGCGTTCGGCGGCACCGTCGACACGCTGACGGCGGCCGGCTCGGTCGCCGTGCTCAACGGCGTCGTCACCTGGAAGGACAACCCGGACAACCCGGATCTTCCGATGATCGGCACCCCGGTCGCGCTGAGCGTCGCCGACCGCCCCGACGGCGACCGCGTCGGTTTCGTCTGGGGTTTCGCCGGCGAGCCGGTCGCCCCGGGGCAGGCGCACGTGCCGTTCTTCGCGCTCGACGAGAGCACGCTCACCGTCCGCACACCGGTGCCCGGCCCGCACGGCGGCGCTCCCGGCAGCCGGGCGGGCCTGCCCGAACGCCACGTCGCGGGCACCCTCGAGCTGGGTGACCGCACGATCACGGTGAACGCGCAAGCACCCGCCGGAGCCCCACCGTCGGCGGCGACCGGCACGATCACCGTCAACGGCGGGGCGGCAACGACGTTCGCCGCGACGGTCACGGAACTCGACGCGAGCGGCCCGGCGGTGATCGCCACCGCAACGGTGACGACGGGCAGCGACCCGTCCCTGATCGGCCGCCGGATTTCGGTGTCCGTCTACGACGGCGGCCCGCGCGACTGGGCGGGCGTGGTGCTTCCCGGGCGGGAAGTGCTGCCGTATCAAGGGATTCTGCCGTGGCGGCCGGCGATCCGGAGTGACCTGACGGTGCTGGATTGAGCACGAGGGCCGTCGATCGACCTTCGGCCGTGCTTCCTCCGTCGGCTCGGCCTGGATCGGCCTGCTGCCGGTCGAAGCGGGCGGGGGCCGGTGATCTCCCGGCCGCGGTAGGCCACCCGCGGCAGCAGGATCGGCTCGACCGTCACCGCCTCAGGCCGGTGGCGGGTCGTCCGCGGGCGCGTCGCGTAGGCTGAGCGCGGCGCGCCGGGAAGTCTGGTCGGCATCCGGATTTCGGATCGGAAGGACCGGCTGATGCGCGGGGTCGAAACCGTCCTGTTCCTGGTGGTCGTGGCGACCGTGGTGGCCACGTTCGCCCGGCGGCTGCGGGTGCCCGCGCCGTCGCTGCTGGTCGTCGTCGGAGTCGTGGTCGGGTTGCTGCCCGGTGTCCCGGTCGTGCAGGTGACGCCGGAGGTGATCAGCCTGGTCGTGCTCCCGCCGCTGCTGTTCGCGGCGGGGGAGGAGCTGCCGTGGCGCGACCTGCGGGCGGTGGGGCGGCCGGTTGCGGTGCTGTCGGTGGGGCTGGTGCTGCTGTCGGCCGCGGCGGTGATCGGGATCGCGGTCGCGGTGACGCCGTTGCCGGTGGGGATGGCGTTCGTGCTGGGTGCGGTGCTGGCGAGCACGGACCCGGTCGCGGTGACGGCCTTGGCGCGGCGGCTGGCGTTGCCGCCGCGGGTGCAGGCGCTGATCCAGGCGGAGAGCCTGTTCAACGACGCCACCAGCCTGCTGCTGTTCCGGGTGGCGCTGTTCCTGGCCGTCGCCGGCGGGGCCGCGTCCTGGGGGCGGACGCTCGCGGAGTTCGGGATGCTCGCGGGCGGTGGGGTGGCGGTCGGGGTGCTGACGGCGCTCGGCGCGTTCGTGATCCGGCGGCGTACCGAAGATCCGGTGCTGGAGACGGTGATCTCCCTCGTCACGCCGTATGCGGGGTACGTCGTGGCGGAGTCGTTCGGCGGGTCGGGCGTGACGGCGGTCGTGGTGGCGAGCGTGATCCTCGGGACCCAGGCGGAGCGGCTGACGACGGCGCGGATCCGGCTGCAGGTCGGTGCGGTGTACCAGACCGTGGTGTTCCTGCTGGAGAGCGTTGTGTTCGGCCTGATCGGGCTGCAGTTGCCGGCGCTGGTGCGGCGGGTCGCCGGCGGCGGGCCGTGGTGGTTGCTGCAGGCGCTGGCCATCGCGGCGACGCTGGTGCTCGCGCGGCTGCTGCTGGTGTTCGTGCTCTCGGCGCTGCGACAGCGGCGGGTGGAGGGCCGGATCTCCTGGCAGGTACCCGCGGTCGTTTCGTGGGCGGGCGCGCGGGGCGTGGTTCCGCTGGCGGCGGCGCTGTCGCTGCCGGTGGACACTTTGGACGGATCAGCGTTACCGGCGCGGGACCTCGTCCTGTTGCTGACGACAGCGGTGATCGTGCTGACACTGGTGGTCCAGGGCTTCACGCTGGCGCCGCTGGTCCGCCGGGCCGGTATCGCGCTCGACCCCGCCGACCTGCGCACCGAATACGGCACCGCGCGCCGGAAACTCGCCGAAGCCGGGCTGAGCCACCTGGACCACCTGGCGGAGACCGAGTCGGCGCCGCCGTTCGTGGTCGACCAGCTGCGGGCGGGCTGGCAGGCCCGGCTCGAGCACATCCGCGGCGACACCGGCGAGGAGGCGGCGGACTGGGTGCGCGGGATCGACTACCGCGCCCTGCGGCGGGAGCTGATCGACGTGGAAGCGGCCGAGCTGACTCGGCTCTTCGAGGCGGGCGAGATCACCGACGGCACCCGGCGCCGCATCCAGCGGCTGCTGGACCTGGAGTACGCGGGGCTGGAGGACTGAACGAGCTCACCGGGATCGTCGTCGTGGGTGGCGAGCCACGTGCCGGCGAGCCGCAGGAGGACGGCCACCAGCGCGAAGCCGCCCATCAGCGCCGACGCCCACGCGAAATCGTTCATGGGACAGAGGATGGACGTGCTCTGCCGTCTTGACGAGCCCGCCGGCGCAACTTTGACGCCGTCTTGACCTCGGAAAGCGCCCGGCTCTCCTCTCGCTGGTCGCGCTCGGGCTGACCGATTCGATGGCGATGCAAAACGACGGACCCTGGGATCGCGCGGCTCGGACCGCGCGAAGACGGCGCAAGTCGATAGTGCTGCATATCTGCAGCTCACGGTGGTCTTGTCGCATCCTCAGGCTCGTGAGGAAGGTCGCTGCAGGTCGATGCGCGGACACGTGGTGCGAGGATTACGATGTTTTTGAATCGGTGGTGAATCGATGCGGTGAGGTGGCTGTGGGTCGTCTGGCGTGCGGTGAGCGCGGAGTCGCCGTGTGGGCTGTGTGCCGCAGGGACCCGGGCGCGGTGGCGTGATGATCCTCGGTGAACACCGCGCCCACCGGCCCGTCCGGTTCAGTTCGCCGGAACCGCTGACCCCGGCCAGCCCGCACCGGTTGCGCGCGGTGCTGTTCAGCCAGGTGTGGCGCGATCTGACGTTCCTGCACTGGCCTGTGCCGGCTTCCCTGGTCGCACCGCTGCTGCCACCGGGTACCCGGCCCGACTGCCGGTCGGGGGTGACCTACGTCGGGCTCGTCCCGTTCCGGATGACGAAGGTGGGGGTGCTCGGTTCGCCGCCGGTGCCGTACTTCGGTGACTTCCTCGAAACGAACGTCCGGTTGTACTCCGTGGACGCGGAGGGCCGTCGCGGTGTGGTGTTCCGCTCGCTGGACACCGCACGCTTGCTGCCCGTGCTCGCGGCTCGGTTCGGGCTCGGCATTCCCTACCGCTGGTCACGGATGTTCTTCGATCGGGACGGCGCCGTGGTGGGGTACCGCGGCAGGCATCGGCGGACCGGCGCCGCCTCGGAGATCGTGGTGCGTGTCTCGGAGCCGGTCCGGGGCGCCGGCCTGGATCACTTCCTGACCGACCGGTGGGCTCTGCACACCCGCTACGGCGGACAGACCTGGCGGATCCCCACCGTGCACCCGCCTTGGCGCCTTCGCCGAGCCGAAATCATTTCTCTGGATGAAGACCTCGTGGCGGCGGCCGGCTTGCCCACCCCCAGTGGACCTCCGGTCAGCGCTCTCTACTCCGAAGGCGTTCCCGTGCACTTCGGACTACCGGAAAAGGTGAAGTATTGACCCCGATCGAGTACGACGCGTTGCTGTGGTTGTCCTTCGGCGGTCCTGAAGGCCCCGATGACGTGCTGCCGTTCCTGGAGAACGTCACTCGCGGGCGTGGCGTCCCGCGTTCCCGGTTGCTCGAAGTCGCCGAGCACTACCACCACTTCGGCGGGGTCTCGCCGATCAACCGGCTCAACCGGGAGCTCATCACGGCCGTGGAGAAGCAGCTCGCGGCGGCGTCGATCGACCTGCCGGTGGTCTTCGGCAACCGCAACTGGGCGCCCACGGTCGAGGACGCCGTCGCCGAACTGACGCGACAGGGAGCGCGGCGGGTACTGGTCTTCCCCACGAGCGCCTACGGTGGTTACTCGGCGTGCCGCCAGTACCACGAGGACATCCTCCGTGCGCGAACCGCGGCCGGCCCGGCTGCTCCGGAGATGGTCAAGATCCGGCAGTACTTCGATCACCCCCTGTTCGTGGCGGCCGCGGCCGATGCGGTGCGTGCCGCGCACCGCAGGGCCGGTGGGGGAGCGCGTACGGTGTTCACCGCGCACTCGGTGCCGGAGTCGGCCGATTGCGCCGCGGGGCTGCCGGCGGAAGGCGGCCGGCGCTATTCGCGGCAGATCGCGGAAGCGGCCCGGTTGGTCGCGGCCGAAGCGGGGATCGCGGAGTACGACCTCGTGTGGCAGTCCAGGTCCGGGCCGGCCGAGGTGCCGTGGCTCGAACCGGACATCGTCGACCACCTGGATGTGCTGCACGCCCGGGGCGTCCGGGCCGTGGTGGTCGTGCCGATCGGGTTCGTCTCCGATCACCTCGAAGTGGTCTGGGACCTCGACAACGAGGCTCGCGAGCGAGCAGCTGCGCACGGTATGGCGTTCGTCAGGGCGGCCACAGCCGGCACCGACCCGCGCTTCGCCGAGATGGTGGTCGAGCTGGTGCGTGAGCACACCTCCGGCACCCGGCCGAGGAAGCTCTCGGCGATGGCCGCTGCGGGGTGCTCGATCAACGGGGCGCCGTGTGCCGTCGGCTGTTGCGAGCCGTCCAGGCGGGCGCAGCGGTGACATCGCGGGTGACTGCGGGGGAAGGGCGGGCGCTCGGTTCCGGGGAGGTGGCGCGGACGTTGGGCGTCTCGCAGGTGACGTTGCGAACGTGGGAACATCGCTACGGAATCGGGGCGCGAGCCCGCGATCGCAATGGCCGGCGCCGCTACACGGCCGACGACGTCGAACGTCTTCGCCGGATGCGCGCCCTGCAGGCCCAAGGTGTGGGGGCGCGGGACGCGGCGTCTCTGGTGCTGTCGCGCTGGGCGGCGGGCATGACGGCCGCCCGGCGCCGCGAGTGTCTCGCCGCGGCTGCGGATGCCCTCGACCTGTCCACCGTCGGCGGCGTCGTCGATGACGCGTTCGGCAGCCTCGGGGTGGCCAAAGCCTGGACTGACGTGCTCGCCCCGGTACTCCGTGCTGCCGGCCTGCGCTGGGCGAAGAACGGGGATCGCACGGCGATGGCCGCGGAGTGGGCGCTGGCCACCGCGGCGTCGGGAGCGGTCGACCGGTACCCGGCGCCCGCCCCGACGCGTACCGGGCGTCCGCCGGTCGTCCTGCTGAGCACGCCGGTGGAGCGCCATGAACTGCCGATCAAGGTACTCGGTGCCGCATTGCGCGACGACGGAGTGCCGGCGGTGCACCTGGGCGGTCTGGTGTCCGTGGACGTTCTTCGGGTGGTCGCCGCTCGGCTGCAGCCCCGCAGTGTGGTGGTGTGGTCGATGACGGCCCACTCGGCCGATGTGCGCATTCTGCAGGTGTTGCACGCCGAAGGGATGCCGGTGCGGCCGGCCGGCCCGGGCTGGCGCGGCCTGCCGGTGGTGGGTGAACCGCTGCCGTCGTCATTGTCCGAGGCGATGGTCGAGCTGAGCCGCTGACAGCTGCGCCCGGCCGGCCCGGTCCAGCCGGTGTGCGTTTTCGTCCTTGCGGACGGGGGCTTCGTTCGCGATGAGCACGGCGATCCACGGCAGCGGGACCGACACCGCGAGGAACAGCAGCGCCAGCCACCAGATGTGCGCGGTGACACCGGCCAGGACCAAGCACGGGACCCGGCAGGCCATCATGACGACGTATTTGCGTCGCCGCCGATCCAGCTGTTGATCCGCCGAAGGTGCCGCGGCGGTGATGAGGACCGCGGGGCTGTTCTTGCTCACGGGTATCTCCTTGACGGCGCTGATCTGTGGAGCGTGACGGCGGCAACCGGTCGGGCGCAGTTCGATCTTCCGCCCGGAGCGCCCCGGGTGGGAGCGATGCATCGCAGGTGCATCGGTGACCTGGGTGACCTGCCGCCGCCCGGCGACCGTATCCGTCCGGGGGACCACCGAGTGCGATTCAACCACGATGCAAATGTCGCCATTTTCTCGATGTCTCTCGATGATCTCGGGGAGACCAGCTGGTGGAACCACCTTGGAGGAACGGATGCTCGAGTCGGTCACGACAGCCGAGCCGAGACGAGAGCTGCCGGCGAGTGGTTCGCGGCGGCCGGACATCGACTTGGTGCGCGCCGAGCGTGCCGTCGCCGAATTGCTGGCCGCGCTGGGCAAGGACCCGAGTTCGGAGCACCTCCGGGACACTCCGAAGCGGGTTGCCCGCTCGTACGCCGAGCTGATCACGCCGCGGGAGTTTTCGCTGACGACGTTCCCGAACGACGAGCAGTACGACGAGCTCGTGGTCGCGCGCGGCATCCCGGTCCGGTCACTGTGCGAGCACCACATGTTGCCGTTCCAGGGCATCGCGCACGTCGGCTACCTCCCCGGGGCCCGGATCCTCGGGTTGTCCAAGCTCGCCAGGGTCGTCGAGCTGTTCGCCCGTGACCTCCAGGTGCAGGAGCGGCTGACCAAGCAGGTCGCCGACTGGCTGCAGCAGAACCTCGAGCCGCGGGGAGTGGGTGTCGTCATCGAAGCCGAGCACCTGTGCATGTCGCTTCGAGGCGTTCAGGCGGCCGGCTCCAGCACGGTGACTTCGGCGCTGCACGGCCTGATCCGCGACGACCGCAAGACGCGGGCCGAGTTCCTCGCTGTGGCGGGGATCCCCGGTTGAAGTTCCGGGCCCGTTCCGCAGCGTGGATGACGGAGGTTCGGCATGGCCCGCGGTGAGCGGCTCGAGCTCGACGGCGCCCGAGTGCTGGTGGCCGGGGCCACCGGCGTGCTCGGGGGATCGCTGGTCCGTGAGTTCTCGGCTCGGGGAGCAGCGCTGGCCGTGGCGGGGAGGCAGTCTGCTCGCCTGCAGGAGCTCTCCGGCGAATTCGGCGCGCACACCGAGTTCTTCGACGCCTACGACCTCGACGGCGCCGGCGATGTCGTGGCGCGGTCGGCCGAGGCGCTGGGAGGACTGGACGTCGTCGTGGTCGCGGTGGGTGCCGTCGCGTTCGGGGCGGCGGAGTCGTTGCCCGACGACGTCGCCGAACACCTTTTCGCGGTCAACACGCTGGCTCCGATCGCCTTGCTGCGTGCAGCCCTGCCGTTGCTCCGGTCCGGTGGTGCGATCGCCGCCATCACCGGGGTGGTGAGCGAATGTCCGATGCCGGGCATGGCGGTGTACTCGGCTTCGAAAGCCGCTTTGTCGGCGTGGTTGACCGCTGTCCGGATCGAGCAGCGGCGCCGGGGTGTCCGGGTCGTGGATGCCCGGCTGCCGCACATGGAGACCGGCTTCGCGGACCGGGCCGTCGCCGGCCGGCCGCCCCGGCTGCCTCCGGGTGCCGACCTCGAGGCCGCGGTCCGCCGGATCGTCGACGCCGTCGAGACGGGGGCTGCCGAGGTGGGGTAGATCTCGCGGGCGCACAGGGCAGGCGTGATCCGTGCCGACGCAGAGGATTTTCGTCAGTGCTGTTCGGCGGTCACGGATCATCGAATTTCTTCGGGTGGTGACACCGCTTTCATTTCGTCTGGGTGAGGCTGCGGCTGAGGTGGTCGACTGCCGTGGTGATGCCGTCTTCGGTGCTGATCAGTTCTGCGAGGTGCGCGGCGCGGGCGCGCATGCCGTCGTCTGCGAGCGTCGTGCGGAGAGCGGCGGCCAAAGAAGTCGCGGACAGCCGGGACCGGGGCAGCGGCCGTGGCCCCACGCCGAGTTCGGCGACCCTTTTCGCCCAGAAGGGCTGGTCGACTCCGTGCGGCACGACCACGGCGGGAACGCCGGCCCGCAGAGCGGCCGCAGTGGTGCCGGCACCGCCGTGGTGTACCACCGCCGCGCAGCGGGGGAACAGCCACGAGTGCGGCACCTGGTCGATGACGAGCACGTCGTCGGAGGCGGCGATGTCGCTCATCCCGCTCCATCCGGTGAGCAGCACCGCCCGCACCCCGGCTCGCCGGATCGCTTCGGTGACCGTCCGGGCGGTCGCGGCGGGATCAGCGCTCGCCATGCTGCCGAAGCCGATGCAGACCGGCGCCTCACCCGAATCGAGGAACGCGACGAGCTCTGCCGGTGGGGTCCACGCCGGATCCTCGGGCAGGAACCAATAGCCGGTGACATCCCAGGTCGCCGGCACGGCCACGACGTGCCTGCTGAACCCGTAAACCGGAAGCCGCGAGCTTCTCGGCCGAGACCGGCGAGGGGGCAGGCCGAGTACCTCGGCGCGCACGGCACGGGAGGCGGCGCGGAAAGGCAGTGCGAGAGCCGATTCGGTGATCGCCGAGCCGATCAGGTTGCCCGCCGCTCCGGTCCAGGCCGGCATCCAGGGGTCAGCACACCGGCGACCGCCGCGGAGACCGCTCCCACCGGGTGCAGGTGCGCGTGCACGAAGGGGATGCCGAGCCGCTCCGCCACGTCGACGCCCAGTACCGCGCCGCCGATACCTCCCAGCAGGGCGTCGGCGCCGTCGGCGTAGTCGAGCAGGGCCCGAGCGTGCCGCAACGACAGCCGGAGCAGCTGCTCGCGCATGCCCCTGGGGACGACGCCGCGGGAGAACCCGGCCTCGGCCGCCGCGCGGGCGGCGTCGTCCATGCGTCCGGGCAGCGGCATCGCATCGAGCCCCAGGCCGGTCAGCCAGTCGGTGAAGTCCTCCGGCGCGACGACGTGGACCCGGTGTCCCGCCTGCTGCAGGCCGAGGGCGAGGGCGGCGTACGGCTGGATACCGCCGCGCGTGTCGATGGCAACGACGCAGACCTGCACAGGTGACCTCCATTGCAACTTGATGTTGCAATAATAGGCAGCGTGACGTCGTGCCGTCCACCTTCGGCCGTCATCGGCCACGGGTGCGCGGTGCGATCGCGATATCGTCGGGCGGGCCGCGGCGGTGCGGCAGGATCGGAGCGGGGGATGGGTGATGGCCAGGGCGCGCCGAGCCGTCGTGACGCGGGACGCCCCCGTGGCGCCCCCGTGGTGGCGGCGATCCTCGCGGCAGTGCGCGCCGAACTGGCCGAGAGCGGGTTCGACAAGCTGAGCGTCGACCGCGTCGCGCACCGCGCCGAGGTCAACAAGACCAGCGTCTACCGGCGCTGGCCCACCAAAGAAGCCCTGGTCGCCGCCGCGATGGACGGGTTGCGCTCCGAGTTCGCCGACAGTCCCGACACCGGTAACCTGCGAGATGACCTGCACGCTCTGGCCGAGCCCATCGCGGAGTTCCTGTCTCGCCCCGAAGGCGCCGCTCTGGCGCGGGCGGCCATCGGCAGCGGCGCCACGAGTGACATCGCTTCTCTCGCCGCTCGCCGGATGAGCGAGCAGGCGACGCCGGTGTTCGCCATCGCCGAGCGGGCCCGCCGTCGTGGGGAGTGGAACGAAGACACCGACCCCCAGCAGGTGGTGTTCAGCCTGGTCGGCGCGATCATGCACCGGGTGCTCCTCGAACACGCCGACCCCACGGGCCCGTGGCTCGACTCACTCGTCGACCTGCTCCACCGCGGCGCAGCCGTGCCACGCTAGCCCTCCGGCACGCGGGAGCGGTCGACGGCATCCTGCCGGTCGGCGCCCCGTTCTGACCTCAGGTCCGGCGTTCGGCGTTGCGGACGATCGAGCGGGCGAGCCACGCGAACACCTGGTTGTGCGCTGGTTTCTGGAGGTGCCAGTAGGCGTGGCCCAGCGGTGAGCCGGGGGTGAAGCGCACCCGCTGCCGCAGCAGGCTGCCGGAGCCGGCCGGGTCCGCGCGCAGGGTGAGTTCGGCGTCGCCGGGCAGCCGCATGTCCGCGGTCAGCACGAGCTCGCGACGGGTGTCGTCGCGGCGGCGGACGGTCCAGAAGTCGATGACGTCGCCGGCCACCGGCCGGTCGGGGCGCCCGCGGTAGGCCCCCGCCCCGCCGAGCAGCCCGTCGAGCAGGCCGCGCAGAGCCCATGCCGGTGCGGGCGGGAACCGGCCGTGGTCGCCGCCGAGGGCGGTGATCGCCTGCCACAGCCGGCCCGGGCCGGCTTTCGCGAGCCGGGTGTGTTCGTCCTGGTACGCCGGACCGGCGGGTGCCTGCGGGACCGGAACGCCGAGGGCCGTGCGCAGGGCGTTGTCGAGGCTGGTCGGTCCGCCCGGCGGTGGCGGCAGCACGGATTCGGCCGGGGTGTCGGCCGGGAGCAGGTCGTGCTCGAGCGAGGCGAACAACGGCCCCGCGACGGTGGCGGGCACGGGCGAGGTCAGCCCGGCGAGGCACGCGGCGGTTTCGTGGGACCAGAACGGCGAGGGCAGGGCGGGCGCGGCGGGCCGCCGCAGGATACGGGCGCACCGCCGCACGAGGCCGTCGTAGCTGATCGTTTCCGGCCCGCTGACGTCGAACCGGCCCCGCAGCGGCGGGTGGCAGGCCGCGGCTCGCAGGTAGTGGCGGACGTCGGCGAGCGCGACCGGGCGGCTGCGGCTGGCGGTCCACCGGGGTCGTGGCCGGACCGGCAGCCGGGCGGTGCGCGAGAGCAGCTCGACCCCGGCCGAGCCGCGGCCGAGGATCATCGACGCCTGCAGTGCGATCGCCGGGACCTCGCCGTCCAGCAGGATCTCGGCCACTTCGGAGCGGGACGCCAGGTGCGGCGACGTCGTGGCCGCCGGCCGTGGCCCGCCGAGGTAGACGAGCTGCCCGACCCCGGCGGCCGCGGCGGTGGCGGCGAGGCGCCGCGCGATCGTGCGGTCGCGGCCGGCGAAGTCCGCGTGTGCCAGCGAGTGCACGAGGTGGAAAACCACGTCCGCGCCGGCGCACACGGTCTCGAGCGCGCGCGGGTCCGTGGCGTCTCCGAGCGTCACGTCGATCCGGTGCGGGAAGCCGTGCTCCGCCGTGCGGGAGAGGACGTGAACCGGGTGCCCGGCGGCGGCGAGGTCGGCGACGAGCGCCCGGCCGACGAACCCGGTCGCGCCGAGCACCGTGCAGCGCGGCGGCAGGCCGCTGTCGGCCATGCGACGTCCTTTCCTCAGACGATGCAGAGACGTCACAAACGTAAGCCGTCCGGGCTGCGACCGCCTGGGAAAGATCCGTTCTGCGCTCAGCGCGGCCGGTCCTTTCTCATGCGCTTTCGGGAGTAAGCACAGGTAGGATCGGTGGCGGGTCGCCATCCTGGATGTCGCCCAGTCCCGGAGTCTGCATCGCTTTTGCAGCGGAGGGCAGGCTCGACGTCGTGGAGGTGCCATGCAGCCGAACTTCCCGCACGGGGTGTCGCTGGTCCGTGAGCGGCTGCGCGACGCCCTCTTCGCCCGGGTGGCGGGGCCCGACGGGCCACGCAACCGCGCACGCATCCACGGCGCGCCGGGAGAGCGCTGGTTCGGGCCGGACAGCGCGATCCGGCGGGTGCACGGGGACACGGCCATGTTCGTGGGCGGCCTGCGTGCGCTGCTGTTGCAGTCGCTGCACCCGTTGGCGATGGCGGCGGTGGCCGCGCACTCGGGCTACCGCGGCGATCCGTGGGGCCGTCTGCAGCGCACGAGCACCTTCCTCGCCGTGACCACCTTCGGCACGGCCGAGGACGCCGCGCGCGCGGTCGAGACCGTGCGCGCGGTCCACCGGCGGGTGCGGGGAGTGGCCCCGGACGGTCGGCCCTACCGGGCCGACGACCCGCGGCTGCTGGCGTGGGTGCACATCGCCGAAGTCGACAGCTTCCTGCGTGCCCACCAGCGCTACGGCGCGCGGCCCCTCGACGAGGCGGGGTGCGACTCCTACGTCGCCGAGACGGCCGTGATCGCCCGGGCGCTCGGGGTACCCGACCCGCCGGTGACCCGGGCCGGGCTCGACCGGGCGCTAACCGCGTACCGGCCCGAGCTGCGTGGTACCCCGGAGGCCCGGCAAGCCGCCCGCTTCCTCCTGCTCACCCCGCCGGTCCCGTGGCCGGCCCGGCTGCCCTATGCGGCACTGGCGGCCTCGGCGGTGGCGATGCTGCCGGCGTGGACGCGCCCGCACCTGCGCCTGCCACGGCTGCCGGTCGCCGAAGCGACCGTCGTCCCGCTCGCCGGGCACAGCTTGGTGAAGGTCGTGCGCTGGGCGATGACCGCGGCCTGAACGGAGTCGCTGCGGTCTGCCGGGCCCGGCTCGTGAGTCAGCGTGGGGTGTTCTCGATGACTTCCCTGGTTGCGTTGACGTAGGCATCGAGGAAGCGGCGGACGACGGCGAGCTCGGGTTCGCTGAAGTGCCCTGCCTCGCACGGCGACGCCGTCGGGAAGCTGGTGGCCGGGGTGTTCGCCGGGTTCACCGGATGGCTGGTGATCATCAGGACCGGGCCGGTGTGGGGGACTGTCGTGGTCTCCGCGGCCATGCTGGGGTTACTGCTGATCGCGATGCGCCGCCTCGACGGCACGAGCGACCGGATGAGCACGGCCGGCCGGGTGCTGCTGCGCAGCCTGCTCGGTGTCTACGCGGGCTGGTCGAGCGTCGCGGTGTGGGTCAACTTGACCACTGTGCTCGCCGATCTCGGTCTCGTGCCCGGCTCGAGGGCGGGGCATCGCGGTCCAGATCGCCGCCTTGGCCGCCGCGGTGGTCACGGTGATCCTGGTCGTTCTGCGCCGCGGACCCAGCCGGCCTACGTCGGAGCTGTGGGGTGGGGTGGCCGCGGCGCCGAGCGCGTTCGAGCAGGCGCTGCGGTTCTTGCGCCGCGGCGGCCGGCTGGTGTGCGTCGGCATCCCGGCGGGCGGAGTCCTCCCGGTCCCGATCTTCGAGGCGGTGATCAAGGGGATCTCGGGTCCGGGCCCGCCTGGTGATCGAGTTCCGAGCCGGTGACGGGAGCGGTCCAGCCGCCCCCCGGGAGGATTTTGGAACATCCACAGAGGACTTTGGTCCCTGTCGGGCGGAGCGGGTCTCGCGATCGACTGTGCCGCGTGACGACCGGACAGACAGGAGCACCCGTGACGGCCACGAGGCCCGGCCCGATTGCCATCCGACCGCAGGCGGGACGCGAACGCGTCAAGGGTGCGTGGCTGCTGCGGCTGCTGCGCACCACCGATCACAAGCAGATCGGCGTGATGTACCTGGTCACCACGTTCGCGTTCTTCCTCATCGGCGGCGCGATGGCGATGCTGATCCGCTCCGAGCTGGCGCGACCGGGACTGCAGTTCCTCTCGCAGGAGCAGTACAACCAGTTGTTCACCATGCACGGCACGGTGATGCTGCTGCTGTACGCGACGCCGAGCGTGTTCGGGTTCGCGAACTTCGTGCTCCCGTTGCAGATCGGCTCGCCGGACGTCGCGTTCCCGCGGCTGAACGCGTTCTCGTTCTGGCTCTTCCTGTTCGGCGGTCTGATCATGCTGAGCGGGTTCCTGACCCCCGGAGGCGCCGCCGACTTCGGCTGGTTCGCCTACACCCCGCTGTCGGACGCCATCCACTCGCCGGGCGTCGGGGCCAACCTCTGGATCGTCGGGGTCGCGGTCGGTGGGCTCGGCACGATCCTCGGCGCCGTCAACATGGTCACCACCGTGGTGTGCCTGCGCGCGCCGGGCATGACGATGTGGCGGATGCCGATCTTCACCTGGAACATCCTGGTCACCAGCATCCTGGTGCTGATCGTGTTCCCGATCCTGACCGCGGCCGGGTTCGGGCTGCTCGCCGACCGGCTGATCGGGGCGCACGTGTTCGACCCGGCCAACGGCGGCGCGGTGCTGTGGCAGCACCTGTTCTGGTTCTTCGGCCACCCCGAGGTCTACATCCTCGCTCTGCCGTTCTTCGGGGTGGTCTCCGAGATCCTGCCGGTGTTCTCTCGGAAACCGCTGTTCGGCTACCGCGGCCTGGTCTGGGCGACGCTGTCCATCGCCGCCCTGTCGGTCGCGGTGTGGGCGCACCACATGTACGCCACCGGCGCTGTGCTGCTGCCGTTCTTCTCCTTCATGACGTTCCTGGTCGCCGTGCCCACCGGGGTCAAGTTCTTCAACTGGATCGGCACGATGTGGAAGGGACAGCTCACGTTCGAGTCGCCGATGTTGTTCTCCGTCGGCTTCCTGGTCACCTTCCTCTTCGGCGGCCTGTCCGGCGTGCTCCTCGCGGCCCCGGCACTGGACTTCCACGTGTCGGACAGCTATTTCGTGGTCGCGCACTTCCACTACGTGCTCTACGGCACGATCGTGTTCGCCACCTTCGCCGGCATCTACTTCTGGTTCCCCAAGATCACCGGCCGGATGATGGACGAGAAGCTGGCCCGCTGGCACTTCTGGACGACGTTCCTCGGCTTCCACGGCACGTTCCTCGTCCAGCACTGGCTGGGCAACGAAGGCATGCCGCGCCGCTACGCCGACTACCTGAGCACCGACGGGTTCACCACGCTCAACACCATCTCGACGGTCGGCGCCTACCTGCTCGGCGTTTCGGTGCTGCCCTTCATCTGGAACGTCTTCAAGAGCTACCGGTACGGCGAGATCGTCACGGTGGACGACCCGTGGGGCTACGGCAACTCGCTCGAGTGGGCGACGTCCTGCCCGCCGCCGCGGCACAACTTCACCGAGCTGCCCCGGATCCGCTCCGAGCGGCCCGCGTTCGAGCTGCACTACCCGCACATGGTCGAACGCCTCCGCCGCGAGGGCGAAATCACCTTCACCGGCAGGCCGAAGGCGCACGCCGCCGACGCGGACCCGCCGCGGCTGCCCGCGGATCGATGACGAAACCTGTCGTGCCATTGCCGATCACCACAGACGAAAGGCACTCGGTGTCGAGCACGCTCACCCTGGCCGTGGACATCTCGGGCGACGTCGTCCCGGGCGCTTGTGAGTACGTCCGCCGCCGGATCGGCGCATTCCTCCGGCGGGTACCGGCCCAGGTCGAATCCGCGAAGCTCAAACTCACGGTGTACCGGAAACCGGCCGTGCCGCGGCCGGCGCTCGTCCAGGTGAACCTCGTCGCCGACGGGCAACCGGTGCGTGCCCAGCTGACCGGCGCGTTCTTCCAGGAGGCGGCCACGCTGCTCCGGAAACGGCTGAATGAACAGCTGGTGCGGCTGCAGAACCCGGCCGTGCCGCGGCCGTGGCCGCCACCGCGCGATGAGCCGCCGTCGGTTCCGCGTCCGGCCGGGCAGCGGGAGGTCGTGCGCCGCAAACAGTACCCGCTGCGGACGTGCCGCCCGGACGACGCGGCCCTGACCATGGACCTGATGGACTATCGCGTCCACCTCTTCGTCGACGCGGACACCGGCGAAGACGCGGTGGTGTACCGCGGGGGTCCGACCGGGTACCGGCTCGCCCGGCTGGCCGGCCTGTCCCCGCCGGCCGGGACCGTGACGACCCCGTGGGTCGTCAACGTCCACCCGGTGCCCCGGCTGGACGCCCGCGCCGCCTGCGAGCGGCTCGATGCCCTCGAACTGCCCTTCCTCTTCTTCCGGGACGCCGAGACCGACCGCGGGGTCGTGCTTTACCAGCGCTACGACGGGCACTACGGGCTGGTCACCGCCACCTGACGCCTTTCGGAGGCCACGGTCGTGTGCGTTGTCGGGTAGAGCCTCGTCAAGGTGGTGCGTTGGGTGATGGCCGCACCGGATCCCGCAGCCGCCGGGTGACCGTCTTCGGCTGTGGGGTCAGTGCGAGGACTCGTCGGTGGGGAAGACGGTGTCGAAGAGCCACTGCAGCGGCGTGCGGTGCGACGTTTCCCCGTCGGCGATTTCCTTGGCTTCGGTGGGATCGGCTGCGTGGTGGACGTCCTCGACGAACTTGGCGAACCGCCGCAGGTCGGCGCGGGCGCGGGTGGTGATGAGCCCGAGTGCCTGGGCGATCCGTTCGGTGAGCTCTTCGAGCTCCAGTTCCAGCTCGAGGGTCAGGGTTGCGGAGTCGGGGCCGTCGGTGTTCACGATGGCGTGCCCCCGGTGCCGGGGACCGCTTGCGCTGACCCAGTCCAGTGTCCGGCGCTGGGGGTCGGTGGTGACGTCGATGCTGTAGCGGCGCGGGATCCCGGCGAGGGTGTAGACGAACTGGAACCGGTCGGGGTGGCCGTCGACCGGGAACACCTGCTCGACCGAGCGCATGAACCTCGGGTAGTGGCTGAAGTCGGTGAACCACTTGAAGGTGGTGTCGGCCGAAGCCGCCACGTCGGTTTCGGCTCGTACGACGTCCGCCATGGTGCCCTCCGTACTCCGGTCGGTAATGCGTCTGCTGTGCCGAACGTAGCCGGGTTTGGCCGCTGCCGCTGGTCCGATCGGGTGGGCGAGCACCCCGGTACCAGGGGGTGATGTCCGGCCGACCAGGGCAAACCGCTCGATCGCGTCAGGGAAGGAACTGCGATTCAAACTCGATTCACCGCAGCCAGGCTTCAGAGCGGCTCGTTAGTGTGGCCGAAGCGGCGTACTGGCGGCTCAGGTCGAAATATCACCGCATATTCGGGAAAAGAGTGATCGATTCCTCTGTGGAACGGCGAGAGGGTCGCCGACTGTCCACAGTGTCATGAATCGATCTTGAATCAGTCGGGGGAGCTGGTGTGGCCGCAGCGCGGAGGTGCTGGTCATGGTGTGCGGCGGACGGGTCTACGAATCCGAGTTGAAGGCCGCGCTGCGCGCGGGCCGTGGCCGGTTCCGGCGGCGCCGGAAAATCCGGCTTCCCGAACCCGATGACCGCGACCGGCTCGGCGACTTCTGGTCGGCCGCGACGGCGCGGGCCTGGCTGAACGCCGGGGGCGGGTTCGAGGCGACGAGATTCCCGCTGCACTGGTGGCCGGACGCCACGCGGCCGGCGACGCTGGTCCGGGCCATCCCCCTCTTCGGGGCCGGATTCGACCTCCGGCCCCGGGCGGTCCTGCAGGAGTGGGCCGCCACGGGTGGCCGGGTGGTCGTGAGCTGGTGCCTGGACGGCCGGCCCGTGCCGCTGGCGGAGGTGGCTCAAACGGTTCCCGCCGCGGCCGCGTGCCTGCGCGTCGGAACCCGCTGGACCGGAACCGGTCCTGAACTCGTCTCGGTCACCGGAGCCGATCCCTCGGCCGCACCGCAGCCATGCGCGTGGCCGGATCTGGCCCGCGTGCTGGGACTCGCCGCGCCCTACTGGCCGCCGGGTCTGCGTGACCCGGAGCTCATCGGCCGGTGGCGGCCGGGCGACCCGGTCGTCCGGCACCCCGCGATGACGGTGCTGCCGGTGCGGCCGTTGCTGGAACTGGCCGCGCTGCACCCGGTCGGGCACCCCGTGCACCGCGCGCTCGTGCACACGGCGCAACGCATTTCCGCCCAGCGCGCCGCCGGCGTGCCGACCGACCGGGAGCTGTCGGTGCTGCGGCCGGAGCAGATCTCGCTGGCGGCCGTCGACGACGGGTGCGCGCCCGCCGATCCGGTCGACCCGCCTGATCCGGTGATCCGGCTGGGGTGGCGCGAGGTCCAGAACCGCGAGGACCTCCTGGCCGAACAGTGCATCCGGCTTGTCCACGACTGGGACGGCGGTACCCCGTTGACGCATCCCCAGGCCGTCACCGTGTCACTGAGGTCGGCCGCCGGCGCCGAATTCGCGGCCCGGCTGCGCTCCTGCGGACGGCGGGCGGTCCACGCACTCGCCGACCCGCTGGGTACCGGGGCGCCTCTCGTCGATCCCGAGTCCGACGCCCCCGCGGTGGTCCCGATCCGGGATCCGCGGGCGGTGCGGGTCCTGGCTCCGCGCCGGCTCGCCTCGCCGGCCACGCTCGGCGAGGTCGTCCTCGAGGATCCGGTCTTCGTCCGGGACGGTGCCGGAACGCTGCACCTCGCCCCGCGGGCCCCGCGGTCGGCCTACGGCTGGGGTGGCGACGAGCGCGGCCGCGCGGAACTCGCTCTTCTGCTGGAACGGTTGCTCACGGACCTGACGGCCGATCCCGACGCCCTCCACGGGACGCCGGACCCGGGCCTCGCCGAGCTGCTCGGTCGCGATTGGGCCGCCGGCACGGTGCTGACCCGTGACCGGCTCCGGGCCCACCTGGTGCCATGACGACCGGGGAACCGCCGGCCGTCGAGACCGGCCTCACCAGGAGATCCACCAGTGCGGAGAACGAGGTCGAGCGCAACCCGGTCGGCGACCGGTGAGAACTGCACCCGATCCGCGAGGTGGGTTGATCGCTCGTCGGGCTGCGTGGCATCGGACGCAACGCAACCGCGGCGGTAACGAGCCGGTTCGTCGGACATCAGCGAGCGTTTCGCCTTCGTTGTAGCGCTTGTGCATCTTTTGGGGTTGCCCGGTCGGGCCGTTTTGGCGAGGACCGTTCGCCGTCGATGGTCATGACTTTGGTCCCTGTCGGGGCGCTTGCCGGTGCGTGATCATCCTGTCCAGCCGGATGGAGGTGGGGGAGCGTGTGCTCGGAGGTGGGAGCCGTGGGACCGCTTACGTCGTCCGCCAGCAGCGCGGTTCTCCGTTCCGCGGTGCTGGCACCGTCGATCTACAACACCCAGCCGTGGTTGTTCCGCTGCACGACGGGGGAGGTCGAGGTGCACGGCGACTTCCGCAGGGCTCTTCCGGTCACCGACGGGGAAAACCGGGAGCTGGCGCTCTCCTGCGGGGCCGCGCTGTTCAACCTCCGGACCGCCATCCACCATCGTGGCTTCCTGCCGATCAGCACGGTACGGCCCCGCCCCGGGCATCCTTCGCTGTTCGCCGCCGTTCGCCCGGTGCCGACCGCCGCCCCTCACCGGTCCGTGAGCCGGCTGGCCGAAGCCATCCCGCGGCGCCGCACCGCCCGGGGTGCCGTGACCGCCTGCGCCGTTCCGGACGCGGTCATCGCCGAGTTGCGGCACGCGGCTGAGGCGGAACAGTCGTGGTTGGTCGTGTTCGCCGAGAGGCAACGGGCCGAGGTGGTCGCCCTGATCGCGCGAGCCTGCCGCGCTCAGCTGGCCGATCCGCAGTTCCGGGCCGAGCGGTCGCGGTGGTCCGGCCGCGGTCGGACCAGCGATGGACTGCCGGCTTCCGGGGAGTTTCGCCGTCCGGCTGCGCTGACTCGCGCCGGCCACGAGGTGCCGCTCCTGGTCCTGATCGCTTCGTTCGACGATGGGCCGGTTGCGTGGTTGCACGCCGGCCAGGCCCTGCAGCGAGTGCTGCTCACCGCGACGCTCGCCGGGCTGGACGCAGGATTCTGGTCCGCGCCGGTGGAGGTCGGGTCCGCGCGGCGCGAGCTGCGTGCGCTTTCGGGAGGGGCGGTGTGGCCGCAAGCGCTCCTCGCGCTCGGCCGTGGCCGCGCTGCGACGCCGTCGGCGCGCCGTGACCTCGCCGAGGTGCTGATCGAATGATCCGTCGTGCGGGAAAACCCGGCAGCTGCTGCGGCACCGGAAAGAGCGGTGAAGTCAGGTTTCCGGCATCAGGGTTGCCGCTACGGCAGTGACGCCCGCACCCGCCGTTGGTCCGGCCGGCCTGGCGGATCGAAGCATGCGCGGAAAGGCTCTTTCAGCTCCGCGGGTGGTGACTTCCGGCCCTGTGCCGTTCCGGGTCCGCCGGGTCGGCTGAGGTGATGAGCCGGATCCAGGTCGACCGCGCGAGTCCCACCGACCGCGCCTTCCTCGCGATGGGCACCGGCGACGGGCCGGTCCAGTTCGGTGTCCTCCTGCTGCTCGGCCCGGCCCGGGGACTCGACTTGGCTCGGGTGCGGCAGTTGATCGGCGAACGGCTCCCCGCGGTCCCGCGCCTTCGTCGCCGGCTGGTGCCGGCACCGTGGGGCGGTGGTGGCCCGATCTGGGTCGACGATCCGGGGTTCGATGTCCGCCGCCATGTCCGGCCCGCGGTGTGCGCGCCGCCGGGGGACCGGCAAGCGGTGTTCGACACCGCGCTCTCGCTGGTTTCGGCGCGGCTGCCCCGGGAGGCCCCGCCGTGGTCGGCGACGTTCCTCACCGGGTTGACCGGCGGGGAAGCGGCGCTGGTCGTCGTGCTCGACCACGTGCTCGCGGACGGGGTGGGCGGCCTCGCCGTCCTGGCGCGGCTGGTCGACGGCGCTCCCGCGGTTGCGGCCCCCTTTCCGCGTCCGTCGCCGGACGCGCCGGCGCTGCGCCGGGAGGCTCTGGCCGGCCGGCTGCGGTCGGTGTGCCGGATCGGGCCGGCCGTGCGTGCGCTCTTCGCGTCGACCGGAGCTGCCGGCGGGCTGCACCCGCCCCGCGCCACCGCGTGTTCGCTGCTCGGGCCGGCGGGGCCCCGCCGCCGGCTCGCGGTCGTCCGGGCCGAGCTCGCGCCGCTGCGGGCCGCCGCCCACCGGCACGGGGCCTCGGTGAACGACGCCGTCCTGGTCGCCGTGGCCGGGGCGCTCCACCGGCTGCTGCTGACGCGCCACGAAGACGTCCGGGCGTTCGCGGTCGCCGTGCCGGTGTCCGGCCGGGCGGCGGCGGATGCCTCGCACCTCGGCAATGCGGTCAGCCCGCTGCTGCTCACCGTCCCGGCGACCGGCGACGTGGCCGGGCGGCTCGCCCTCGTCGCGGCCCGGGTCCGTGCCTCGAAAGCGGCCGCGACGGGACCGCCGCCGATCGCCGTGGTGGGCGCGCTGTTCCGGTTGTCGGCCACGCTCGGCCTCTACCGGTGGTACCTGGACCACCAGCACCGGATGCACACGCTCGTCAGCCACGTGCGCGGACCGGCCGGGCCGGTGACGTTCGGTGGCGTCCCCGTCGTCGAAGCCGTTCCGCTCAGCGTCGGGGCGAGTGGCAATCTGTCGGTGGTGTTCGAGGTGCTGTCCTACGCCGGGAGCCTGGTGGTGTCGGTGCTCGCCGACGCCGCCCGGTGTCCCGACCTCGACGCGCTCGCCGACGGCCTGGCGGCGCAGCTGGCGCTGGTGTGCCGGGAATCCCGGTGAGATGGGGTCTTCCGGCTCCGGCGCAGTGGACTCGCGACTCTGCCGAAGTCTGTCCCGCCGGAACGACGATCGGCGGCGAACGGAGGCCACCATGACGACCGGCGTGCGGTCCCGCCGACCACCCGTCCGGGCCCGGCTCGCCGGGTACCTGGCCGGGGTGGTGGTCAACGGCGTGCTGCTCGCCCTGATCAACGGGCAGCCGGGCTGGGTGGCCGTGCCGTTCCTCACCGCCGGGTTCTCCTCGGTGCTGGGGGCCGTCGACCTCGCGCTGGTGGCCGGCCTGGTCACCGGCTTCCTCCACCTGTGGCACGACCCCGAGCGGCTCGTCATCGTCGACGGCTTCGTGACGACGGGCGCCGGCCTGGTCGCCCTCGTGCGGATCTGGCTGGTCTTCCCCCTCGACTTCGGCGCGACGCCGGTCGACTGGGCTGCGGTGGCCCGGGGTGTGCTGGCGATCGGCATCGCCGGATCCGTGCTCGGGCTGATCGCCGGGCTGGTGGACCTGGTCCGGGCCGGGCGCGCGGGTGGTTCTCCCGTCGAGCGAAAGGTGTGATCATGACCGACTCCGTCGTCACTGTGGCAGCGACCGGTGAGGAGCTGCTGATCGACCGGTTCCTGCCCCGGTTCGACGTGACCGTGACCGAGCACCTCGTGGCCGAAGCCGGCCTCGGCGAGACCTGGCGGGCCGTGCGTGACCTGGACCTGAGGCGGGTCCGCGCACCCCTGACGCACTTGGCGGTGTTCGCGCGGACCACGCCGGAACCGCTGAAGCCGTTCGCCGGGGACATCCCGCTCCCCGGATGGCTGCGGCTGGGTGAGACACCGGGCCGTGAGGTGGTTCTGGGTGCGGTCGGGCGGTTCTGGCAGCCCGGCGTCGAGTGGTACGACGTGCGGACGATGACGCCCGCCGAGTTCACGGCGTTCGCCGAGCCGGACCGGTGCCGGATCGCCGCGGCGATCTCGGTGCGGCCCTTCGGCCCGGCGCGAACGCTGATCACCTGCGAAGCTCGGACTGGCACCACGGATCCGGTGTCGGCACGCCGGTTCGCGCGCTACTGGTGGCTGGTCCGGCCGTTCGTCCGCTTCGTCATGCAGGCGACGCTGCGCACGATCCGCGATGACGCGGCCGCCCTCGCCGGTCGCCGTCCCGTGCCTGCGAGTGGCCCGGTCCACCGCTGGGCCCGCCGGCAGTACCGCGGGGCCCGGCCCCACGGCGTGGCGCGGGTGTTGAACCGCGGTGACGCGCTCGCGTACGCCGCCGGCCTGCTGCCGAAGCGGGGCGTGACGCTGGAGGTGACCGGCCGGCCCGTCCGGGTACCGCTCGTCGTGGCCCACCACGAGGGGGAGCGCTACCTGGTGGCGATGCTCGGCGAGCGGACCCAGTGGGTGCGCAACGTCCGCGCGGCGGACGGTCACGTGGTACTCCGGCACGGCCGTCGCGAAGCCGTACGGCTGGAAGAGGTCGCACCCGAGGAACGCCCGCCGGTGCTCCGCCGGTACCTGGCCGTCGCACCCGGGGCGCGGGCCCACATCCCCGTCGGCCGGCGGGCTCCGCTCGAGGAGTTCGCCCGGATCGCCGCGGACGTCCCGGTGTTCCGGATCGTCCCGGAGGACGCCGCCACCTGAGCGCCCGGGCCGGGTGGTCGAGCGCCGGTGCCGGCGCGGATCTCGTCGACTTCGCCGCGCGTCGCACGCAGGCAGCCGGACGCGGCCCGCGCGGCGGCGCGCGCGACCGCCGTCGCCGGGCTCACCGGCACCGGGGCGGCGGTTGTCCGTCGGCGAGACTCTCCCGGTCGGGGCACGGACATCGCCCCGGTGCAGGAACGGCGGCTGCCGTCGGCCGGACTCCGGTGGGCGGCCGTCGCCACGCGCGGGCTGCCGGATCAGGCCGGGCTGCTGCGGGCCCGCACCACGGCCGGTGGCGGCTCGACGAGTTCGCCTTGATCCGGGACGGGCGAACCGGGCCGTCGTCACCGCTCAGCACGAGCTGTGCGTGAGGAGATCGAAGGCGCGGACCTGGTGGGCGTTCGCTTGGCCGAGCTCGTGGTCCAACCTGTTCATGGCGGCGAAGTCCTGTCCGTCGACCGCCTTCAACCAGTCGTGCATGCCCCGGTCCATCAGCTCCGTCGAGCGGTGCATTTCGGCATCGGCCTCGTGCAGGCAGCCGGGAACGGTCCGGCCGGCCAGCGCCTTCTCCAGAGCGGCGTTGGCGTCGTGCACCTTCCTGAGTGCATCCCGGCACTCCGGCACGTTCGACGGCCCGCAGACGGCCGGGATGCCGGCGATCGCCGCGCCGACCGCGTTCGCCACGGGTGCCATGGCGGCGAGGTAGACGCCGGCTTCGACGCCGGGGACTCCGGTCGCCGGCGGTTCGGTGATCGAAGCCGGCGTCGTGCCGGACGGCGCCGGGGTGCCCGGACTGCCGCCGCACGCGGCGCTCGCGGCCGTGATCGCCGCGGCCAGGAGGATCACAGTCGGCTTCCGCATGGTTCGGGCTCCTTCCGCCACGGCGGGTGGGATTCGTCTCGGGTGTCGGAGTTCCGGGGTGCGGCCGCGCCGGCCACGCCGGACAGGGTGACCTTCACCACGGCAGTTTCGTCGCTGGGTCACCGGCCCGGGCAGGGTCGCAGGACTGCCGGTCGCGGGACTTTCGGCCTCGGCAGGCAGGTCGCGGTGGGCGTGAACGGATCGCCGAGCGGCGCGGCGGACCGCCGTGCGCTCAATCCACAGTGGAACAGACGGGGACGTTGCGTCCTGCGGGATGTCGCCGGGACGTGCTGCCCTCGTCCGCGTCCGGAACACGGCGGAGGCCGGCTGCGGGCAGTTCGCCCGACGGCGGAATCAGCGCCACACCGCGGCGTGCCGGCCGGCGGGGAATTCGGCGCTGCCGGCCACGGTGCCGGCTTCGTTGATCGCGCGCACGCCGATCACCGGCGACGGCGACGGCGCCGGGAACTCGTGCGGAGCCCCGGCCCGGTCCCACCACACCGAGGTGGCCGTTCCGTCCGGGCGGCCCGAGGACCCGACGACGATTCCCGCGTCGTTGACCGCGTTCGGGTAACTGCCACCGCCCTGGTGCAGGGGCTTCAGCTCGGTCACCCGGCCGGAGCGATCCCAGCGGAGGCCGGGAGCCACGGCGATGCCGGATCGGCTCGTGTAGTAGAGGTAGCTGTCCGCTTCGAGCACCTCGGGAGGCCGGATCACGCCGTCGCGGTACTGCCAGCGTGCCATGTGGTAGCCGGTGGTGTTGACGTCGCCGACGATGAGACCGTCTTCGGTGACCCCCAGAGCCCAGCTGACCACCTGGCCCGGAGCCGGGGGAAGTTCGATCACCCCGCGGTCGTGGTCCCACAGGAGCGCGTGCGCCCACCCGTCGGCGAAGTCGGCCAAGCCGACGATCAGACCCCGGTTGTTGATGCCCAGAGCGGTTCCGTCGACGGCACCCGGTGGCAACCCGAGATCGACGACCTGCCCGCCGGCCGTCCAGCGCACCGGGTGCCCGTGGCCGTCGGGCGCGCCCGCGGAGCCGACGACGACGTCGTGGTCGTTGATCGACTGGGGATGGCTCGCGGCGCCCGGGGCCAAGGCGGGCAGCCGGTGCAACGTTCCGTCCGGTGACCACCGCAGGCTGCACGAACCGGACGTCAACGCGCAGTTATCCGCGAATCCGAACGTGGTGCCGCGCTGGTTGACGCCGAGTGCGTACGTGTCGGACCCGTCGACCGAGCCCAGGTCGGTGATCCGCGAAGAGCGGTTCCAGCGGACCGCGTGCAGCACCGTCGACGTCCCGGTGGTGGAGGTGCCGACGACGACGCCGTTGTCGTTCAGGGCGGTGGCCGAACTCAAGCCGCCGGGCAAGGCGCCCAGATCGACGACCGTGCGTGGTCCGGCCGCGTTCGCCGCCGGCGCGGAAACGGAGGACATCAGCAGCAGCAACACGGCCGTCGTCACGGACCTCGGCCGGAAACGGGTGCAGCCGGGCATGACACGCTCCCCTCCGAGGGTGCAGGAACCTGCAGTGTCTTCTTGCGGGCAGCGCGCGGGAAAGGGGCGCACGTCGCCGCGAAGCAGGGCGAATTCCTCTGTTGTCGCACGCGCGACGATGCCCTGCCGCTCGGGTGTGCCCGTCGGGGTAGGCGCTTCAGCGTGAGTCGGCGGCCTTGTCGCACGGGCTGACCCGGTACAGCCGGAACGAGCCACCCTGGTCGATCTGGCGGAACCCTGCCGACGGTGCCGGGTAAGCGGTGCCGTCCCACCGGTTGCCCCGGGCGAAGTCATTGGTCAGCAGGTACCTGACCTGGAGCCGGTTGACGATCTCGCACACGCGGGGATCGCTCGCCGCCTGGTTGAGGTGCTGGGCCAGGTACACCTGGTCCGTCGTCAGCCGGCCCAGGTTGAGCTGGGGGAACAGGACCTGGCGGCGGGTCAGGGCCATCACCGTCGGGCTGCCGTTGTACGGCATCTGGGCCACGATCGTGCCCGGCTCGGTCCGCCGGCCGATCCGCGTGAACAAGGCGTATTCGTCCGGGGTCACGAGCGGAGCGGCTTTCGGGTACGCAGCCAGGACCCGGTCGCGGTGGTCGGCGTGGTGCAGGCCGCCGGTCGCCAGCAGCAAGGCGATCACCACCACCACGGCGGCGGCCGGGGGCCACAGGCGAAGCCGGCGCAGCACGCCGTCCGGCGCGAGCCCGGCACGCGCCGCCGAGACGACCGCCAGCACGCCGATCACCACGAGCGGGACGCCGGTGACCGGGAGCATGGCGGCCAGCCGGTGGGAGTCGGTGTACCAGAAGCCGGTGAAGATCCGGCGAGACGCTCCGGGCACGCCCGCGGCCAGCACGTACAGGCCGCCGGAGAGGGCGTGCCCGGCCACGAGCCACCGGCGGGAGCGCTGCCGGAAGCACGACACCGCCCCCACGATCACCAGCCCGGCCAGGACCCAGCCCGCGCCGTGGTGGTTCGTCGCCCCGGTCAGTACCTCACCGAGTGCCTGCGACGGCGACTCGAAGGGCGGTGAGTCCGCGGTCATCGGTCCCGCGAACACGCCCAGCCTGACGACGACCAGCCAGTACGCCGGCGCGGCGAGCACGATGGGCGCGGCGAACAGGGCGGCCTGCGGCCGCCGGCCGGCCCGGTACCGCCGGGCAGCGGCCCGTGCGAGGGCGACGACGATCGCGGGGAGGGTGATCGCGGCCAGGCTGACGACCGCGTTCGGGTGTGCGATGGCGATCGCGGTCAGCGCCACCGGCGCCAGCAGGAACGCCCGCCCACGGCCGATCACGTCCTCCCGGGCCAGGCCGGCCATCGACATCACGACCGCGACCCCGGCCGGGACCAGCGAGAGCCCCAGCAGGTTGGGCCAGAGGATGCCCCAGCCGAGCAGTTCCCAGGGGAACGCGCCGAACGCGACGCTCAGCAGGCCGGCGAGGGCCAGTGCCTGCCGGTCCGGCCCGGCCAGCTGCCGCATCAGCAGGACGCAGCCCAGCGGCCACACGACCAGCGCGATGGTGACGGACAGGATGTTCGCCGTGGCCGGCACCGAGCCGCCGGTGAGCATGGCGAGCAGGGAGCCCAGATCGTGCCAGGCCGCGGGGTAGAAGCCGCGGACGCGTCCGGGCACGCCGAGGGTGTCGATCCGGAACGTGGACGCCACCCCGCTGTTCAGGATGTTGGTGACGGCGTTGTAGTGGAAGGACGAATCGTCGGTCTTGACCAGCTCCTCGGGACTGCCGATCGCCGCTCGGACGGTGAGCGCCCCGAGCGCCAGCGCGACGACGAGGCCGCCCGCGGCCGCCGCGACGACCGGCAGGCCGTCGCCCGGCGCGGGTTGCGGCAGCCGTCTCCGAAGCGGCAGGACGACGCACCCGGCGACGACCGCCGACCCGGCGAACACGAGCAGCACCAGCGGCAGCGACCACCGGATGCCGAGTTCCGCCGCGACGATCGCCGTCACCGTCACCAGTGCCACCACGACGACCGGGGCGAGCGCCACCATCGCCAGCCGTCGCAGCCCGAGCAGGTGAGTGAGGGGCAGCCCGGGCAGGATGAGCAGCGCTCCGCAGAGCACCGCCGCCGGCGCAGCGTCGAGCCATGACATGGTCGAACCCCCTGGTACGGAAACCCGGCGCCCTGCCGGGAATCGGCGTGCACTGGTGGCGTCATCGCCGCCGGACCGGCAGAAGTTACTCGTTTCGCAGTCAATTGCCGAATCCGCAGTGGAACGGTTTGAAAAACCGGAATTCCGCGGCGCAGAAAGGGCGCTGAATCGCGGCCGCCGTTCCCGAGCTCTCGTTTCTTTCAGGGGAATCGGGCTCGTCGGATGATCGCCCCGGACCGTCGGAAACGGTGGTGATGGCCGGGCGGCGAGGGGAGGGGAGGCCACTCCTGAACCACCACCACCGTTACGGGAGGGAGGGCGCCCGTTGCGGGGATCTGCAGGGCCCCGGGCCGCTCCCTCACCTTCGAGGTTCGTCCGCGGTACCGGCGGTGCCCAGAGCGGAAAGTCCTTGCTCGGCAGGTACAACGTCGTCCGGTGCGCTGTTCCGGAGTGGCGCCGGGCCGGCGTGTTCCTCCGCGAACGGTGCCAGCAGTTCGCGCAGCTCGTCCGCCGTCAACCGGCTGTTGGCGGGGCGGGGTTCGGCCGGTGGCGGGTCGGTGTGGTCGAGCCCGAGCATCGCCAGCAGTTCCGCTTCGTCGTCATCGTTGCGTGCGTGCCGCTGCACCGTGCGGGTGGCACGCCTGCGTTCCTCGGGTGACGGCCCGCCGGCCGCGGTGGTCCCGAGCATCGCGCTCCCTCCTCGGTCGGTGTGGGCGGTTCACTCCTCCGGTTCGGAGGCGTCGAGCCGGTACCCGGGGACCAGCCGGGGGTGGCCCGGGGTGAACTCGACCCAGACCGAGCCCGGGCGGAGGTCGGGGGACCGGCCGACGACGACGCCGGTCCGCCCGTCGAACCGGCCGCCGTGGGCCCGCACGTGCAGGCCGCTGGGGAACCCGCCCGCCCGGGCGGGCCCGGGGTCGTTGTCGTGGTGGAGGAACCCCATGTCACTCACCCTTTTTCTCGCCGGCCGTCAGCCGCAGGTAGCGGGCGATGCCGAAGCGGCACCAGGCCTGGGCGTAGGCGGGGGAAACCTGTGTGAAGGCCGCACCTGCGTCGATGATCCGGGGTTCGCCGACCACGTACGTGATCCCACCCGAACGGAGGGTCGCCGTCCCGGCCGCGAGGACGTTGCGCAGCCAGTCGACTTCGGTGCCGTACGGCAGGGGCACGACGAAGCCGCCCGGCACGCGGCCGGCCACCACGGGTGTCCGGTAGGTGCGGCCCGACCGGCGCCCGACGTGCTCGAGCGCCGAGGCGTACCAGTGTCTGCGGCCGGCCAGCAGGAGCATGGCCGGGTTGAGGACATGCTTGTTGAACAACCGAACCCGATCCTTGGCCGAGCGATGCGGGCGCGTCTCGGGCCCATGGTCCTTTGTGGACATTTCAGTCCTCCTTGCGCATCGGACGGTGGTGGTACTTGGACGGCGCCTGGAGAGGTTCGAGGACGTGCCCCAGGCGGCGCCGCGGCGTCGGCGGCAGCGGCTCGGACCCGGGTGGTGCCCACCCGACCCGAAGCAACACCCGGGATGCCTCGGGGGCGTCCCACGAGTCGGTGAGGGAACAGGAGGCCAGGCCGAGAGCCGTTGCCGACAGCAGCACCGCGCTGGTCGCCTCGCCCGCGCGCAGCAGGGCCGGCCGGTCGTCGTCGGCCGCGGTCAAGGCGAGTACTTCGCCGCCGGTCCCGAGAACAGCCGGCCGGGTGAGGAGGGCGCCCGGCGCGCGGCCGGCGGTCCCTGGCCGGATCGGCTTCGGCACCACCTGCAGCCGGGCGCCCTCGCGGGCCGCCGCGCGAGCCAGCGCGTCGAGGTGTTCGCGGGGCACCGGCCACACCGCGGGCGGGCGGCGGTCGGTGCGACGGCGGGGGATGGCGGCCGCCAGTGCGATGGTTTCCTCCGTCGGGCGTCCGGCGGGGCGGGGAGTCACCACGGCCAGGTGTGCGGGATCGTCCGGGTCCGGCAGCCGCTGTATGTCGGTGTGCCAGCCGAGGGCGGCGAAGGCCACTCGGACGTGGTGCAGGGCCGCACCGCAGCCGAGGAGCACGTCCCGTTCCGGCGCCGGACAGTCCCGGTCGGAGAACAGGTGCAGGGTGCTGTACCCGATCCGCCAGCACCACGGCTGGGCGTTGCGGGCGGACGGGGCACGCAGTGCCAGCGCCACCGCGGCCTCCACGGTGGCCGTGTCCGGGATTCGTCGGTCCATCGGTTCGCCTCCGGTTCCCACCGTGGCACCGGGCCGCGGTGGGCCGGGAGAGCCGGAGGGCCCCGCGTCCGGGGACTTCGGGTCACCGTCGGCGCCGGACGCCTTTGGTCCTTTCGGCCGGGGACTTCCGGACCTGGGGTGGCGCGGGCGCGGTGAACAAGATCGGGGACATGGAGATCCGGATCGACACCAGCAAGAACGTCCACGGCGGCGACGACCTGGCCCGGCGCCTCGCCGGCGAGTTCGAAACGGCGCTCGCGCGCTTCGCCGGGGAGATCGACACCCTGCAAGTCCACCTCGGCGGCGATGCGAACCCCGGCGGCCGGCATCGGCGGTGCGTGCTCGAGGCACGCCCCGCCGGGCACGCACCCGTCGTCGTCAGCCACCACGCGGAGACGGTGCTCGAAGCCTGCCACGGTGCCGCGCACAAGCTGGAAAGCGTGCTCGAGACCAAGTACGGCCGGGCCCGGCACCGCAAGGGCGCGGACACCATCCGGCGGCCGCCGGCGACCCGTTAGCGTGCGCGCCGGTCACCTCGTGAGCGGGTGTAGCGGGGACTGTGGAAGACGCTCGCCGCGAGCAGGATGCCGACCACGAACCCGAAGTCGTACCAGTGCCCGTCGTTGCGGACCTCGTAGACACCCACGTGGTCGTTGAACAGGGAGACCAGGAAGGTGATCGGGCAGATGAAGCCGTGCCACAGCCCGGGCCAGAAACCGGGCCGGGCGGCGGTTTCCGCGTAGGTGTTCGCGGCCGGGGCACAGGCGGCCAGGAGCAGGATCAGCGCGACGGACACGGCCGCGGACGCGCGCTTCACCGCAGGCCCGATTCGGTGGCGTCGTCGGCGTCCGGCCGCAGGGCGATCCGGCGCCCGTCGATCCGGTCGAGGCCGATCCGCAGCAGGCGGTCACGCGGTGGCGGCGCCCACGAACGCAGGCCGGGGCCGAACTGGGCGGCCACGGTCGCGACGTCGGTGACCAGGTCGGCCACACCGGTGACGATCACGCTCCAGCCGGTGTGGTCGCCGGGGTCGTAGGCGTCGGCCTCGAAGGTGACCGCTTCGCCGTCGATCCGGTCGGCCCAGGAGTTCCGGCCGGCGCGCAGCCAGACGGCGTCGCAGGCGACGGTGAAGTTGACCGGCCGGATGACCGGCCGCCCGGCGCGGACGAAGGCGACCCGGCCGAGCGGGACCGAGGCGAGCAGCGCGCGGCAACGGTCGTGGCTCAAGGCGTGGATCTGCGAAGTGCTCATGGGCGACGTCCTGGGCCGGCGGGATCGGGTGAACCAGCCCAGGCTGCGCCGGTGACAGCGGTGGCCCCAGGGGCCGAGGTCACCGGGCGGCGGGACGGAAGTCCACCGGGTCCGCTGGAAGGGACGTTGTCCTCTATGCCGCGGTGGCCGTGCTCGCGAGCGTGGACCGAAGTGCCGGATCGGCAAGGGAGGGCTCATGAGCGCACAGCTGGACGGATGGGTACGGCGGACGGGCGTCCGCGTGGCTGTGGCCGTGGCCGGTGCCGCGGTGCTCACCGGAGTGAGCGGCGAGGGAGCCGGTGCCGGCGAGATTCCGGCGTGGCACCTGATCGCACTGCCGTTACCGCCCGGCAGCTTCAGCAGCACCGCGCTCGTGGTCGCCGACGACGGCACGGCTTACGGCAACGTCTGGTTCCCCGACCGGCCGGACGGGCGACGGGTGGCGGTGCCGGTGAAGTGGCCACCCGGCGGCGGCATCGTCGAGCTGCCGACCGCGCCGGACGCCATCGCTACCACCGTGACCGGCCTCGACCGGCGCGGAATGGTGGTGGGTTCTGCCGTCGGCGAAGACGGTGTCGCCCGCCCCGTGCTCTGGGAGCACGATCGTGCCGTTGTCCTCCCGTCCCCGGGGAACTCCGCCTGGGTCGGTGCGGGCAACCGCTCGGGTGTCCACGTAGGCGGCTTCGTCGGTTGGGACGGCAAGAACCACGCGGCCCGCTGGGATCGCGCCGGCCGGATCACCGCGCTGGAGCAGCTGCCGGGCGCCGGCGGTAGCTCAGCGACCGACGTCGACGACACCGGTTTGATCACCGGCAGCGCCGACACCGCTTCCGGCGGAAGCCGGGCGGCCATCTGGGACGAGCGCGGTCGCCTTGACGTACTCCCCGACCTCGGCGGCCGGTACAACTGGGCCGGGACCATCGCGCGCTCGGGCAAGATCCTGGGCATCGCCGATCGCCCCGAGCAGGCCTCGTGCGATTGCCACAACACCGTCTACTGGAACCGGTCCGGCCGGCTCACCGATCTCGGGCTGCCGTTCGGCGCGAAATCGACGTACCCCGACGGCGGCATGAACGACTCCGGGTGGTCGCCGGGAGCGCTTACTCCGAGGTGCCGGGGGTGCCGCACGCGATCCGCTGGGACCGGCGGGACCGCCCCGCCGATCTGGGTACTCTGCCGGGCGGCAGCTGGAGCAGGGCCCTCGGAATCAACGCTCGCGGCGCGGTCATCGGAGAAGCAGGCACCTCGGACCACGCGACTCACGCCGTGTACTGGAACCCGGCCGGGCAACCCGAAGATCTCGGCGCTCTGCCTGGGGCCACGTGGAGTTCTCCCGCCGCGGTGAACGACCACGACGTGGTAGCCGGTTCAGCAGATCCGGGGCAGCTGCTCGCCGATGAGCATGTCGACCACCCGCGTCGAGCCCACGAGGGTGCGGGCGACGACCCGGGCCGGGCCGCCGGGCGGCCCGACCGTGCCGATCGCCCGCGCTTCGCGGCCGGCCGGGTCCGCGTGCATCGCCGCCAGCACGGCGTCGGCGGCCGCCGGGGCGACGAAGGCGACCAGGCAGCCCTCGTTGGCCACGTGCAGGGGGTCAAGGCCGAGCAGCTCGCACGCCGAGGCCACCGCGGCCGGCACCGGCAGCCCGGGCTCGTCGATCTCCACTGTCACGTCCGAGGCTTCGGCGAGTTCGTTCAGCGCCGAGGCGAGACCGCCGCGCGTCGGGTCGCGCAGCGCGTGGACCTCGTGGCCGCCCGCTTCGACCATCGCCGCGACGAGCCGGTGCAGCGGGCGGCTGTCCGAACGGATGTCCGCTTCGAAACCGAGGCCTTCGCGGACGCTGAGGATCGCCGTCCCGTGGGCGCCGATCGGGCCGGACAGCAGGACGACGTCGCCGGGCACACCGCCCGCCGCCGTCGGGGTCGCGGACGGCAGCCGCCTGCCGATGCCGGTGGTGGTGAGGTAACAGCCGTCGGCGGCGCCGCGGCCGACCACCTTCGTGTCGCCGGTGACGACGCGCACGCCGCACTCCCGCGCCGCGGCGGCCACCGAGGCCGTGATCTCGCGCAGTTCGGCGAGCGGCAGGCCTTCTTCGAGCACGTACGCCAGCGTCAGCGCGACCGGCCGGGCGCCGCGCATGGCGAGGTCGTTGACCGTGCCGTACACCGCCAGCGAGCCGATGTCGCCGCCCGGGAAGAAGCGGGGCGTGACCACGAAGCCGTCCGTGCTGACCACCAGGTCGGCGCCGACCAGCGCGGCGTCCTCGAGCGGGCCGCGCTCGCCCAGCTCGCCGGTGATCACGGTGGTGAGCAGGTCGGCCATCAGCCGGCCACCGGAGCCGTGGCCGAGCAGGACGCGTTCGGTCTCGGCCCCGGGGAGCGGGCAGGTGAGCTGCTCGGGATCGATGGTCGTCATCGTGCCTCCACAGGGGGTTTCCGGCGACCCGCGTGGTGGAACGCCGCGCACGTGCCTTCGGTCGACACCATCGGCGCGCCCAGCGGGCTGAGCGGGGTGCAGCGGGTGCCGTAGGCCGGGCAGTCGGTGGGAACGGCGATTCCCCGCAGGATCCGCCCGGCAATGCAGTCCGGGTGCTCGACGGCGGGTGTCCCGCCGGCCGGGAAGCGCGCTTCGGCGTCGAAAGCGGCGAACTCGGCCGTGAGCGCCAGCCCGCTCGCCGGGATCGGGCCGATCCCGCGCCAGGTCCGTTCGCTGACCCGGAAGACTCGGCGCACGGCCTGCTGTGCGGCGGTGTTGCCGTCCCGCCGGACGGCTCGCGCGTATTGGTTCTCCACCGCGGCACGGCCGGCTTCCAGCTGCCGGACCGCCATGACGATGCCTTCGAGCAGGTCCAGCGGTTCGAACCCGGTGACCACGACGGGAACTCCGTAGCACCGCGCGATCGGTTCGTACTCGGTCCAGCCCATCACGGCGCAGACGTGGCCGGCGGCGAGGAAGGCCTGCACCTGGTTGTCGGGTGCGTCCAGGATCGCGGTGATCGCGGGCGGCACCAGGACGTGGCTCACCAGCACGGAGAAGTTCCGCAGGCCGGTGGCGGCCGCGTGCAGCACGGCCATGGCGTTGGCCGGCGCGGTGGTCTCGAACCCGACGGCGAAGAAGACGACCTGCCGGTCCGGGTGCTCGCGGGCGATCCGGACCGCGTCGAGCGGGGTGTACACGACCCGGACGTCGCCGCCGCGGGCCTTCACGCCGAGCAGGTCTCCCGCGGTGCCGGGCACGCGGAGCATGTCGCCGTAACTGGTGAAGATCACGTCCGGGCGGGCCGCGATGGCGACCGCCGCGTCGATCGTGGCCAGCGGGGTGACGCAGACCGGGCAGCCGGGGCCGTGGATCATCCGGATGCCGGCCGGCAGCAGCTCGTCGATGCCCTGGCGGACGAGCGTGTGCGTCTGGCCGCCGCAGACCTCCATGATCGCCCACGGCCGGGTGGCCGTCGCCCGCAGCTCGGACAGCAACCGGCGGGCCAGGACGGGATCGCGGTACTCGTCGAGGTACTTCACTGCGCGAACTCCGGACCCAGCTCGCCGGCCAGTGCGTCGGGGATCGCGCGGAGCACCTCCAGCGTCCGGGCGGCCTCGACCTCGTCGACCTGGCTGATCGCGAAGCCGACGTGCACGATCACGTAGTCGCCCACCTCGGCTTCGGGCGTGTAGGCGAGGCACACCGGCCGCCGGACGCCGTCGAAGTCGACGGTGCCCATCCGCAGGTCCGGGGCGCCGGTCAGGGCGACGATCCGCCCGGGCACGCCGAGGCACACCGCGCTCACCTCCCGGTGATCCGGGCGCAGGCGATCGCCGCCTGGCCGTAGCTGATGCCGCCGTCGTTCACCGGAACGCGTTCGCCCAGCAGCGGCCGCAAACCCGCGGCGGCGAGCCCGTCGACCACACCCGCGGTGAGCAAGCTGTTCTGGAAGACTCCGCCGCCGAGGCAGACGACGTCGGTGCCCGAGGCGCGGGCGGCCTTCACCGCGAGCGTGACGACGACCTCGGCGATCGTGCGGTGGAACCGCGCGGCCACCTCCCCGGCCGGGGCGTCCGCCGCGGACCGCAGGGCGTCGCGGAGCGTGGGGACGGGGTCGTACACCCACAGGCCGTCCCGCTCGTGCAGCTCCCATTCGAGGGCCTTCTGCGTGTCGTACCGCATGGCCGCCGCCTCCAGGTGGACGGCCGCTTCGCCTTCGTAGCTGTTGTCGTCGCACAGGCCGAGCAAGGCGCTGACGGCGTCGAAGAGCCGCCCGGCGCTGGAGGCCCGCGGACAGTTGAGGTTTCGCGCGATCATGGTGCGGACAACGGTGTGCTCCTGACTGTCCACTCGGGACAGCAGGGCGCCGGCGAGGTGCTCGGGCACCGGGTCGCCGAACGATTCGGCCCCGTAGAGGTACCCCAGCGCCATGCGGGCCGGACGGCGCACCGCGGCCGTGCCACCCGGCAGCGGGGCGGTGGCGAACCGGGCGAACCGCCGGAACTCCCGGTAGCCGGCGAGGAGCACCTCACCACCCCAGAGCGTTCCGTCGTCGCCGAGCCCGAGCCCGTCGAGCGCCACCCCGACGAACGGCGTCGAGACGCCGTGTTCCGCGGCGGTGGCGGCGACGTGGGCGTGGTGGTGCTGCACGCCGATCCGGCGCCCGGCGGGCCAGCGCCGGGCGTACTGGGTGGACAGGTAGCCCGGGTGCAAGTCGTGGGCGCACCACGCCGGCTCGGCGTCGAGCCAGCGGGCGAGGTCCGCGGCGGTGCGTTCGAAGGCGGCGAGCGTCCGGGCCTCCTCGAGGTCACCGGTGTGCGGCCCGAGGTGGGCCAGCCCGTCGCGAGCGAGCGCGCAGGTGTGCTTGAGCTGCGCGCCGAGAGCGAGCAGCGGTTCCGGGGCGGCGAACGGCAGCGGCAACGGCGCCGGCGCGTACCCGCGCGCCCGCCGGATCGTCGTGGTCCGGCCGTGCCGTGCCCGCACGACGGAGTCGTCGGAGCGGCACCAGATCGGCCGGTCGTGACCGAGGACGCCGTCGGTCACCGGTCCCAGGGTGACGAGCGCTTCCGCGTCGTCGACGACCATCGGGCCACCCGCGCGGTTGCCGCTCGTGACGACCAGGGGGCGCCGGAGCCCGGCCAGCAGCAGGTGGTGCAGCGGGGTGGTCGGGAGGAACACGCCGATCTCGGCCAGTCCGGGTGCGATGCCTTCGGCCAGCGGTGCGCCGGGGCGGCGGGGGAGCAGGACGATCGGTGCCTCGGCCGAAGTGAGCACGACGGCGGCGTGCTCGTCCACTTCGGACAGAACGCGGGCTTCGGCGAGGCTGCGAGCCAGCACGGCGAGTGGCTTCGCGGGCCGGTCTTTGACGCGCCGGAGCCGGTGCACCGCGGACTCGTCGGCGGCATCGCAGACCAGCTGGTAGCCGCCGAGCCCCTTGACCGCGGCGATCCCGCCGCCCGCCACGACGGCGCAGGCGGCGGCGAGGGCGTCTTCGCCGTGGACGCCGGGCGCCCAGCGCAGCCGGGGCCCGCACGCGGGGCAGGCGATGGGTTCGGCGTGGAACCGCCGGTCCGCCGGGTTCCGGTACTCGGCTTCGCACGCCGCGCACAGCGGGAACGCGCGCATCGCCGTCCGCGCGCGGTCGTAGGGCAGCCGCCCGAGGATGGTCGCGCGCGGTCCGCAGGCGGTGCAGGTGAGGAACGGGTAGCGGTAGCGGCGGTCGGCCGGGTCGAACAGTTCGCGGACGCACTCGACGCAGGTCGCCAGGTCCGGCGGGACCTCACCCCCGCGGCCTTCGACACTGGCGGCGACGCGGAAGCCGGGGCCGAGCGTCACCCGGTCCGTCAGCACGGTGACGTCGATGCCGGTCACTCGGGACTGCGGGGGCGCGGCTGCGGTGAGTCCGGCGACGAAGTCGGCCACCCGGCCACCCGCCGCGCGGATCACGACGTGGCCGCCGGCGTTGCGCACGTCCCCGCCCACGCCGAGTTCGGTGGCCAGGCGGTGGACGAACGGCCGGAAGCCGACGCCCTGCACGGTCCCGCGCACGTCGATCCGCAGCCGGTCACCGTCCGGTGTCTCCGCCATGCCGCCTCCCGCGTCCCGGGGCACCACGGTTCCCGCCGGGCCGCCCGGCCGACAGAGCACGAAGTACCCGTGGCGATGACCTTCGGCCCTAGGCCCGTCGCCGGCGCCGCCGGTTCAGTGGCCCCCGGGAGGTCCGATGACGAGCGACGGCACGGTGACGATCGACCTGGCGGGACTCGGCGGGCTGGTGGACGCCCTGATCCGCGACGGCTACCGGGTGATCGGGCCGACCGTGCGCGACGACGCGATCGTGCTCGCCGAGCTTGACTCGGCCGAGCAGCTCCCGGCGGGGTGGGGCGTCACCACGGGACCGGGCCGCTACCGGCTCCGGCGGCGCGAAGACCGCGCCGTGTTCGGGCATTCGGCGGGCCCGCAAGGGTGGAAACGGTACCTCCACCCGCCGCGCCGCAAACTTCTCGAAGCCACCGCGGACGGCCGGTTCACCGCCGGGGAACCCGACCGGACGCGCTACGCCTTCCTCGGGGTACGCGGGTGCGACCTCGCCGCGATCGCCGTCCTCGACCGCGTGCTCGGCGGCGGCGCGCACCCCGACGGCTCGTACCGGCGACGCCGCGCCGAACTGTTCGTCGTCGCCGCCAACTGCACCGAGCCGGGCGAAGTCTGCTTCTGTGCCTCCATGGGCACCGGCCCCGCGGCCGGCCCCGGGTACGACCTGGCCCTCACCGAGCGCATCGACGGGGACGGGCACCGCTTCATCGTCGACGTCGGCAGCCCGGACGGCGCCCGCCTGCTGGCCCAGGTCGGTACGCAACCGGCCCGCGGTGCCGAAGTCCGCGCGGCCCGCGAAGCCGTCGCCGCCGCGGCGGACCGGATGGGCCGGGTGATGCCCGCCGTCGACCTGCCGTCGGTGATCCGGGAAAGCCGCGAGTCCCCGCTGTGGGAAGAGGTCGCGAGCCGCTGCCTCACCTGCGCCAACTGCACCATGGTCTGCCCGACGTGCTTCTGCACCACCACCGAGGACGTCACCGACCTGTCCGGCGAACACGCCGAACGCCACCAGCGCTGGGCGTCGTGCTTCGAACTCGATTTCTCGTACGTGCACGGCGGCAGTGTCCGGACGTCCGGGGCGAGCCGCTACCGGCAGTGGTTCAGCCACAAGCTCGGCACCTGGCACGAGCAGTTCGGGATGTCCGGCTGCGTCGGCTGCGGCCGGTGCATCGCCTGGTGCCCGGCGGGGATCGACATCACCGAGGAAGCGGCGAAGCTGGCCGGGGGCTGCTCGTGACGGCCGAAGCGATGGTGCCGGTGCCGTACCGGGTCGCCGGGCGGGTCGTGGAGACCGCCGACTCGGTGACGGTGCGGCTGGAGCCGGTCGGCGAGCCGGTGCCGGAAGCGCGGCTCGGGCAGTTCATGATGCTGTACGCCCCGGGGATCGGCGAGGTGGCGATCTCGGTCAGCGGACCCGGGCCGATGCACACCATCCGCGCCGTCGGTGCGGTCAGCCGGGCGCTGCACGACCTCACCCCGGGCCGGGTGGTCGGCGTACGTGGCCCGTACGGCACCAGCTGGGACGTCGAGGACGCGGCCGGGCACGACGTCGTGATCGTCGCCGGCGGTGCCGGGCTGTGCCCGTTGCGGCCGGTGCTCACCGCGGTGCTCGCCGACCGGGTCCGGTACCGCCGGCTGGTCGTCGTGGCCGGGGCCCGGACCCCGGCGGAGTTCCTGTTCCCGCACGAGCTGGCCGCCTGGGCGCGGCGGCACGACGTCGAGGTGCTGCGGACGGTCGACCGCCCGGCCGAGGGCTGGACCGGACCGGTCGGCTTCGTGACCGAGCCGCTGTCGGCCCTGGAGCTCGACCCGGCGGCCACGCGCGCGTTCCTCTGCGGCCCGGAACCGATGATGCGTGCGTGCGCGGAAATCCTGCTGGCGAAGGAAGTCCCCGCGGCGGCGATCCGCGTTTCCCTGGAACGCGCGATGAAGTGCGGTATCGGCCTGTGCGGCCACTGCCAGCTCGGGCCGCTGCTGGTCTGCCGGGACGGCCCGGTCGTCGACTACACCGTCGCCGGTCCGCTGCTCGCCGTGAAGGAGCTGTGATGACGACGCCGACCCTCGCCGTCTGGAAGTTCGCCTCCTGCGACGGCTGCCAGCTGAGCCTGCTCGACTGCGAGGACGAACTGCTGGAGCTGGCCGGGAAGGTGCGCATCGCGCACTTCCTCGAAGCGTCCGGCACCGTGGTGCCCGGACCGTACGACGTGTCGCTCGTCGAAGGATCGATCACCACCCCGGCCGACCTGCGGCGCATCCGGGAGGTCCGGGCCGCTTCGAAGGTGCTGGTCACGATCGGGGCCTGCGCGACGGCGGGAGGTGTCCAAGCCCTGCGGAACTTCGCCGACGTCCGGGAGTTCGCCTCGATCGTCTACGCGCACCCGGAGTACATCGACACGCTGGCGACGTCGACGCCGGTGGCCGCCCACGTCCGGGTGGACCACGAGCTGCACGGCTGCCCGATCGACCGCGGCCAGCTGCTCGGCACGATCACCGCGCTGCTCGCCGGGCGTGCGCCGGACCTGCCGGACACCAGCGTCTGCACCGACTGCAAGCGCCGCGGGCTCACCTGCCTGCTGGTCGCCGACGGCACGCCGTGCCTCGGCCCGGTCACCCGCGCGGGGTGCGGTGCGCTCTGCCCGGGCGTCCACCGCGGCTGTTTCGGCTGCTTCGGGCCGATGGCGAAACCCAACACCCCGGTGCTGATCCCGCTGCTGCGGTCACGTGGGATGAGCGAGGCCGACGTCGACCGGGTCTTCAGCACCTTCACCGTCACGGAAACGCGCCGGGAGGAACCGTGAGCCACCGCAGCCGGCAGCTGAAGGTCAGCTCGCTGGCCCGCGTCGAGGGCGAAGGCGCGTTGCGCGTGCAGATCGCCGACGGGCGGGTCGAACGGGCCGAGCTGAACATCTACGAGCCGCCGCGGTTCTTCGAGGCGTTCCTGCGCGGGCGGGCGCACACCGAACCTCCGGACATCACCGCCCGCATCTGCGGCATCTGCCCGGTGGCCTACCAGACGAGCGCGTGCAACGCGATCGAAGACGCCTGCGGCGTCACCCTCGACCCCGGGATCGCCGAGGCGCGGCGGCTGCTCTACTGCGGCGAATGGATTTCCAGTCACGCCTTGCACATCTACCTGCTGCACGCTCCGGACTTCCTCGGCCACCCGGACGCGATCAGCCTCGCCACCCGGCACCGCGACGTCGTCGAACGCGGCCTGGCCCTGAAGAAGGCCGGGAACACGCTGCTGGAGACCATCGGCGGCCGGGCGATCCACCCGGTCAACGTCCGGGTCGGCGGGTTCTACTCGCTGCCCACCCGGGCGGACCTCCGCCCGCTCGACGAGACGCTGCGGCGGGCCCTCGACGACGCCCTCGCGACCGTGCGGTGGACGGCCGGGTTCGAATTTCCCGACGTCGAACTGGACCACGACCTGCTGGCCGCGTCCGAGCCGGGCCGCTACGCCATCGCCGACGGCAGCCTGCACACTGCCTCGGGCCTCGCGTTCACGCCGCAGGAATTCCCGGACCACGTCGTCGAAACGCATGTCCCGCACTCCACGGCGCTGCACGCGTCGCTCGGCGGCCACCGCTACCTGACCGGGCCTCTCGCGCGGTACACCCTCAACTCGGCGCAGCTGTCGGAGACCGCGCGGCAGGCCGCGGCCGAGGCGGGATTGGGGCCGGCGTGCCGCAACCCGTTCCGCAGCATCCTCGTCCGCGGTGTCGAAATCGTGTACGCGATCGAGGAAGCGCTGCGGATCATCGAGGCGTGGGAACGTCCGCCGCGGGCCTTCGTGGAGGTGCCGCCGCGCGCCGGAACCGGCCACGGGATCAGCGAAGCCCCGCGAGGCACCCTGTACCACCGCTACGAACTCGGTGCGGACGGCCTGGTCCGCACCGCGACCATCGTCCCGCCGACGTCGCAGAACCAGGCCGCGATCGAAGCCGACCTGCGGCGGGTCGTCGAGGACCACCTCGACCTCGGCGACGCCGAGCTGACCACGCTGGCCGAACGCACGATCCGCAACTACGATCCGTGCATCTCGTGCGCCGCGCACTTCCTGGACATCACCTGGGAGGGCCGGTGACCCGGGCGGTGGTGATCGGCGTGGGCAACGAGTACCGGCGTGACGACGGCGTCGCGGTGGCGGTGCTGGCCGCGCTCGACGCGGACCCGATCCCCGGTGTCCGCACCGTCCTGTGCGACGGCGAACCGGCGGCCCTGCTCGACGCCTGGTCCGACGTGGACACGGCGGTGGTCGTCGACGCCGTGCTCTGCGAGCCCTCGACGCCGGGTCGCGTCTGGACGTCCACTGTGGATGGCTGGCCACCTCGGGTGAGCTCGGCGAGCTCCCACGCACTGGGCATTCCGGACGCGGTCCGGCTCGGCGCGGCGCTCGGCCGGGTCCCGGAGGAGCTGGTCGTGTACGCGGTCGAGGCGGCCGATCTGGACCTCGGGACCGGTCTCACCCCGGCGGTGCGGGCCGCCGTCCCCGAGGTGGTCCGAGCGGTGCGGGACCGGCTCGGGGCTTCGCTCACCGGATAGCCGAGAATGTTCCGTCGCCGGTCGCGACGCCTCCTCGGGGCACCCGCGGAACCTGCGGCTTCTTCGGCGGCGGCGTCGAGGGTGCGGTGGTTTTCGGGACGACGGTGAAGGTGGTGGTGAGCGTGCGGTACGCGATCAGGCCGTTGCCACCGCGGCCTTCGCAGCGCACCGACACCGAGTACCGGCCCGGCGGCACGGTCCGCACGGTCGCGGGCAGGTCGGCGGTCGAGCGCAGCGGGTCGACGGCTCCCGAGACGGCCAGCGCCGTCGACTCGACGGGCAGCAGCGGCCGGAAGTGGAACGGCTGCTCTTCCGGGCACACGATCCGGACTTCGACCTGGGCTCCGGTGGCGCCTCTGGCCGGTTGCACGGAAAGACTGCCTTCCGAGGCGGCGATCGCCGCGGGGGAAAAGCCGAGCAGCAGCGCGGTCGTCAGCACGATGGCTCCTGGATGGCGGGACATGACCCTCCCTCTCGTCCGGATCCGCCCACCGTCGTCCGGCGGTGGGGCGGACCGGGAGAGTACAAAGCCATCGGCCGTGGTGTCCGAGGTCCGTCACCGCTGCCGGGAACCGGCGTGCTCAGACCGGGTCGGGCTCGCCGGCGTCCTGTTCGCGGGTGACGACTGCGCGGGCGACGTCGGTCAGCCGCACAGCGGCTGCGGCTGGTGACCGGGCGTGGCGTGCCGGCCGAGGTGTCCACGCCCGCCGGGTACGCGTAGCCGGTCAGGGGGCCAGCTTCGCGTAGGCGATGATGTTGTCCCGGTAGCTGTGCACCGTCCGGTCGAAACTGCCGCCGCAGGTGATCAGGCGGAGCTGGGGATCGGGCGTGTCCCCGTAGACCGCGCCGGACGGGAACTCGTCCTTGTCGACCCTGTCCACATGGGACACCACGAAGGTGAGTGTGGTGCCGTCCTTGCGGGTGACCAGGACGCGGTCGCCCGGGACGAGTTCGCGCAACCGGTAGAAAATCCCCTTCTGCCGGTTGCCGTCGACGTGGCCGACGATCACCGCCGGGCCGCTCTCCCCGGGCGTGGGCCCCAAGGCGTACCAGCCGGCCTGCATCGGCCGGCTCACCGGTGGCACTTCGAGGGTACCGTCCGGGTTGAGGCCCAGCGGGATGAGCGTGGACTGCGCGCCGATCCGCGGAACCTCCACCGCCACCGGATCCACCCGCGGCAGCTCCGGCGCGGTCGTGGCGGCCGGCACGGTGCTCGGGGGAACCGGGGGACTGGGGGCGGACAGCGGCTCGTCGGGCCGGCCGGCCGTCAGCACGACGGTCAGGCCGGCCAGCACGGCGAGGACCACGGCCGCCAGGAGCAGCGCGCCCCGGCGACCGTGTGCCCAGTGCCGACGAGTCATGCGTCCGGGCCGTCGGGCGCGGTGCCGCCGCCCCCGGTCTCCACGCCGCCCTTGGGCACCGGCCGGGCCGAGGTCTTGGGCGTCGAGGTGATGGTCTTGGTGGACGTCGTCTTGCCGGTGGTGGCCGTCGGCTTGGTCGGCGGCTTGGTCGGCGAGGTGGTGGTCGCCGGCGACGTGGTCGTGGTCGGCACTTCGACGGCCGAGACCGGGCCGGCCGCGATCAGGAAGCCCGTGAGCGCGACGCCGGCGGCCGCGGCCAGCGCCGATTTCACCGGGAATTTCTGCATGAGGTGACTCCCTTCCGTGGTGTGTTTCCGGTGCCCGCAGAATCGCGCCGGCCGACATTTCCCGAAAGGGAACAAAGTCCTCTGCCTGCCGGGACCGGGCCGGGGCGCCGCGGACCTGGACGGGGGTGACCGCGCGTGGCATCGTGGCCGGATCGGCGCTCCGGGAGGTGGCGATGGCGGACGGCGACCGCACGGCGGAGGAAGAACCGGCCATCGTCCACCTCGGCGACGGCCGGGTCGTTTCGGTCGGCCTGCTCACCCCGGCGGACGCCGCCGAACTGGGAGCGGCGATCGAAAACGCCGATCCGGAAACGCTGTACCGCCGGTTCTGCGGCCCACCACCCCGCGTGACGCCGAAATTGCTCCGGCGGCTCACCGAGCTGGACTACGAACGCCGCTACGCGCTCGTGGCGCGTGCTCCGGACGGGCACGGGGTCGCCGTCGCGCGGTACGAGGCCACCGCCGATCCGGGGGTGGCGGACGTCGCCGTCGTCGTGGATCCGGCGTGGCGCCGCGCCGGCCTGGCCACCGCGCTGGTCCGCATGCTCGCCGAAGCCGCGGTGACGCACGGGTTCACCACGTTCACGGCCACCTACCTCGCCGACAACGTGCCGGTCGGTGAACTGCTCGACGAAGCCGGCGGCCGCCGCGTGATCGCCCACGGCATCGGCGAGGCCGTGGTCGCCCTGGACCCGTGACGGTGCCCCGTGCTCAGTCCCCGGTCCCGCCCGTCTGCCGGAAGACGAGGACGGTGACCCCGGCCGCGGCGACGGCCAGACCGATCCCCGACCAGCCCCACCAGCCGGGCCGCACGCGGTCACCGAGCAGGAGGATGGCGAGCGAGCCGGGGAAGACGACTTCGGTCATCGTGACGATCGCACTCGGGACGGCGGGGGTGCTCAGGTGCAGTGCGGTGGCGTACACCGCGACGCCGACGGTGGCGAAGGCGACGGTCACGAAGGTGAGGGGCCGTGCGAGGAGCGCGTCGACGCTCGCGGTGGCACCGGGATCCCGCAGGAGGGCGCGAACCGCGAGCACCGCGCCGCCGTAGGCGCACCCGGCGAGGACGGACCGTGCGACGGTGCCCCACCGGACCGCGGCGGCCGCGCCGGCGAGCACGGCCGCGAACAACGCCAGCAGGACGACGAGGACGACCGGCGGCGGGGCGGTCCACCCGGTCTCCCTCGCCGCGCCCGCGGCCACCAGTCCCAGCCCGAGCGCGGCGGCGGCGATCCCGAGCAGGTCAGCCCCGCGCAACGCCGCTCGCAGGACGACATGCGCCAGGAGCACGGCGAACGCGGTCTGCGTGGCGACGAGCGACTGGACCGCGAAGACCGGCAGGAACCGCAGCGCGAAGACGGTCAGGCTCCAGCCCAGGAGGTCGACCGCCAAACCGGTCGCGTAGAGCAAGGCGCGCGTGGCCCAAGGGGAACCGGTGCGCTGCGAAGCGGTCGCCAGCACGACGGTCGCCGCGCCGTCGAGGACGGCCGCGAGCACGGCAGCGGTGAAGCCGAGTGCAGTACCCGCACCGCCGGTCACCTGAGCACCTCGATCCGGGGTGTCACTGCCGTGGTCCTCTCCGTCGCGACGGGCCGTACCCCTTGGTACGCGGCGGCCCCGGAGAGCTTGAAGGGCCGAAAGGCACCATCGGTACGGATCTCGGCCGCAGCCGAACGGGCGCCGGGCGGTCGGCGGGAAGCGGCGGGTGGAGCGGGGACCATCGACCCGCCGCAGGAGGACGGAGGACTCTACGTACCCCGCGGCGGTGTCCTCGACACTGCCGGGATGCGGACCTACGAGATCCAGACCGGGAACCGGAACGAGCAGCCGACCGCGGTGGCCGAGGCGGTCCTGGAGGTCACGGAGATCGGGGCCTGGCTCGGTCGGCACTACGGGACGATCGCGGGTGTCCTGGCGCGCAGGGCCGGGTGCCCGCCGGTCCGCCCTTCGCACGCTACCGCCCGGAACCCGATGGCCGGTTCCACGTCGAGGCGGGGTTCCCGGTCGGTACCGCGATCGAGGCAGCCGACGGTGTCCGGCCGTCGACGCTGCCGGCCGGCCCAGTCGTGGAAACGGTGCACGTGGGGTCGTACGACACGATGGAACCCGCTTACGGCGCACTGGCTTCCTGGGTGCACGAGCACGACGGTGAGCTCGCCGGCGCGGCCTGGGAGGTCTACCTGACCTCTCCGCAGGGCCGGCCCGATCCCGGGACGTGGTGTACCGAAGTCGTCCAGCCGTACCGGATCCACTGAGCCGTCCGCGCCTCGGCAGTGTCCGGGCGAGCGCGGGAAGGCGATTTCCCGGGGGGAGCACGTGGAAACACCGGCGCACCACGACGGCTGGCGCGTCCCGCGGCCGGACACCGAACTCGTCCGGCACGCGGTGGGCGGCGACCCGGCGGCGACCAAAGCCCTGTTCCTCCTGCTCCGGCCGATCGTGCTCGGCTACTGCCGCCAGCGGCTCCGCGAGACCGTGGCGACCGAAGCGGAGGACTGTGCCCAGGACGTCATGGTCGCCGTGCTGTCGGCGTTGCCGGATTACACGTACGGGCCCGAAAAGTTCCTCGCCTGGGTCTTCGGCATCGCGGCGCACAAGGTCGCGGACTGCCACCGGGCCCGGAACAACAGCCGGGAGCAGCTCGTGCCGTCGGCGGACGAGCAGCTGACCCGCACGTCCCGGTCGGCCCCGGCCGCGAGTGACGAGTTCGCCCGGCTCGAGCGGGACCGGCGGGTGGGCCGGCTGCTGCGGCGGCTTCCCGCCTCGCACCGGAAGGTGCTCGTGCTGCGGCTGGCCTTCGGCTACTCCGCCGAAGAAACGGCCCGCCTGCTGGAAATGCCCAGTGCCGGCGCGGTCCGCGTGGCCCAGCACCGCGCGCTGCGGCGGGCCCGGTGGCTCGTCCGCGGCACTTCCTGAGTGCGGCGGCACACCGGGTCTCGCCTCGCGCGTCCGGTCGGCGGGGTCAGCCGTCCGAGTCGCCCGCGGCCGGCGCCGAGCTGAACTGGCCCTGCCAGGTGGCCTGGGCGCCGGAATCGCCGATGCGGTAGATGTCGAAGACCGCCGCTCCGGCGGCCGCGATGGAGAGCGCCGCCACCACGACCGTGACCGCCGTCGAAGCCGGGGCCAGGAACGTGCGGCCCGAGCGCCCGGTTTCCCGGCGGCGCCACCACACCAGCAGGGCCAGCACGGCCACTGGGAGCGCCACCCAGATCGCCGTGTCGCCGAGCTCGGTGTGGGTGCGCACCAGCGGGGTCCGCGCGACGCGCCGTTCGAGCCATTCGCCCGCGTCGGTGGTGATCGGGACCAGGATCACGACGAGGACCGACAGGATCGCGTTGGGACCGGCGAGCTTGGCGCGCGCGGCCGGCCACAGCGCGCTGAGGACCAGGAGCAGGGCGGACAGCGGGAGCAGCACGACGATCGCGTGCACGAGCAGGATGTGGGCGGGCAGGCCGTTGACGGTGGTCATGGTGTCCTTTGTGGAGGGATGCGGGGGCAGGGACGCGGGGCTTCCTCAGGGCGCCCGGGCGAGCGCGGCGACTTCGTAGCCGGGAGCCCGGCCGGCCACCCAGTCCGCGACGTCCTCGCCGCCCCGGGCGAAGGCGGCGGTGGCGAACACGTCGGCCCACAGGAGCGTCGGCCCGGTGACCGTGACGGCCTGGAGCCCACCGGGGCAGGTGCCGGTGTGCGGGTCGACGATGTGGAGGCCGCGAGCGGCCGTTCCGGAGGTGGCGACGCCGCCGGTGCGCACGTCGAGGATGGCCAGGAACGCCGCCGGATCCGTGGGGTCTTCGACGGCGACCCGCCACGGCGGCGCCGTCGTCACGCCGACCCGGGCGGCGATGTCGCCGCCGACGTTGAGGTAGTGGTCGAACCCGCACAGCCCGGCGAGGCACGCCGTGGCCTTCTCCGTAGCCCAGCCCTTCACCAGCCCGGACGGGTCGAAGCCGCCCGGCAGCCACGCGTCGAAGTAGCCGTCCGTGCGGTCGCGCGCTTCGTCGCACAGCGCCAGGACTTCGGTGAGCCACGGGTGCCGGTCCTCGCGAGGGAGCTCGCCGCGGCGGAACGCGCTGACCTGGCTGTCCGGCCGGTAGGTGCTGAACAGCTCGTCGACGGCCCGCAGGTGCCCGAAGACCGCCGCCACGGCCGGTTCGACGCCCGCGGTGGAGTCGATGCGCCGGCCGCGCAGGTGGAGGCTGGCCTGGGTGCCCATGACGGGCCGCGTCCAGGATCGCCGGGGCGTGGCCGTCACCGGTGGGCCTGGTCGATCGCCGACTGCAGGGACTGCTGGTAGCCCTCGGAGGTGTAGGTGGCGCCGCTGACGGTGTCGATCTGCGCGCTCTGGGCCTGCAGCGTCTCCTGGTTCAGCTCCGGCACGGCCGCGGAGTTGATCCGGACGTCACGGCCGCTCTCCTGCGGGTAGTCGATGGCGTCCGCCGCCGTGATGCGGCCGCCGGTGACGGTGATCCGGACCTGGACCGGGCCGTAGCGGGTGTCGGCGGCGACGCCGGTGAACGTCCCGTTGCCGCCGGCGGCGGTGGGCGGGCTCGCCGGACGGGACGGCTGGGGCCGCCCGGTCGCGACGGGCGTGGCGTCCGTGCTGGTCCGGTAGCTGAACAGCAGCACGACGACCGACACGGTCGCCGCGGCGGCGATGGCGATCCGGCGCATCGAAGTCTCCTTTCCTACCAGGCGAACCGTTCGCAGTGGACGCGGTCGGCGGGCACACCGGCGCGACGGGCGCTGCCGAGGACCGCGCCGGTCCAGGCGTCGGGCCCGCAGACGTAGACGTCGTGGTCGGCGATGTCGGGGACGAGGTGGCGCAGCACCTGCTCGTCGGGCACCGGCGCGTACCCGGCGGGCAGCCAGGACGCCCGGTCCCGCGAACGCCGGCCGAGCAGGTAGTGGATGCGGATTCCGCGGCTCGCGGCGAGGTCTTCGAGCTCCCGGCGGAACAGCAGGTCCGCCTGGCGCCCGGCCCGCTGGAACAGCACCGCTTCCCCGGGCCGGTAGGGGAGTTCCTCCAGCAGCGCGCGCAACGGCGTGATCCCGATCCCGGACGCGAACAGGGCGATCTTCCGTCCTTTCCGGACAGTGGCGGTCAACCGGCCGTAGGGTCCTTCGAAGAACGCCCGCGTGCCCGGCGCCAGCGTGGCCAGGCGGCGGCTGCCCGGGCCGAGGTCCTTCGCCGAGATCCGCAGCCCGTACCCGTCGGGGGCGGCCGACAGCGAGAACGGCTTGCCTCGCGTCCAGCCGGGGCCGTCGGCGAAGCGCCAGACGAAGAACTGGCCCGCCGCGACGGGCAGCCGGTCGAGGGCCCGGCCGCGCAGGTACACCGAGACGACCCCGCGGCCTTCGGGCACGACCTGCTCGACGACCAGCCGGTGCCGCGCGTTGAGCCACAGCGGCCGCGCGACGCGGAACACGAGCACGGCGCCCGCGGCCGTGGCGTAGGCGGTCCACCAGAACGCCGTCGCGACCGGGGAAGCGGTGAAGTCGGCGCCGGTCCAGAGCTGGTGCGGCAGGGCGAGCCCGGCGCCGAGGTAGGCGTAGAGGTGCAGCAGGTGCCAGGACTCGTAGCGCAGCCGCCGCCGGGCCGCGCGCACCGACGTCACGGCGACCATACCCAGCGCGGCGGTCCCGGCGGCGGCCAGGAGCATGCCCGGATAGGTCGTCACCAGCGTCCAGGCTTCGCCCAGCACCCCGGAACGGTCGGTGGCGGCGTAGCCGAGGGTGATGAGGACCAGGTGCGCGGCCAGCAGCGCGATCGAGGCGAAGCCGGCGATCCGGTGCCGCCGGGCCAGCTCGTCCTGGCCGTAGCTGCGTTCCACCCACGGGATCCGGGCCATGAGCAGCAGCTGCAGGAGCAGCAGGTCCGCCGACAGCAGGCCGGTGAGCCGTCCGGCGGAGGTGAAGAAGTCGGAGCCGAGGTCCTGCACCCCGCGGCCGGACACCCAGAGCGCGACCACGAAGAGCACGCTCGCCCAGGCGGTGAGCCCGGCCGCGTCGCGCCACCACACGCGGACGGTGGGCCGCGCGAGGCGGCGGGTGGCGAGCGTGGTGGCGGACATCGGACTCCTCGGGGGTGATCGCCGTCCACCCTTCCGAAGCCCGGTTAGCCGTCGACGTGACGAGGGTGAGAGTTCGGTAAGAGAAGATCCGCGCCGACGGTGAACCCGACCACGGCGCCGCCGCCGGGGCGCGGCCCGGCGAAGACGGACCCGCCGTGGGCCAGCGCGATGTCCCGCACGATGGCCAGCCCGAGGCCGGAGCCGGGCAGCCCGCGGGCGCCGTCGGCGCGGTGGAAGCGGTCGAACACGCGGGCCACGTCGTCGTCGCCGATGCCCGGGCCGTGGTCGAGCACCTCGACGCGGCCGTCGCGCACGACGACCTCGATCGGACCCTCGGGCGCGAACTTCACGGCGTTTTCCAGCAGGTTCGTCACCGCCCGCTCCAGCGCCTTCGCCTGCCCGGTCAGCGCGGACGCGCCGGCCTCGACGGTGACGGCCCGGCCGGACCGCCGCCGGACGCGCTCGGCGGCCCGGCCCGCGATCTCGCCCAGCTCGACCGGCCCCGGTTCCTCGGCCTCGTAGCGGCGGGTGGCCAGGTCCACGAGCTCGTCCACCAGGTGGGTCAGCTCGCGGGTCTCGCCGTCGACGTCGTCGAGCAGGCGGGCACGGGAGTCCGGGCTGAGCTCGGCGAACCGGCGCAGGACGCTGGCGTTTGTACGCAGGCTGGTCAGGGGAGTCCGCAGCTCGTGGGCGGCGTCCTGGACCAGGCGTTCCTGGTCGGCGCGGGCGTCGGCGAGCCGGCCCAGCATCCGGTCGAACGACGTTGCGAGCCTGCCGACCTCGTCGCGGCCACCGGTCGGGACGGCGACGTCGTCAAGGCGGCCGTCGCTGACCTGCTCGGTGACGTCGGTCAGCCGGACCAGCCGTCGGGTGATCTGCCGGGCCAGCAGCCACCCGGCCAGTGCCGCGGCGGCCAGCACCAGGGCGCTGACGCCGGTGATGCGGGCGGCCAGGCCCTTGAGGACGTGTCGCGACTCGTCGACGTCGATGCCGAGCTGGATCGCCCCGCGGCCGGGCCCGAGGGCCACGGTGATCACCCGGTAGTCGTCGCGGCCCGCGGTGAAGTTCGTGTAGCGGTGGTCGCCGAGAGCGCCGGTGGCGGCGAGCGCCCGGTCGTCGTCGCCGGTGTCGAGGCGCACCGGCCGCCCGCCGAGGGGCCGGGTGCTGCCGTCCGGGGCGATCGCCTGCGCCACCATGGGCTGGGCTTCGTCGTGGTCGTCGTCATCGGGACCGCGGGTGACCGGGCTCGGGGCGAGGACCTGCGTCGCCCCGGCGGCGACTTCCGCCGACGTCGTGAGCAGAGACCGGTCGAGTTCGGCGTTGATCCGCTGGGACGCGGCCTGGTAGCTGAAGACGCCGACGAGGATCGCCGCGGCCGCGCCGACCCCGGCGAAGGCGATCGCGAGCTTGCTGCGCAGGTTCATGCCGGCCGCACCGAGTAGCCGACCCCGCGGACGGTGTGGATCAGCCCGCTCGCCCCGGCCTGCTCCAGCTTGCGCCGCAGGTAGCCGATGTAGACGGCGAGGTTCTTGGAGTCCGCGCCGAATTCGTAGCCCCAGATCCGCTGGTAGATCGTGCTGCGGTCGAGCACGATCCCGGCGTTGCGCACGAGCAGTTCCAGGAGATCGAACTCGGTTTTCGACAGCGTGATCTCGGTGCCTTGCCACCACACCCGCCGCGCCGCCGGGTCGACCGCCAGCTC